>JAGQOU010000401.1 GCA_020427145.1 Planctomycetales bacterium | reverse complement strand
CACGACGACCAAAACTCGTGATTTTCCGTCGTGTTCGTTGTGTCGTCGTGGTTCCTTCTTGGCGCACTTGGCGGTTGGAAACCAAGGGAAAAAGGACTTTGCAGTTCTCCTGACTCGGCGGCGGACTTTGTTGCGGGCCGGGCGGCGACGACCCATAATCGGCTCTTGCCATAGTTGCGAATTCCCCGGAGCGGTCCCCCGCCGAAACTCCCCCCCTTTTTTTCTCGAACGAAGAATCTCATCGAAATGAATCGCCCGAATTGCGTTGTTCGCCCGCCCCATTCGATCGCCCTGCTCGTCCTGACCGCCCTGTTGGCCGCGGGCGTCGCCCGCCCCGCCGCGGCCCTGGAGTACTACCCCGGCGTCGAGTGGCCGGAGCCGCCGGTCGTGACCCCGGCCGCCGAGCCTGGGGGCGCTCCCTCGGACGCGGTCGTGCTGTTCGACGGCAAGGACCTGTCGGCCTGGAACGGCGCCGAGAACTGGAAGATCGTCGACGGGGCCATGGTGGTGGGCCAGGGCGAGATCTCCACCAAGCAGCCGTTCGCCGACTGCCAGCTACACATCGAGTGGTCGGCCCCCACGCCCGCCACGGGCGAAGGCCAAGGCCGCGGCAACAGCGGCGTGTTCTTCGGCCCGTACGAACTGCAGGTGCTCGATTCCTACAAAAGCAAAACCTACTTCGACGGCCAGGCGGGCGCCTTGTACAAGCAGCAGCCGCCGCAGGTGAACGCCATGCGCCCGCCCGGCGAGTGGAACGTGTACGACGTCATCTGGACGGCGCCCCGATTTCGCGCCGACGGGTCGCTCGAGTCGCCCGCCTATATCACGGCGCTGCACAACGGCGTGCTGATCCAAAACCACACCGAAGTGAAGGGCAGCACGTTCTTTCACTCGCCCCCGACGTACTGGCCGCACGACTCGGCCCAGCCGATTCGCCTGCAGGACCACGGCAATCCCGTGCGGTTCCGCAACATTTGGATCCGCGAGTGGAAGCCGATCCACGGCAAGCAGGCCAAGCCGCCGGCGAAGCGCATCGGCGACAAGGTCAAGCCGATCGAGGAGATGCAGTAGGCGACCGCCGCAAGACCGCGCCCGGCGGTCGCGCCGGCGCCACGCCTATTTGTCTTTGTCGTCCAAATCGTTCGCCGGCGGGCGATGCAACTGGTATTCGTCGCCGTCGACTTCGTACTCGAAGTCGGCGTCGGCGGCCGGGTCGCCCGGCAGCTCGGGCAGGTACTCCGGCACAAGCTCCACGAGCTTTTGCGGGAGCCGGTCGTTGTCAAGTTGGAAGAGCCGCACCGCGAGGCGGATCTTCAACACGGCCGCCGCAACCGCGACCCGGTCCTGCACCGCTTCCAACGCCTTGAGAGATTGCTGTCGCTGCGAGTTGACAACTGTGCTGAGCATCAGCCGATCCACGGCGCCGTGATGATTCATAACGACGGCAATGTCGCGATCGACGACGGTCGCCGCGTCCTCGGCCGGCAGAGGAATCTTCGCGAGCTGCTCTAACACGCTTCGAGCCACGGCCTGGTCGAACGAGGGCGCCTGTTCCGCCAAGCGTTCCTGGGCGGCCGTCGCAAACGCCGCCCCGCGCATGCAGTCGACGCCCAATCCGCCCCGTGCTGCGGCCTGCGAGAACCGCAGCAGATCCACGAGCGTCGCCGCGTTGCCCGCGACGTCGCCGTCCAGTTCCGCTTGCCGGCTGGCGGCCAGAAAGGCGCGGCCGACGCGTATCACATTCTTGTCGCGGTCGAGCGCCGCCTGCACCGGGTCGATTGTTTCATCGTCGACGGCGATCGGCACGCAACTCTCGCCGTCCAACGCGCGGCGGACGTCCGCCAGGGCCGCGGCGTTGGCGGCGACCAGGCCCCGTAGCTTTTCTTCGTCGACGTCATTCCAGGAATCAACCCCGGGGTCGATTCGCGTCGCCGCCTCCATGAAGACGTCGTAGGCGTTGTTCGCGGGCGGCGGGATAATGAGACTTGGCCCGGGCCGCAACGCTAGCGTCCAAGCGACCGCCGCCGCGACGCCGATTGCCACCGCGGCGATTATGAGTTTGGTCTTCATGCTGAGCGGGGTCCGCCAGAGGTTCGCGGGTGGGTCTCGCGGCTGCGACTCGTGACGCCAGCGCCGCGCTGGCAATTCGTCGGTTGCGGGTCAATGTTGCCAAATCACGGCGGAATTCCGCCGCGGAGCCGAATCGGTCAAAAGCGTCGCGGCGCCAGCGGTTTCGGTAGTGATACCGTTTGAATTCAATCGGGGGTGGCTGGGGACGACCGCAGGGAGCCCCCAGTGGCGTTCCTGGGGGCTTCGCTTCGCTACGTCCCCAGCCACCCACCCCTCCTGGGCAAACGGTATCACTACCGCGGTTTCACTCAACTTGCCCTCGTTGGCGGCCGATTGCTATACTGCACGCCTGTTTAGTGTCTCGCCGCAGCGGGAGGGCGAAGCTCGGCTGAGCCTGGTCTTGCTCGCAAGGACGATGCCACGCGCTCGGCAGAGCCTCGCCCTCGCATTGGGCCGACCGATCGCAGACGGATCATACACCGCAGGAGATCAACGAACATGGACGTCGCTGCCCTGTTGGAACGGATGAAGTCCCGCCGCGATTACGCGGGGCAGCTGGAGCACGTGGAGATCTTGCCGCCGCGGGACGGGGAGTTTGCCGAGCCGGCCGCACCGCTGCCGGCGGCACTGGCGCGATTGCTTGCGGCGCGCGGCGTCGAGCAGCTCTACTGCCACCAGGTCGAAGCACTCGAAGCGGCGCGTGCGGATCGCGACTTTGTCGTCGTCACCGGCACCGCGAGCGGCAAGACGCTGTGCTACAACCTGCCGATTCTGGAAGCGGCGCTCAGCGATCAGTCGGCCGCGCGGGCGCTGTACCTCTTTCCCACCAAGGCGCTCGCCCAGGACCAACTCAAAAACTTGCTGGATCTGGTGAGCGACGACAAGGCCGTGGCCGCGGCGGTGCGGCCCGGCGTGTACGACGGCGACACGCCCACGGCCCAGCGGCGGCGCATTCGCAGCGAAGCGAACCTCGTGCTCTCCAACCCCGACATGCTGCACGCGGCGATTCTGCCCTACCACCCCAAGTGGGCGCAGTTCTTTGCTGAGCTGCGGTTCGTGGTGATCGACGAGGTTCACACTTATCGCGGCATCCTGGGCGCCCACGTGTCGGCCGTGCTGCGGCGGTTGCTGCGGGTGTGTCGGCATTACGGCAGCAACCCGACGTTCATGGCCACCAGCGCCACGATTGCCAACCCCGGCGAGTTGGTCAGCCGGCTCGTCGGCCGCGCGGTGCAGGTGGTCGACCGCGACGGTTCGCCGCGGGGACGCAAATATTTCGCGCTGTGGAACCCCGCGCCGCTGGGCAACGACGCGCTCGCCCGCCGCAGCGCCAACGACGACGCCGTGTCGTGGATGACCGAGGCGATCGACGCCGACGCGCAAGCGCTGGCGTTCACGCGCACCCGCCAGGCCGCGGAGCTCATCCATCGCTACGTCCGCGAGGCGCTGACCGACGAGCGCTCGCCCCACGCTGACAAGGTGCGGGCCTATCGCGGCGGTTACCTGCCGAACGAACGCCGCGAGATCGAGCAGGACCTGTTCGCGGGTCGGTTGCGGGCCGTCGCCGCGACCAACGCGCTGGAGTTGGGCATCGACATCGGGTCGCTCGACGTGGCGCTGCTGGTGAACTATCCCGGCACGATCGCCAGCTGCTGGCAACAAGCGGGGCGCAGCGGCCGGCGCACCGACGAGAGCCTGGCCGTGCTGCTCGCCGGCAACGACCCGGTCGACCAGTACCTGCTGCGGCGGCCCGACTATTTCTTCGCCCAATCGCCCGAGCAAGCGGTCGTCGACCCCGACAACCCGTACGTGCTGGCCAAGCACCTCAAAAGCGCCGCGTTCGAGCTGCCGCTCACCGCCGACGATTTCGCGACGTTCGGCCCGTTGAGTCGGCCGATCGTCGAGGCGCTGTGCGGCGACGAGCAACTCGCCGAAGTGCGCGGCGACTACTACCACCCCGGCGGGCAGAACCCCTCAGTGGGAGTAAGCCTACGGCACATGAGCGACAACACGTTCAGCATCGTGTTGGTCGAAAGCGGAATGCCGAATAGGGAATGGGGAATGGGGAAGGTGAAAAGCAATCCGGACGTTGCTTCAAACATTCCCCATTCTCCATTCCTCCTTCCCCATTCGATTCCGGGCTCGGTCATCGCCAACGTCGACTCGATCAGCGCGCCCGAGCTGGTCTATCCCGAGGCGATCTATTTGCACAACGGCGAGACGTACCTGGTGCGCGAACTCGATCTGGCGGGGAAAGTCGCCTACGTCGAGCGGCGCGAGACCGACTACTACACGCAAGCCGTACTGGAGAGCAACGTACGGATCACATCAACGCGGGCGAAGCACGGCAACGACGACGAAAACGCCGCGGCTCACACGGCCCCCAAGGCGAGCCGCGGCGTCCCCGCCCGCGGCGCACAGCCAACGCAACCCGTCGCCGCCGAGCGCGCGCTGATCGCCTACGGCGACGTCGAGGTCTCGTGGCAAACAGTCGCCTTCAAGAAAATCAAATTCGCCACCCGCGAGAACATCGGCCTGGGGCCGGTCGACATCCCCCCGCAGCAGCTCGCGACGACGGCGTTTTGGCTGTCGCCCGACGACGACCTGCGGCGCGAGCTCAAGCTGGCCGGCCTGCGCGCCAGCGAGGGGCTCACCGGGCTGCGCAATCTCGCGGTGGTGGCGCTGCCGCTGGTGGCGATGTGCGACAGTCGCGATCTGGGCGGCGTGGTCGACAGCCAAAACCTCGGCCGGGCGGCGATGATCGTCTACGATCGCTACCCCGGCGGACTGGGCTACAGCGAGAAGGGCTTCCAGTTTGTCGATCAGCTGCTGGCCATCTGCCGCGACATGGTGGCCAGTTGCCCGTGCGACGCAGGGTGCCCGAGCTGCGTCGGCCTGCCGAATCTGCGGCCCGCGATTCACAGCGACCCCGACCTGACCCGCGGCCATCCCATGCCCAACAAGCAGGCGACGTTGCGGTTGGTCGAACTGCTCTGCGGCGGCGCGGCGTCGCCGGCGGCTCCTTTGCGGGCTGCCAGCCCGGCCGCTGCGGGGGAATGATCGGCGCTGTCGCGCAGGGGCGTCGGGTTTACAATCGGCACGTCGCGAACCGCCCTGTTTTGCGCTCGCGCGAGCCCCGTTGGCTCGTGCGGGTTTGGCTCGAACCGCACAGGCCCACCCCATGCTCACCGATCGCCAGCGCAATTATGCGCGTCAACCCATCCGCGTCATGCAGATCATTTGGCTCGGCATGCTGGCGGGCGTGAGCGTCTTTGCCGTGGTGCTGCTCACCGTGCTCCATCCGCATCAGCCGGGGCCGGACGACATGACCGTGCTCACCTACGCCGGGGTGGCGGGGGGCGTCATCGCGTTCGTCGCGGCCAACGTCTTATCGCGGATCATGGATGCGGCCCAGCAACAGGCTCTGGTCGCCGCCGTCCCCGCTGATGACGCCGACGAACTGGGCGACGTTCCCGCGCTGTGCGGGGGTTACCAAGTGCGTTTGATCATCGCGTGCGCGTTGCTCGAAGGCGCCGCGTTTCTCAACGGCATCGCCTATCTCAGCGAAGGGCAAATGATCAATGTGGGCGTCATGGGCGCGCTGCTCGTCGCCATCGCGTTGTTATTTCCGGGACGGGGGCGCGTCGAGGGGTGGCTCGACCGCAAAGCCGCAGCCGTGCAGCAAGAACGACAGTGGACGCGGAGCCCGTAGCGGTCGCCGCGTCGCCCGCGAAAGCTGCCATTGCCGCCACTGCGCTCCCCGCGGATGATAGAGCGCTATGGATTCCGACCATTTGCGCCGTAGCCTGGAGCAGCTCAATCGCGGGCCGATGCCGGCCGCGACTTCGTCGCCCGCTGCGCGTTCGGCCGGGGCGGCGACGACCGCGACCCCGTCGTCGCAAGCGCGCAATCCGCGGCTGGCGAAAGTCGTGAAAACGCTGCCGGGGCTCGTGCGGCGCGGCGATGCGGTTGCCAACGACGCCGGCGAACATTGGCGGGTCGTGTTGCCGGTCGACGAACTGTGGCCCGCGGGCGAGCGGCTCGTCGCGGCGGGCCACCAGCGCTTGGCCGCCGCGGCGGAACTCTGCCGGGCCAGCGGGATGCAGGCGTTTGCCGAGCCCGATCTGGTGGCGTTTCTCGAAGCGTTCCCCGGCGACGCGCTGCTGCTCGATTTGGAAACGTGCGGACTGGCCGGCAGCGCGCTGTTCTTGGCCGGAGTGTTGCGCGCGGTCGACGGGCGGCTTTGCGTGGAACTGTTGCTCGCGCGCAACTACGCCGAGGAGCAGGCCGTGCTGGCGAGTCTCTGGCAGCGCGTGACCGAGCGCACGGTGTTGGTCACCTTCAACGGCAAGAGTTTCGACTGGCCGATGGTCGCCGATCGCACGGCGCGGCACTTGCTGTTTCGCGGTCGCGTGGCGCCGCAGCCGCGGCACGTCGACCTGCTGCACCCCGCGCGGCGCCGCTGGCGCCACGCGCTGCCCGACTGCCGACTGCAAACGCTGGAGACGCACATCTGCGGTCGCCGCCGCGGCGACGACATCCCCGGCAGCCAAATCCCCGCGGCGTACCAGCAGTACGTGCGAACGGGCTTCACCCGCGAGATGGACCAGGTGCTGATGCACAACGCGCTGGACCTGGTCACGCTGCTCGACCTGGCGATGCGACTCGCCGGGCCGTGACGCGACGCGGTGTGCTGCGGCGCGATCAAACGCAACGCCGCCGGCGAGTTAGTCAACTCGCGGCTCACAGAGCCACCTGCCCTGTCAGCCGCGATCAGACTTGATCGCCGGCGGCGCGCCGCGTTGATCTGCCATGGACGCACTCTTGCGAGTTACTTCGCGACGGCTTCTTCGTCCGCCTCGAACTCGGCGGGGTTCGCGTCGAACTCCATCTCCTCGGTCGCGCCGTTGGCGTCGAACTCCTCAATGTCCATTTCCATTTCGTCGCCAGCCGCGTCGCCGAATTCTTCCATATTCATCTCGCCCATTTCCAACTCGCCCATTTCCATTTCGTCGCGGCGGCTAGCGGCGAGGGCCTGGAGGTCGATGTGAAACTTCCACCCTTCGGCCGTTTTGCGGAATGTCACTTCGTCGGAAAGCTCACCATCGCCTTCGATTTTGGCGGTCGCCTTGTCGCCGTCGATCTTCACGTCGACAAGCTTGGCCGCGGCCAGCTTTTCAATCATTTCCTGAAGATTAGGCGCCTCGCTGTTTCCCGGGTCCAAGCTGGCGAGGGCTTGGACCATATCGAGAATGAATCCAGGCTTGTTGTCGACGACGTCGGCGACGTTGGCCACTTCGGCGTCAGTAGGAGCCTGTCCCATATTCATCTTCAACATAATGCCCATGGGCCCGCCCATCTTCTCGAGCATTGACGCTGTCTTGGCGTCCGCCACGCCATGTTTTTCGTAGATGCTGCTGATTGTTGCCACCACTTCCGTGAGCTTCGGATCCTCTTCTCCGCCCATCGACTGCATCATTTGCAACGTCGGCTTCACCAGCACGAGCGCAGCGGCGAAAAGGTCCTGCGTTTCGTCCGAGAAACTGCACAGTGCGGTCGGGTAATCCCCCGCTGCCATCGCAGAGCGAAAGCCGTTGAAGCACGCCTCGGGGCTCTCCTGGCTGCCGCCGGAACAACCGGCCAGGCCGACAAGCAGGCAACACGCGAGGGACGCCAGCGGTTGGGGGCGACGTAACATGGCAAAGACTCTCGGTGGCTTGAGTTAACGGTCGCGGAAACGCCCAGAACGGCAACGCGGCCGGCGCAGCATCGCGCTAATGAGGGTAGCGGGTAGTACGCCCGTGCGTTACCGATCCTTGGCCAAAAAACTGCGGATTCGCGCAGAATTGGGCAGGGATTTCCGTTTTTGTACCCAAGGGAGGGGCGACGCGTACCGGTTGGGCGACACCTCACTGCCCCTCGTCTCGCCCTGCGCTTGCCCCGGCGAGCGCCCAGCGCGCACAAAAAAGGCCGCGAACCCTGCTTGCGCTGGGCCGCGGCCTCTTTCGTAAATCAAACTTCCGGTCCGATTGCGACTGGGTGGAGTCGCTGGAAGAAAGGCGCGCCTCGGACGGTGCTGCGCACCGCCATGGTTCGAAACGGGCCGATCCAAAAAATTGGTCCTCCCGCCGGAATCTTGACCAGGAAGTTTGGCTTGGCGCCTCGCCACCGCAGCCCGACGGGCCAACAGCAGCGAAGCATTGAACGGGCTGAGTATCTTAGGCGTCCGCGGCCCTCAGGCAAGGCCTGCCGGTCGCGTGGGTAGTTATCGGGCGGCCAACGCCCGCGGCGTGAGCCAAGTTTCCTCGCAGCGGCTTGCGCCCTCCTGCGAAGCCCTCGTCTTTCCAAGGGAGCGGAACCTTACCGGTTAATTCTAGTTCGCGAAAGAGCCATCGCGAACGGATTCTTCGGGTGCAAACAGCGTGCCGGTCCGCTCGGCGCATCGCGATTGCCGATGACAGGAGCCGAACCGCGGCCAGTGCGACAAACTCGGTCGCTCGCCGCTTGAACAACCGGCAGCATTTCGCGGTTTCAACTCGCAGCAGAATTTTTTTCACGCGAGTTGGCGCCGATCGCCATCGAATTGATCGTGAATTCACCACCCTTGGTCCCCAAACCACATGGCGCATCAGCAGCCGGGAGTGCGAGGCTCTGCCGAGCCAGGG
>JAGQOU010000020.1 GCA_020427145.1 Planctomycetales bacterium | reverse complement strand
ACCCGTCCGGCAGAATCTCGAGCGTCCCCTCGCCGGACATCATGCCGTCGAGCTTCACGCGCGCCTTGAGAATCCGGAAGATCAGATCCTGTTTCTTGAGGCTGCCGGCCTCTTCGATCTGCTCTTGTTCGGCGACCTCGATCAACTCGGGCATGCTCATCCGCTGCAGCGCGGCGACATGGACGTTTTGATCGGGCTTGTCGGTCCGCTCGATGTTCTTGCCAATGCGGCGCACGCGCTCGGCCGCTTTGTCGAGTTCCTCGGCAAAGGAGAGCGGTTCCTCGCGTTCCAACTGGGCGAGCGTTTGGGGATCGATCCCTTCGGGCGAAGAGGACGTGTACGAGCGGCGGCGGGCCGGCGGGCCCTGATGACGACCGTGTCGCGGACCGCGATTGCTGGTCTCGGCCATGAAATCAAACTCCTAGGAGGCAAACGATAAGAGAGGGGGCGTCGGCGCACGGAAGGCCCGACGGCGGGATGGCGGGTTGGGGTAGGAAACGGCGGGAGGAAGGAAAGTGATGCGGCGAGCTCGCCGAATGGCGAGCGCGAATACGGCAATGTGCGGGTGGGACGCTTGCCCCACGAACTCGCGGTCGGAGGGACCGAGGGGGATCTCAATTGCCGGGCAGGGAAGGCGGGACCACGGCAGGCGGAGCAATCGTCACAAAACTCAGTATGCCAAGCGGAAACGACTATGCAAAGCGCAAGGTGAAAAATCTGCGGGAATTGCGTGCCTCAAAAACGCCGATTGGGAGCCCGTTGGCCGTCCCGCGGCCGGAACGCCACGCGGTCGCGGTGACGTGCCAACTGGTTCGACAACACGACGCAGACGCTCGCGCGTGCCGGGAGGCCGTGGGACTGGGGCTAACCTTCGAATCCGTCGGCAACCCGCGCGGACCAAAAAGCAGCCACTTGGGCGGCCAAATCTGCCAGCGAGCCGCCGCTATCGACGGTCCAGGTGGCAAACGCCTGCTTCTGTTTTATCGGCATCTGGGCCGCTTCTCGCCGCTCGAATTCCCCCTCGGGCCAGCCTCGCGCGGCCGCCCGGGCGCGACGGGTCGCCTCCGGACACTCAACCCAGATTAGCTGGTCGCACAGCGGAGCCCAGCCGGCCTCCAGCAGCAGCGGCGCGTCGACCACCGCCGCCTGGCAGCCCAACTCGCGCTGCCGGGCCAGTTCCGCCTCGAATTCGCGGCGGACCCGCGGGTGCAGTACGGACTCGATCCACCGCCGCTCGGCCGCCCCCTCCTGTGAGGGGGCGAAAATCCGGGCCGCGATCGCGCCGCGGCGGGGTTGCCCGGTGTCGTCCAGCACGTCGGCGCCCCACCGCTCGGCCAGCAGCCGGCAGACCTCCGGGTCGGAAAACTGCTGACGCACCGCCGCGTCGGCGTCGAGCACCACGGCCCCCAGATCGCGCAGCGCCGCCGCCACGGCCGATTTACCGCTCGCGATCCCGCCAATGAGTCCGATGATTTTCATGGAAGGGGCGCGGGTTGCGGGGTACGGGGCGCGGGTCGGGAGAAGGCATTGTCACGCCCCGCGTCCCGCGTCTCAAGCCTCGCTTCCCGCCTCATTCGCATTCCGCCCAGTTGGGCCCCACCTTTACGTCGACCGCCAGCGGCACGCTGAGGTCCATCACGCCGGTCATTTCCTCGGCCACCAGCTTGGCGAGCGTTTCGACGTGGTCCGGGGGCGTTTCGAACAGCAGTTCGTCGTGAATCTGCAGCAGCATCGCCGCAGGCGAGCCTTCGTCGCGCAGCCGGCGATGCACGCGCAGCATGGCGAGTTTGATAAGGTCGGCTGCCGAGCCCTGGATGACCGTGTTCACCGCGGTGCGTTCGGGCAGGTTGAGCTGCCGCAGTGCGCCGCTGGCCTCGCGGAAGTCGGGCGTCGGCTCGCGCACGCCGTCGACCTTGCGTTTGCGGCCCAGCAGCGTCGAGACGAAACCCCGACGGCGGCACCCGGCGAGCGTTTCGACAAAGAACTCCAGCACGCCGGGGTACTTGGCGAAGTACGCGTCGATGAACGCCGCTGCTTCGTCCTTGGAAATGCCCAGGGCCTTTGCCAGCCCAAAGGGGCTTTGCCCGTAGATGATGCCGAAGTTGACCGCTTTGGCGGCCCGACGCATCTCGGGGGTGACCTCGTCCATCGCCACGTCGTTCACCTGCGACGCGACCAGGCGGTGAATGTCCTCGTCGTTGGCAAACGCCGCGCACAGAGTTTCGTCGCCCGTGTAGTGGGCCAGCACGCGCAGCTCGATTTGCGAGTAGTCGGCCGCCAGGAGCAACCAGCCCGGCTGCCCGGCTTTGAACGCCGAGCGAATCTCGCGGCCCTCCTTGGTGCGGATCGGGATGTTTTGCAGGTTGGGGTTATTGGAGCTAAGCCGCCCCGTGGCCGCCACCACCTGGTTGAGCGAAGAGTGGACGCGGCCCGTCTGCGGGTGGACCAGCTTGGGGAGCGCGTCGATGTAAGTGCCTAGCAACTTGGCGTATTGCCGGTGCTCGACGATCTTCGCGGGCAGCGGGTGCAGCGGGGCGAGCTCCTCCAGCACGCTGGCGTCGGTGCTGGCGCCCGTTTTGGTCTTCTTGATGACCGGCAGCCCCAGCTCGGTGAACAACAACTCCGCAAGCTGCTTCGGCGAAGCAATGTTCAGCGGGTGGCCGGCGAGCTCCTCGATCTCGACCTCCAGCGCCCCCAGTCGCGCAGTGTACAGTTCGCTCAGTTCGGCCAATCGCTCGACGTCGACGTACACCCCGCGGTATTCCAGCTCGGCCAGCACCTCAATCAGCGGCGTCTCGACCGCTTCGTTGAGCTCGGTCAGCTGCTCCGCGGCAAGCCGCTCTTCCAACAGCGGCATCAGTCGCAGGGGCACGTCGGCGTCCTCGGCCGCGTAGTCGCCCACCGCCGCCACGGGGACCTGATCCATCCGCAGTTGCGACTTGCCCTTGCCGATCAACTCGTCGATTTTGGTGGTCTGATGATCCAGGTACTTCAGCGCCAGCTGATCGAGATTGTGCGAACGCTCGCCCGCGTCGAGCAGGTAACTGGCGACCATGGTGTCGAACGCCGTGCCCTGCAACTGCAAACCGGCGCCGAGCAACACGACCTCGTCGTATTTCAGATTCTGCCCGATTTTGGCGATCGCCGCGTTTTCGATCACGGGTCGCAGCGCCTCGGCCGTCGCCGCCGGGTCGAGCACCGCCGAGCCCTCGGGCCCGCGAACCGGCACGTAACACGCCTCGCCGGGGGCCCAGGCGAACGAATACCCGACAATCTCCGTGAACCGCGGATTGACGTCGGTGGTTTCGGTGTCGAGGGAAATCAGCTGTTGCGATTGCAGCGTGGCGACGAGTTCCGCCAGCGCCGCGGGCGTGTCGACGATGCGGTAGTTGGCGTTCCACGAGTCCGCCAACAGTCCGCCGTTGGCGGCATTGGCCGCGGGGCCAGCCGTGGGCTCGCGTCCATGGCTAGCGCCATCAGTTTGGTAGGCCGCCGCCACCGCGAGAGCTCGCTCACCCAGCGAGCGGAAGCCGAATTCGCGAAACAGCTCTGTGACGCGTTCGGTATTGATCGCCCCCACGCGCGATGCGGCCCAATCGGGCGTCACCGGCACGAACCGGTCGAGCTCCACCAGCTTGCGCGACACCAGGGCATCTACGCGGTGGTTCTTGAGGTTCTCCTGTCGCTTCTTGCCAGAGACCTCGTCGGCGTGATCAAGCACGTTCTCGACCGTGCCGTATTTGTCGAGAAGTTCCTTGGCGATCTTCGGACCGATGAGCGGTACGCCGGGCACGTTGTCGACCTTATCGCCGACCAGCGCCTGAAAATCACAGACCTGGTCGGGGCGAATGCCCCAGTCGGCTTCCAACGCCGCCGCGTCGTACTCTTCGTCCTTGCGAATGTTGTACACCGAGACCAGCGGCGTAATTAGTTGCCGGCAGTCCTTGTCGCCGGTGACCACCAGGCAGCGAGCGCCCTGCTCGTCGCACAGTCGGGCGACCGTCGCCAGCACGTCGTCCGCCTCAAACCCCGGGCTGTCGAGCACCGGGATCCCCAGCGCCCCCAGCACCTCGCGAATCTTCGGCAACTGCGACGCCAACTCCTCGGGCATCTCGCCCCGATCGGCTTTGTAGGCGTCGTACAACTCGTGGCGAAACGTGGGGCCTGACAGATCAAACGCCGCGATGACCGCCGTGGGCCGCTTTCGCTCAAGCAGCTGCAGCATGTCGCGGGCAAAGCCATAAACCGCTCCCACCGGCTCGCCCCGGGGGCTGGTCAGCTCCGACCCCTGTATGGCATGAAACACCTGAAAGATCAGCGAATGCGAGTCGATCGCATAAACGGTCCAGTCCTTGATCGACCCCGCCTCGCCGGCGTCGGCGGCGGACGCTCCCGCGTCGCCGCGTGCCGCGGCAGGTTCATCCTCTTCCATCCCCGGCAACGAAGCCTGACGATTCTTACGAGCCATAAACGTTCAGCAGTCACGGGGGTGGACAAAGTCGCCGCATCGGGCGGTTCAATGTACCGCACCCGACCCGCCGTGCGAACCGCGGCGGACGACCGTTCCGATTGTGCCGATCAAATCGGCCGCGTCGTGCCGCGACGGCCGCCGGGGCTGCCGCCGTTCGAGCCGCGACATCGCGACAAAAGCTAGAGTTTCGCGCAGTCTGTTGCCTCGTCCACTTCGCGCCTTGCCAGAATAGACGCCCGTGTTTGGTTCGAATCAGTATCAAGTTCGTGCTCATCGTTCGTTGGTCGACATCGCCTACCGGCTGCTCGACGCGGCCGCCATTCTGGCTGCCACGCTGGCCGCAACCCGGTACACCGACGACGAGCACCTGCCGAATCTCGCCGTGGTGGGCGCCACGACGCTGCTGCTGCACATGGTCGCCGTAGAAGTCAGCGGCTTGTACCGCAGCTGGCGCGGCTCGCGATTGGCGTTGGAATTGTGGTGCGTGTTGATCACCTGGCTCTACACGGCCCCGGCGGTGTTGGGCGTCGGTCTGTTTACCAAGTTCAACGCCGAATTCACTTACAAGACCAAGCTGGTCTGGCTCGTGCTCACGCCGCTGACGATGATCAGCGGGCGGATCGCCTACCGCATGGTGCTGCGGCGCCTGCGCAAGCACGGCCACAACACGCGGCGATTCGCCATTTGCGGCGTGAACAAACTCGGCGTGCAGTTGGCCCGCAACGTGCAGAACTCGCCGGAACTGGGCCTGGAGTTCGTCGGATTCTTCGACGACCGCCCGCAGCGCCGCACGCAAGAGGACGTCGGCGAGGAGCGCCCCCGCGCCGGCAATCTGCCGGAGCTCGTACAGCTGGCGCGCAGCGGGAGAGTCGACAAGATCTTCATCACATTTCCCATGCGCGCCGAGAAACGCATCCGCGACTACCTCACGCAACTCGGCGACACGACCGCGTCGGTGTACATTGTGCCCGACTTCTTCGTGTTTCAGATGTTGCACGCCCGCTGGAGCTCGATCGACGGGCTGCCCGTGGTCAGCGTGTTTGAAACGCCGATTTCCGGCATCGACGGCGTGCTGAAGCGCGGCTTCGACCTGGCGGTCGGCTGTATGCTCTTGGCTGCTCTCGCGTTGCCGATGCTGGCGATTGCCGCGGCGGTGAAATTTACCTCGCCGGGGCCGGTGTTCTTTCGCCAAAAACGGTACGGCCTGTCCGGCGAAGAGATTCGCGTCTGGAAATTTCGCAGCATGCGGGTTTGCGAGGACGGCGCCCAGGTGACGCAGGCCACGCAGGGCGACGACCGCATCACGCCCGTGGGGCGCGTGCTGCGCAAGACCTCGCTGGACGAGCTGCCGCAGCTGTTCAACGTGATCACCGGCAGCATGTCGCTGGTCGGCCCCCGGCCGCACGCCACGGCCCATAACGAACAGTACCGCCCGTTGATCGACGGCTACATGCTCCGCCACAAGGTCAAGCCGGGGATCACGGGGCTGGCCCAGGTCAACGGCGCCCGCGGCGAGACCGAGACGCTCGACAAGATGGAGCTGCGCGTCAACTACGACCACCGCTATATCCGCGAGTGGTCGCTGTGGATGGACGTCAAGATTCTCGTGAAGACCGCGCTGGTGGTGTTCGGACAGCCCACCGCTTATTGAGCGAACCGGCAGCGTGGCAGGGGACGGAGCGCAGCGGAGCCCCTGGTTGCCGAGATCTCCGTTGTGCAACGTGGGATGCCGAGTTCTCTGGGGGCTCCCGTTGGTCGTCCCCAGCCACCCCAGCGCGACGGGCGCCAGTCCCGGCGTGACCTCGTTGCGCCGCGCTCTATTGCCCCGCTCGCTTCGCGTTTTTGTTCACAAACTGCGTCGTGTAACTCTCGGTCGGATCGATCCCGCCGCGCGGGAACAAACCTGACTCGTCGGCTGTCACGTAGAACGCCTTGACCCGTTCGGGGTTGATCGCCCCGATGCCGAGTTTCTCTGCGTCTCCTCCATTCACCAGCTTCAACTCGCGCATCTTCGCCGTGGAAAACTCGATCAATGCGTCGGTCATCGAATTATTCTCACGTTTGATCCGCTCGTTCGTGGCGAGCGTATCCTTTCCGCTGAGATAATTCCGCCAGCCTTCGATCGACGCGTCAACGAACCGCTGCACCAGGTCCGGGTTCTTCTCAATCAGTTCGTTGCGCGTTTCCAGCACGGTTGAGTAGCCGTTCCACCCGTGATCGGCCAGCAGATACACCAATGGCTCCTCGCCGCTCGCTTCTTTTACGCGGAATGGCTCGGCGGTGACGTAGCCCTGCATCACCGCCCGCTTGTCGACTAGAAACGGCGCCAAGCTGTGGTTGTACGGCCGGAGGTTCTTCGCCTGAAAACCTTGCGTCGCCTTCATCCACAGGAAGAAACTGTTGCGGCCGGCCTGGCTGAGATACAGCGGCGCCCGCGTCAGGTCCGACCATTTGTCGTAACCCTGCCCCGGGTGAGCCAGCAGGCACTGCGGCTCGCGCTGAAAAAACGCGGCCACGAACTTGGTGGGGATGCCCTGCTTCACTGCGTCGAACGGCTGCAGCAGGTTCGTGCCGATGAGAAAATCGACCTGCCCGAACGCCAACAACGCCCGATTGTTCACCAACGGTCCGCCGGGCCGGATCGTCACGTCGATGCCGTGCCTGCGATAGGCGCCGTCGACGGCCGCCTGATAGAACCCGCCCAATTCCGGCTGGGCGAGCCAGTTGGTGGCGAGGGTCACTTTGTCCAACGCCTGCGCAGGCGCAACGAATAGAACCGCCAAGGACGCCAAGAGCGTCAACAGGCAAGACAATTGATGCGGCCTCGTCATAAACTCTCTTGGCGTCCTTGGCGCACGTGGCGGTTGAGAAGCACTCTGCCTGCAAAATACTAACGCACTGCACTGTCGTGCCAATGCCGCAACAGCAACCAGCTCAACAGTCCCAAGGCAAAATACACGACAATCCCCGTGAGCGACACCAGCGTCAGCGCGGCAAACACCATGGGCGTATCAAGCCGCATCTGCCCGGCGAGGATTTGCGACGCCAGTCCCGATTCGTCGCCCACGGCGCCGGTGACAAATTCGGCGACCACCGCGCCGACTAGACTGAGACTCCCCGCGATGCGCAACCCGGCCAGGAAGTAGGGCAGGGCGGAGGGCGCTAGCAGCAGCCGCAGTCGGGCCCACCACGACGCGCCGTACAATGCGAACAATTCCCGGTGCGCCCGATCAGCGCTGCGCAATCCCACCGCGGTGTTGGACAACACGGGAAAGAACGCCACGATCCAGGCGCACAAGAAATGGACCAACTCAAAATGCCCGCCGAGGAACATGGCCAACAGCGGCGCCACGGCCACCAGCGGCGTCACCTGCAAGATGATGGCGTAGGGAAAGAGGCTCGCCTCGATCCACCGCGACGAAGTGAACGCCGCCGCCAACGCGGCCCCGCCCACCGCCGCGGCCGCCAACGCGAGCGCCATCGTCTTGAGCGTAACGACCCAAGCCGCCGCGAGTTCGTCCCACCGCTCGACTATCGTCTGGGCGATGAGCACCGGCCCGGGGATGACGTACCGCTGAACGCTCCAGTGCCGCACCGCCCACTCCCACGCCCCGAGTGCAGCCGCTCCCACCAACAATGGCGCCAGCCGTTGAGTCCAGCGGACAATGCCCGGCAAGGATTTTCGAAGAGGCGGGTTTGTCATTTTGTCATAAGACAATCAGGATTTTAGGCTGCTCAGGACGTCAGGGTAATGAACCACAACGACACGACGAGCACGATGGACATTCCCAAGACTTCGTGCTCGTCGTGTTGTCGTGGTTCCAATCACGAACCTCTTGGCGACCCGCTGCACTGGGCGGTTTAAGACGGAAACTCAAGCCGCCATCGACCGCGCCAGCGCCGCCGAAGCCTGGCCGCACAACTCGGCGAACCGCGCCGTGCTGCGCACCGCGGGGGTCCGCGGTTGCGGCAAGTCGACGACGATCTCCTCGACGATTCGCCCGGGCCGCGGCGACATCACCAACACGCGGGTCGACAGGTAGATCGATTCAAACACGCTGTGCGTGACGAACAGCGCGGCCCACCTCTGCCCCCGCCACAGCGCCAGCAAATCGTCGTCGATGCGGTTGCGGGTGATTTCATCCAACGCCGCAAACGGCTCGTCCAACAACATCGCCTGCGGGCGCGTCACCAGTGCGCGAGCCACCGACGCGCGCATTTTCATCCCCCCGGAAAGCTCGCGCGGATACGCCCGGCTGAACTCGCTCAACCCGACCATGGCAAGCACCGCGTCAACCCTCTCGCGGGCGTCGCGCCGCCGCACGCCCGCCAAACGCAACGGCAGGTAAACGTTCTTCCACACGTTGGCCCAGGGAAGCAGCGTTGGCTCCTGAAAAACGAATCCCAACGTCGCCGAATCGTCCTGCGCTTCTTTGCTCCTCGTCTCCGCCAGCCACGGCGCCGCGACGCGGCCGGTGGTCGGCGGCGTCAGTCCGGCCGCCATCCGTAGCAACGTACTTTTGCCGCAGCCCGAGGGCCCCAGCAGGGTGACAAACTCGCCCGCGGCGACGCGCAGCGTGGCGTTCGCGACCGCCAGCGTGCCGTTGGGATACGTTTTGGTGGCCGCGGCGAACTCGATCATCGGCCCTTCCCGCCGCCGAACACGGCAAACCCGTGCCATCGCCAAAAGCAATCGACGTGCTGAAAGCCAGCGCTGTGCAGCCATTCAAGCTGCTCCGGCAACAAGGCATTGCGATCGACGCGCATCCGCTCGACCGCCGCAGCCACCTCCGCTTCGTCGCTGCCCAACTCGCGAGCTCGGTCGAGATGCAAGGCTCGGTACAGTGCGTCCAACTCGGGGGTCGGCGCCGCGATTTGATCGGCGTTGAGAAACAAGCCGCCGGGGGCGAGTCGCTCCAGCGCCCGCTCGTAGAGGTCCCGCTTCTCCTCGTCGTGCAGATGGTGAATCGCCAGCGACGAGACGATGGCGTCGAACGGCCCGGCCGGCAACGGATCGGTCAGCAACGCGACCGTGAAATGCGCCTCGCGGCCGGCGAGTCGTCGCTGCGCCTGCGCGAGCATCGACTCGGACCCGTCGAACAAGTGAAACCGCGCCGCCGGCAATCTCTCGGCGATTGTCGCCGAAAGAATCCCGGTGCCGGCGCCCAGATCAAGCACCCGCGCCGCCGCCGGGCAGCTGCGCACGACCAATTCGCCGACGACCCCGTAGAAGTCGTCAAAACACGGCACCAACCGCCTGCGCGGTTCGTCGTAGGTCGCCGCGTCCCACACTTCGCTCATAAGTCACTATGCCTCAATGCGTTTTCTATCCGTCGCCAGCAGACGCATTGTAGCACGGGCGACGCCAGCGCGCAGCAGGAACAATCGTGTTCGACAACGCATGATGCAGGCGGCGTTTCGAACCCGCCAAGTCCGCGTCTCTTGCGTGCTGTTTGCTCGACGCCTCGTCGTCGTGTTACACTCCCTGCCGTGGGGGTCGTCCGTCGGCTGGAGTACGACCCATGGGTGCTTATCGATTCATCGCCTTCCCGCCCGGATGTCAGCCGAGCGTCGAGGAAGTGAACCTGCTGCACGACTATGCGCCGGTGCTGAATCGGCATGTGGCGTGGGGGCTCGACCGTCGTACTGGCGCATTGGCCGTGGCGCTGGAGGCCGAGCCGTTTGTGCGGGCCGTCGAGAAGGACAAGGGATTCGCCGCGCTGGTTCGTCGCTGGGAGTCGCACGGCTGCGCCGTGGTCGAGCGACTCGACTTTGTCAAGGATTCCGACGCCCTGCACCCGTCGGTCAGCAGCCCCCTGCCGGGCGCCGGGCTTGCGGCGGGCGTGCATGCCCAGGACCATCTGATCGTCGCCAAGCAGAATGTCGCCTACGAAGCGCTCGGTCGCGCGAAGCTGGCGTTCGACCGCACGCTGCAGCGGCACGAAGCGCTCCGCCGGTTCGCCGCCGTCGCGCCGTATTTGCTCATGCTCGCCGCCATCATCGGCCTGTTCGGTGCTGGCTGGTACGTGACCGACCGCATGCTCTCGGGCCCGCGCGAACGCCGCCGCGATACCATCGAGCGAGTCGTCGCGGATCCCATGAGCGAGTCGCTCGAAGCGGGCGCTCGCGACGCGCCGGCCTCAGACCAGCAGGCCCTAGAACCGCCGCAGGAACCCGAGCCGGAATAGGCCTTTGCGTTCAGCGGGGGCGCACGCACCATGAATCGTGCCGTCGGTCAAGAATCCCTAACGCGGCCCCTCCCGCCGTGGGAGGGGGCATTTTTCCCCCGCTGAAGCTAAAATCGAATTATCTTGACTCTCGCTGGGAACTCTCCCCCGACCGCGTGCGTCGAAACCCCAGCACGACGCCAGCGGCCCGTTGGCCGCGACTCTTCCCCCTGCGCAATTGCGAGCTTCACCCATGAACCCCCGTATGCTGTTTTCACTCGGCCCGATCTTCCCTACATTTGCCATTCTGGGATTCGCCCTCAACGGCGTCACGATGGCTGAGGACAAGTCGCCAGCTGCCGCGGACGCGCAGGCTGCCGAGGCCCCCGTGCGGCGGGTGGTGCTGTTCAACTCGGGGGTGGGCTACTTTGAACGCCAGGGCGTGGTCACCGGCGATGCGACGATCGATCTGGTGTTCAACGTCGACGACGTCAACGACCTGCTCAAGAGCATGGTCGTGCAAGATGCCGACGGCGGGCGCGTGTCGACGGTCACCTACGGATCGCGCGACCCCATCACCCGCACGCTCGCGACATTTGCGATCGACTTGAACGACGAGCCGTCGCTGGGCGAGCTGCTGCAACAGATCCGCGGCGAGCAGATTTCGCTCGAAGCGCCCATGCCCATCGAAGGCGCCATCGTGGGCATCGAAACGCAGCGTCGTCAGCTGGAGGGCAATCAAACGATCGAGACCGAGTTGCTCACGCTGCTTACCGACAAAGGCCTGCGCCGCGTGCCGCTCGACTCGATCGGAAGCATTCAACTTGCCCGGCCTGAGCTCGACGCCGAGCTACGGCAGGCGCTCCGCACGCTTGCCCTGGGCCATGCCACCGACAAGAAGACCGTCTCGCTCAGGTTCACCGGCGAGGGCGAGCGCCGCGTGAGCGTTGGCTATATCCTCGAAGCGCCCGTGTGGAAAACCAGCTATCGGCTCGTGCTCGACGACGAGGGCAAGCCGTTCTTGCAGGGGTGGGCGATCGTCGAAAACACGACCGACGCCGACTGGAGCGACGTGCAACTGAGTCTCGTCAGCGGCCGGCCGATCTCCTTTGCGATGGATCTCTACTCGCCGCTATTTGCGTCGCGCCCCGTGGTGACGCCCGAGCTTTACGCGTCGCTAGCGCCGCAGGTGTATGATCTGGACTTGTTCGCTGTTGATCCGTCTCCGGCAATGAATGCTCCAGCAGAATCCGAAGTACTCGGCCGCCGCGTAAGTAGCCCCAGCGCGATTCGCGGCGGAGGCGGAGGAGCGGGCGGGTTTGGCGGTGGCGGCGGCGGCGGCTACGGCGGCGTGGCAGCGGACATGCCTGCGGCGATGGCCCCCGCGAGCCCCGCGTCGCGCGAACAGATGGAGCTCAGCGTCACGGCGGCCGCCCAAGGCGGCGACGTCGGCGAGCTGTTCCAATACGACATCGACGGCCCCGTGACCCTCGCCCGGCAGCGATCGGCGATGTTGCCGATCGTCAACCAGGCGATCGCCGGCCAGAAGGTCTCGATCTACAACCCCGCCGTCCACTCCAAGCACCCGCTCAACGGCGTGCAGCTGCAGAACACTTCGGACTTGCACCTGATGCAGGGCCCCGTGACCGTGTTCGACGGCGGCGTGTACGCCGGCGACGCCCGCATTCCCGATCTTCCCGCTGGCGGCGAGCGACTGCTGAGCTACGCGATGGATTTGGACGTCGAAGTGGCGCCGCAGTCCGACGCGCAGGTGCAATCGCTGACGACCGCGCGCATCGGAGGCGGAGCGCTGATCCTCACGTACAAGCAGGTCCGCTCTCAAAAATACGCGCTAAAGAATTCCGGCGACGACGACAAGACGGTGCTAGTGGAGTACCCGCACGATCCGTCGCAAAGCGACTGGGAACTCGTCACTCCCGAGAAGCCGACCGAACAAACTCGCGACGCCTACCGGTTTGCGGTCGCGGCCGTCGCCGGCGAGAGGACCGACCTGCAAATCAAGGAACAGCGCACGATTCGCCAATCGGTGGCGCTCCGCAGCCTCAACGACCGGCAAGTGGCGGTGTTCGTCGAAGCCCCGGAGATTTCCGACGCGGTGAGGGCGGCGCTCCGCGACGTGCAGAAGCGCCAAGCCGAAATCGCGCAACTGACGACGCGCCGCAAGCAAATCGAACGAGAAATCGCCACGATCGGCCAGGAGCAGACCCGCATTCGCGACAACATGCGGGCCATCGACCGCAATACCGATCTGTACAACCGCTACGTGAAGAAGTTCACCGAGCAGGAAGACCGCATCGAGAAACTGCGCAACGAATCGGCCGAGCTCGAACAGCGGACAACTGCATTACAGACAGCGCTCGAACAGTACATCGCCGGCTTGGAACTCGACGGCGAGTAGCCCGAGGACGGGGGCGTCACTTTCCTTGGGCCGCACTCTCCGAGAACAGCGATTGGTGCTCGGAGAGAGTTGCCCCTGCGGCGCCGACACGTGCTTCGCTGCCGCCAGAACACGGCATTCTGCTGAACCCTTTGACCGGGTTGAGGTCACTGAAGTCGCTTCTGGGCAGCTGCACGTTGTCCGACGAACTGACAAGCGTTCCTTCCCTAGGGCCAAATAAGATGCTCACGCGCAAGCTTTCACTTTTCACGTTTGCCGTTGCTCTGCCCGTGTGCTGTCTCGGCGTTGCCGATGAAGCTCCGCCCCGCAAGCCAGTTACGCTGATGGGCATGCTCCTCGAATGGCGCTATCCGGATTCCGAGTTCACCGGCGCCGAGTCCGCCGACGCTGCGGTTAATGGGATTACCGCAATTAAGAGCAAGGCGATCCTCACGACGCCAGACCCGGCGGAGAAGGTGATGGACTTCTACCTCAAGAAGCTGAACGTCGACGCCCAGGGAAAAAACCTCGACGAAAAAGAGGGCGAACGAATGACGACGGATCGGTCCGTCTTGATTCAAGACGTGCCTGGCGCGGGATCTTCCAAGCTGTACGTCATTGCAATCAATGGAACCAAGTCGTCGACGACTCTCGTTGTGAGCAGAGCCGACGGCGACGACGTCACTCGGATCGCGTGGTCCGACTATCGGCAACTTGCGCCGTGACGTTCCCTGCCCGCAACTCTTCAATTCCCAAAAGCAGCTGCCATGGCCCACGTCAAACGTCCTCAGTTGGTCGAGGTTCTCGCCGTCGTCGCGGTTGTGGGAGTCCTCCTCGCCCCGTTGTTGCCCGCCACCCAGTCTGCGCGCGAAGCAGCACGCCGAGCGCAACGGCGCGCGTCCCCTGCCGACGCGGGCGCGCCGGCCGCGGGCTTTGCACTCTGGGGGCTTCGCTGCGCTGCGTCCCCAGCCACCCCCACGAACGCCTGACTGAGATCGGCTCCTAGCGAGACTCGCCCAGATTGAGCGTGATGCGTCCCGCGGCGTTCGAGAGGATGCGGACGCTGCCGTCGTCGCGGCGCTGAAAGGTTCCGCAGTCGGGCTCCAAGACCACGTCGTACGTTCCGGTAGCGGAACCAAAGGTTGCGGCGCTGGCCGTTACCGACTCAGGGCCGTCGGATTGCCCGACGAAATCGAGCGCCCATTTGCGCCCGACGCCATCCGCGACGGTCAGTTCGCACGTCATTTGGTCTTCTTCGAAGACAATCGTCAAATCGCCGCCGTCGCGCAGCGGCTGGGAGACGAACAATTCATCCGGGCCGCGCTGGGTGACGACGGGCGGGCCGGTTGCGCGCAACTCGCTCTCCGTGTCGTCCTGGCCAAGCAGTACGGGAAACGCTCCGGCCCGTTCGTGCGACAGCGGATCGCGTCCTTCGATGACCGGGAGCGTCGCACACGTGAGCGTCGACGCCTGCAGCGCCGTGTCATGGACTGGCGAAGGCCGCGTCTCGTCGAAACGATGGAGATCGCGGATCGACAACGTGCCGGCGTCCCACAGGAGGTTGGCGCGATAGAACCGGCTGTTGTACCACGCCGTCTTGCGACCCTCGTTCCTCCAATCGTCGAGACAGACGAAGGACGTCGCGGGCGTGAGCGGAAAGCGGCGGCGGTACCACTCGCCGGACTCCGCGAGGGTCTCGACGCGAATCGCGCCGGCGCGTGACAGTTCCGCCAGCCGGGCCGCCTGCGACTGCAGGCCCTTGCTCATCGCGGGCCAGCCAAACGAGTTTTCCTGGCCCGCCTGGGCGTAGCCGAACGCCAGGCACGGCGTCTGCGTCAGGGAGTTGAGAAACCAATCAACCCACTCGGGCGATCCCCCCGCGTGCCCGTAGACCGGCTCCAGACTGGTGATCGCACCAGCCCTGCCGTATTGGTAAATCGGGTCGCTCCCCAACATCCGGAAGACGGGAACGTTGATCTGTCCCGCAGCGCTTTGCGCCGGCATGTAGGCGTTCAGCCGACTGGGGTAGTACGCCTGATTCCAGTATCCGCCCCACAGCGTGTAGCCGTCGGTGCCGATCTGATCTTTGCAGTTGCACGACGCGACGATTCCGTAGCGGTCGCTCATGTAGGCGAGGGACACTTCATCGATATACCACGAGCCCACCGAGCGCGGATACCGCACAAAGACCTGCTTGAACTGCGCCATGTAGACGTCGACAAGCTTGCGACGTTCTTCCGGCGTGTAACCTGGCGAGAATGCGATGTTGGCGGTGGAAACCCAATCGTGGTCCCCGCGCCAAGTGATGCCGGCCGCTTCCACGAGCTGGCGGGGCAGTTCCCACCACGCGCCAATCTCGTCGCGGGGACCGATCCGAGTCTTCAGCAACTCTTGGTACTTGGGGTTGATCAGCGCGTCGTATTGCAGAGCCCAAGTGACCGGCAGCCGATGCTTGGCGAACAACTCGACCTGATGCTCCGTCGCCTCGTACAGCCGCGCTTCGGCGTCCTGAAGTCGGTAGTCGGTGTTGCGAATGAAGTTGTAGATATTGACGATGCGGGGCGCAGCGTCTGCGTCGCTGACGTCCGCGTCCGCGGCGCGGGCCGTCTGGCCATACGACGCCAAAGCGAACAGGATCAATACCGCAGCAATCAGGTTAGAGCGTTCTTGTGAGCCGTTCGCGATCAATGATCTTTCCTCTCGAATTGCCAAGGGCCGGCGTCGCGTGTGTTAGCGGCGTTCGTCTTGTCGCCGCCTCAACGACCCGCGTCGACAGCTCGGCGCCGTTTCGTGCCACAGCGGTTTGCGTGCGTCCGGACTGACTTACTCCAGAGCCCCCCGGAGCCGCCTCAAGACCGATGACGGGGCGGGGCGGGGCGTCTTGCGCGATCGCGTCATCGCGAACTGAGGCGTTCCCCGCTGGGGCGAGTCGTGAAGCGATACTCGCCCGAGGGAACCTTCACAACAACAGCGTCTCGGCCGTCGCGCTGTTTGCCGGTCTCCCCGACCAGTCCTGCCGCCTCGAGCGACTTGCCGTCGACCAGCACCTCGTCGAGGGCGACGTCGGCCAGGCGCACGGTCGCCTGGACGTTGGGCGGAACCGAAATGCTAAGCTCGCGCTGATGTTCGTCTTGCCGCCATTTCGAACATATCGGACCGCGAGCGGTGTCATACGTGACCTCGCAGAAATCGAGTTCGGGGTCGAACGCGGGCTCGATGACGATTTCGCCAAACGCTGGCTCGACGGCGCGAATCCCGCCCAGATTTTCTGCCATCCAGCCGTAGACGGCGCCAAACGAGTAGTGGGCGAACGAATTCATGTCGGGGTTTTGGAACCCGCGTTCCGGAGTCCAACCGTCCCAGCGTTCCCAGATGCTCGTGGCGCCGTGTGAGATGGAAAACAGCCAGCCGGGGTAGTTTGGTTGGTGCAGCAATCGCAGGGCCACGTCAGTGCGCCCGATTTCCGACAAGACCAGCATCAGATCTTTCGTGCCGATGAAGCCCGTTGAGAGCTGCCAGCCCCGTGCTTCGATGTCGGCGACGAGCCGCTGGGCCGCCAGCTGGCGTTGCTCGTCGCTAAGCAGGCCGTAGCCGATCGCCAGGACGTAGCAACACTGGGTGTCGCCATGAATCGAACCGTCGGGCTTCACGAACTCCTGCTGGAACGCCTGTTTGATCCGCTCGAACAGCACGCCGTATTTGCGGGCGTCGTCTGTCTTGCCGAGCGCCTCGGCCGAACGTCGTAGCAGATCGACGCTTCTGGCATAGTACGCCGTATAAATCACTTCGCGCGGCGTGTCCGCGTTGACGCTCAACCAGTCGCCGAAACAATGGAAATTCTGCGGCGGCAGCACTTCGTCGCGCGAACGCTCGCGGCAGAATTCAACGAAGCGAACCATCGACGGATATTGCCGCTCGAGCATCGCCTTGTCGCCGTACGCCTGATAGATCTCCCACGGACAAATCACGCCGGCGTCGGCCCAGGCGGGTCCCCCGTCGTCCTGGTTCAAGACGACGGGCGCCACCTTGGGAAATTGCCCGTCCTCGCGCTGGGCGTCGGCCAGATCGATCAACCACTTCCGGAAAAACGCCTGCACGTCCGACCTGGCGCACGCCGTGTGAACGTAGACCTGGGCGTCGCCCGTCCACCCCAGGCGTTCGTCGCGCTGGGGACAGTCGGTCGGAACGTCGATGAAGTTGGCCCGCTGGGTCCAGAGGACGTTCTCGTAGAGACGGTTGAGCTTCTCGTCGGAGCAAACGAAGTCGCTCGCCGATCGCGTGTCGCTGCTCAGCGCGACGCCAGTGATGGTGTCCAACGGCAGCTGGCCGTCGGCGCCGGTCACCTCGACATATTGGAAGCCATGAAAGGTCTGTCGCGGCTGCCATTGCTCGACGCCCTCGCCACGGCAGTAGTAACAGTCGGTTGCCTTCGCCAGCCGCAGATTGGCCGTGTACAGCGACCCGTCGTCATTGAGTCGCTCGGCAAAGCGCAGCTGGATGCGTTGCCCGGGGCGGCCCTTGATTTTCAATTTTGCCACGCCGGCGATGTTCTGGCCGATGTCGAAGACGAAGACGCCGGGCGCCACTTCGTTGACTGATTGCGCGGGGAACTCCCCCACCTCGACGACGGGGGGCCCGGGATGCCATTGAATCATTGGCGACACCGCGGCGCCGACGTCGACGGGGCTCGCGCCGGCCGCGGCGGCCCCCGGTTCGTCCCAGCCGGCGACTTCCTGGGTGGCGTCGTACTCTTCGCCGATGAGGATGTCGGCCAGCGTCTTGGGGCCGGCCGTCGCAACCCACGATTCGTCCGTGGCAAAACACTCGGTCGATCCATCCTGAAACTCCACGTGCAACATCGCTCGCACGCGCGGATTCTTGCCGTAGAGGTCGCGGTCGCTGGCCCAACCGATATGCCCGCTGTACCATCCGTCGGCCAGCACGACGCCCCAGGCGTTCTCGCCCTGACGAACCATCTCGCTCACGTCGTACGCGCGGAAATAGACGCGCTTCTCATAGTCGGTCCACCCCGAACTGAAGTAGTCGGAATTCACGGGCGTTCCGTTGATCGTCAGGTCCGCCCACCCCAACGCGGCGAGATAGGCGGTGGCGTGTTTGACCTTCTTGTCGAGGTCGAAAGCCCCCCGCAGGTACGACGGCGGCGCGGACGCTTCGTTGCGCATGGCGGGCTTTCCCCACGGATCGCAGCCGAACGGACCGATGACCGCGACGGCCCGGGCGTCGTCGAGTTGGCTTGTCCTCCACGCGTCGCCTCGGGCGTCGGCGCTCTTCCAGTCGCCATTGGTGACCAGGACAAACTCCTCGCCCGTGCTGCTCTCGGCGGCCGCCCGCACGCACAGGCCCGTCGGACCACGTTCTGAATTGCGGACCGCGACGCGGACTTCATTTCGGCCCGGTTTGAGCAAGGCGACAAGATCGACCGTCCGCGGCAGCTTGTGCTCTCGCGTCAATGCGACCTGCGTGCCATTGACTAGCACGTTGGCATTGTCGTCGGCGCTGACCGTGAGCGTGGCTCGCGTCAGCCGGACGCCCTCCGGCAGGTCCCAATTGCCCACGAAGACGCGACTCCCTCCGCGAGCGTTGGCATTGTCCGAGTCGGCGGGATCGCAGATCCAGTCGGCGCCCTCCAGCGGCGCGACGGGCGGCTGGTCGTTGCGCGCGCGCAGTTCGTCGTAACCGATCCACTTGCCTTGCCAGTCGGCAGCATCCAGCGGACCCACGGTCCACATTTGCGGATCGCTCCAGGAACCCTCGCGACCCGCGCGGTCCCACGCCTTGACCTTCCAGTAGCAGCGCTGGTGCGAACCGAGCGGAGCGCCCGCGTAGGCAATGCCAAACGTCTCGGGGCTGTCGACCTTGCCCGTGTCCCACAGGTCCCCGTCCCCCGCGGCAAGACGCTCGGGCGTCGTCGCGACGAGGATGCGATAGGACGACTGCATCTGGTCGCGCGCGTCGGCAGAGAGGATCCAACTCAACTCGGGGTGCGCCCGATCGACGCCAAGCGGGGCGTCGCGGCATTCGCACCGCAGCCGCTCAGGCGTCAGCGCGCCGACCTGATCGGCGGCGAGCCCCGGCGAGGAAACGGCCAAGCCTATCAGCGCACAGACGAACGCACTGACGAAACGCGAGCAACGGCGATGCAAAACGCTAAGCATTGAATGAACCATTCGATTTCTAACTCGCCCCGTGATCGAGAGCGTCGGTCTGGATACGGAAACTCGCGCAAGCGAGGCGTGAACAAACTATATTCGCGTGACACTCCTAATGGCGGCGAGAGCGCGACGGTCCGCGGCTCGATGGATGCAGACCTCCGAATTCTGCAATTTCATTCGCCAACTGGGAAGCTGCGTGGTCCCAATGCGAGAACGCCTCGTCCCTGTCGCTCGCATCGGCCAGCGACTTGCGTGCGCTGCGTCCAACCTGCACTGCCACATGGTCGGCAATCGGCCCCGGCCGTTCTGCGGCGGCGCGGGGACTCTCGTCGGCAATCATAAGCGTTAACGAGCGGTCTGTGGAAGCGGCGACAAAGACTTCCTCGCTCGCGCCCGCAAACGGACTTGCCAACGCCAGCAGAGGCGCCGACGCGGCAAATAATGAATCGTCGACCGCACTGGCGGCGATCTCGACGGTGACCGCACTGACTGCCGGCGCGGTCGACGGGCCAAACTGTTGCTGCCAGACGGCAAGATCGAGACCGTCGACCACGCCATTCTGGTCGGCGTCTCCGTC
>JAGQOU010000400.1 GCA_020427145.1 Planctomycetales bacterium | reverse complement strand
AGACGCGCAAGGTTGAGGGCCTTGTGCCCGTTAAGGGCGTGCTGGTTCGACTCCAGTCGAGCCCACTTCATCGTTGGCCGCGGGGCGTGATCCGCCCGTTGCGGCTTGTTGAGACTGAGACAAAGGCTCGTCGGGCGCCAACCCGGCGGGCCTTGTTTCTTGCGCCCGGCGCTCTCGGTTCGCAGTGCCGAATTCTCTACAATGGCGAGCAAGCGGGTTTTTCACCACGAGGGACACGGACTTCACCGAGGACTCGACCGACTGATCGCGCTCGGCCCGATGTCGCAGCGACGGCGCACGGCCGTCGGCGCCAACGGTCCGGGCCAGTCTCTGTGTCGCCTGCGTCCCCCGTGGTGAAAAACCTCAGAACACATCGAGCCAACGAGAAGCGGAGTTTCGCACATGCTTAAGGAAAAAGTCCAACAGGCCATCAACGATCAGATCAACCACGAGCTGTTCTCCTCGTACAGCTACCTGTCGATGGCGGCGTGGTGCGAGCATCAGCAGTTCACCGGGTGCGCTCACTGGTTGCGGATGCAGAGCGCTGAAGAGTACGGCCACGCGATGAAGTTGTACGATTTTCTCATCGCGCGCAATTCGCGCGTCGTGCTCAAACCCATCGCTCAGCCCGAGGTCGAGTTCCAATCGATCCCGCAGGTGTTCGAGACCGCGCTGGCCCAAGAGCAACGCGTGAGCGCGCAGATCGACGATCTGTACGAACTGGCGTTCCATGAAAAGGCGTTTGCCGCGCTGGTCGAGTTGGAGTGGTTCATCACCGAGCAGGTCGAGGAAGAGAAGACGACCCGCGAGGTGGTGCATAAATTCAACATGGTGAAAGACGACCCGGCGTCGTTGCTGGACCTCGACCGCGAGATGGCCAATCGCGTCGCGGAGTCGCCCGCGGCGTAGCGAGCGCGACTGTCGCGTTGCTAGCATTGCCATCGTGATGAGCCCGCCCTGGCGAGCGGCAATTGGCGAGCGGGGGGCGTAAGCCCCCTGTTTCTACGCCCCTCGCAGCGCCAACCAACAGAGGGCTCACGCCCTCCGCTCGCCCTATTTACTCCATTTCGCAGGCTGTGGGCCGCCGTGCGAAGTTCCGTTGACGCTGCGGCGACGCGACGGCATAATCCCGCCCCGCGCGCCGATGGGGTGCGCCTGCCGGTTGGGCCTGCGCTGGTCTCGACCGGGCCGCCATTCACTCGTCTGCGGCGATTGCCATGTCTTGCGACACATGCCTGCGGCTTCGCGTCGCCCTGCTCGCCGCGGGGATCCTTGGCTGGTGGGGCGTCGGTTTTGCCAGCGCCGACGAGAAAGTTCCCGCAGCGACGGCTGACGAACTGGTCGCCCGGTTTGACGGCAGCGCGCTCGGGCCCCGCGATGTGGCGCCGGTTGGCCCCGACGACGGCGAGTTCCTGTCGCGCGATTCGGCCAACTTCGACGCCTGGCAGCCGCTGGTGGACGACAACGAGCAATGCGCCGATTGGGATGCCGATTTCATCCGCCCGATGGACCGATTGCGTCATTGGGGTTTTCGCCATTCCTCGACGCACGGCCGACACGTCGGTCGCGGATTGCCGCTGGAACGCACGAGTTGGATGAACCGTCCGTTTCACATTGATTGGTTCTCCGGTCCGCTGCTCAGCGACCAGTTGGTGCCCAATCAGGTGGGGCAGGACAACGACGTCTTCGCGGGCCTGCGGGTGGGGTGGGACATCGACTACTACTGGGGGCTCGAAGGTCGGTTCGGCTGGTCGTCGCCCCTGTTGGATCAAAATATCACCAGCGACCAGATCGAGGGAAACTACTTCGTTAGCGACTTTGACGTGGTGTACTACCCGTGGGGCGATTCGAAGGTGCGACCCTATTTCCTGGCTGGGATGGGGCTCGCCCAGGTCGAGACCCTGAACCCCAACGGGCAGACGCAAGATGTTACGCTGCTGGGCATGCCATTCGGCATGGGGATTCGCTTTCTGCAAACGCCGTGGCTTGCGTGGCGGTTGGAAATGCTCGACAACCTTGCTTGGGGCAACGACGGCGTGCAAACGATGAACAGTTTTTCGTTCACCGCAGGCATGGAGATTCGGCTGGGCGCCCGCCGCGGCTCGTACTGGCCCTGGCGATCGAGCCGGCGGACTTGGTAGCATGACGGCGCAACGTCGGCGTTGGCCCTGGGCCGCCGCCGCGCCTCTCCACTGTGCCGATCCTGCTGGACCTCGTCCTGCCCCGTCCGTGAACGACTCGCCAGCCCCCAATGCCTCGCGCCCGCGGCGAATTGCCGTCATCGGCGGCGGCGTTTCCGGGCTTGCCGCGGCCCATCGCGCGCAAACGCTGTTGCCTGAAGCGGAAGTTCGGCTGTACGAGCGCGGCCCGCGCGTCGGCGGGGCGCTCGACTCCACCCGCCATGACGGTTGGCTGCTGGAACGGGGCGCCGACAGCTTCACGACCAAGTTGGCTGGCGCGATCGACCTGTGCCGCGAGTTGGGCATCGCGGACCAGATTGTCGAAACCAATTCGCAACATCGCCGCGCGCTGATCGCAAGCGGCCCGCGACTGCTGCCGACGCCTGCGGGCTTTGTGCTAATGCGGGCCAACAAGATTGGCAGCGTGCTGAGCACGCGCCTGCTGTCGTGGCGCGGCAAGTTACGACTGCTGGCCGAGCCGTTCATCGCGGCGCCGCCCGAGGTGCAGCAGCCCGGCTACGACGAAAGCGTCGCGAGTTTCGCCACGCGGCGACTGGGTCGCGAAGCCTTCGAGCGGCTCGTGCAGCCGCTGCTGGCAGGCATCTACGTGGCCGACGCGACGCAGTTGAGCCTCGCCGGGACCATGCCCGAGTTTCTGGAAGCGGAACGCACCTACGGCAGTCTCACTCGGGCTCTGTGGCGCGGCCCGCGACCGGCTGGCGCGACGGCCGAACGCCAAGCGGCGGAGAACAATTCCAGCGGCGCCCGCTACAGCGTGTTCGTTTCACTGCGGTCGGGCGTGAGCGGTCTAGTCGGCGCACTGGTCGACGCCCTGCCGGCGAACTGCGTCCACCGCGGCGTCGAAGTGGCGCGCGTGGACCGCGACAGCGGTGGCTGGCGGCTGCGGCTGATCGAAAACGGACAACCGCGCGACGAAGCGTTTGACGCCATCATCTTGGCCGCGCAGGCCCCGCTCGCCGGCCGGCTGCTCGCGGGGGTCGACGCCGAACTCGCCGGGCAACTTGCCAAGATCCGGTACGCCAGCAGCGCCGTGATCGGACTGGTGTGCCGTCGCGAGGACGTCGGCCATGATCTCGACGGCTTTGGCTTCGTTGTTCCTGCGGTCGAGAATCGCGACTTGGTGGCCGGCAGCTTTGCCAGCGTGAAGTACCCGGGGCGGCTGCCCGATGGTCTGGTTCACCTGCGGGCGTTCGCTGGCGGCGCGCTGCGGCCGGAGTTGGTGGACCGCGGCGATGACGAGCTGGTCGCGCTGGCGCGCCGCGAACTGGGCGAGTTGATCGGCCTGCGGGGCGAGCCGCTGTGGTCCGACGTGGCCCGCTGGCGCGAGTCGATGCCGCAATACGACGTGGGCCACGTGACGTTGGTCGACGACATCTTGGCGCGGGTCGCAACGCATCCCGGACTTGCGGTGGCGGGCAACGCCTATCGCGGCGTCGGCATCCCGCAGTGCATCGCCAGCGGTCGCGGCGCGGCCGAAGCGGTTGTCGGCCAGTTGGCGTAGCGGCCGCCGGGTTCCGGCGTGCGACTACGCTGCGTTCAGTTGCCTTCCATTCCACACGAGCGCGACCGCGTTGTCGACGCCGTCCGTGAAGAACGAGGGCCACGCCGAATCGTTGCCTTGTGACGCGCCGCCGTTGGCCGAATTGGCCGCCAACTGTGCGATGCCCGCGCGCAATTGCCGGTCGTCGTTCAACGCGTGACGAACGGCGTCGGCCGCCGGCGAATCGCCTTCAACCGCCACGTCGCCCGTGTCGGGGTTCACCTGGAACGCCAGCGTCTGGCCATCGCCGGCGAAGGGCGCCAGCAGCTTGGACAATCGCTGTTGGATCCGCTCGCGGAGAGAGACCGTTTCGTCCTGCGGACAATCTTCGCACGATTCGGCCCCGCCCAGGGCCCGATCGAGCGCCGCGGCAAACGGCTCCGCGGCCGCGGCGGCAACCTGCCCCGCCGAGCGCACCGCCGTGGCGGCCAGGGGCGCTGCTAACGTGGCAAGCCAAGGTTGCATGGCGGACTTTCGCGAAACGGATGCGACGAGGATCGGTGTGCGCACCTCAAGCGCGCACATCATACGAACCGCATCGACCCATTCTGCCCGGGGCAGCCAGTCAAACCTTGCGGAATGCGCGAACTGCGTCAGCTGGCGCCGCCGGGATGCTAGCTATTGGGCGGCCAGCTCGATACCGTCAGCCTCGTCGGCCGGCGCCTGCTCATGGGCAATCTGCCACTGGCGAGCGGCAATTTGCTGGCGGACGAATCGCAGATCGTCGGTGCTCAACTCGCCCAGGACGCATCGCGTTTCGTATCCGACCGGTTGAACGAACACCGCTTCGTCGGCCGTCACTGCGACGAGCCGGGCCTCCCAGCGGCGATCGGTTTGCAGCGTCCGCCAGGTGCGCGGCGCCGCGCTGGCCAAGCCGCCTGCCGCCCGCAGCAGGGCGTCGGCGTCCATGGTTCCAAAGAAGGCTTCCGCGGTGGGACCGTCGGCCGGTTGGTCGTCTGCGGGGGGCTTTTCGGAGGCCGAGCTCTCGGCATCGTTGCTGGTAGCTGACGCGTCCGAATCGCCGTTGAGATACGCTTCGATCGGGTCGATTGGCTCATCTGCCGCGGTCGGTGGCGCTGACTCGACTGCAGCGGGCTTATCGCTGTCTGCGGAGGCCGTGGCGTCGGCGGGGGCGTCGGCGAGTTCCGGTTCCGCAGGTATTTCGGAATCGCCAAATTCCTCCGGCGCGATGGGGTCTGTCGGGAGCGGGCGTTCCGGGGACCAAGTCGGCGGCGTCACCTCGGCGGGCTCTGGGGCCACGCTGTAGCGGTCGACGGTCGGTTGCTCGGCCGCTTCCGTCACCACGTCGTCCTCGTCAACTGTGGCGGGGGTCGGCTCGTCGTCGGCCGTGGCCACCGACGTGGCGGGTTGCACCGCGGCGCCGTAGCGAGCGCTCGGGGCCGGGATCGGCTCGGGGCTCGCGGCGGCCGCCTCGGGCGTTCTGGCACTGCGGAAATTCCCGGGGGCGTCGGTTCGCGCCGAGTCGTCAGCCGGATCAGGCTGTGGTCGCTCGGCCGGCGTTGGTTCGGCCTGGTCAGGAGCAGGAGCGTGGGTTGCCCCGGCAGGAGCGGAACTGACGCCCTCGCTGGCACAGCCGCACGCCACGACCAGCGGCGGGGCAGAACAAGGTGAGACTGTCGCCACGACCGGGGCTCCGCAGCACGTCTGGGGGACGCAGCAAGCGACGGGCGCACAGCATCGCGGCGGGCAGACCCAGCAGCAACGGCGCCAATATAGACCAGCGCCTGCCGTATTCGCCGCAAAGAGCACCAGAGTCGTCCAAGCCGTCAGTCTCACGATCCGACGCGGGATCATTGCCTTCTCCTCGTTGCCAGTCGCGTGCGCCCCTGAATTGCCAAGGCGCCTAGTCTACTTGGTCTGACACGGGCAGACAACGAGGCGAGAGATTGGCGCCGTCGCGGCGGCAGAACGCGGCGACGCCCGGGACCCGAAAAACCGCAGATTTCGAACAGGAATGCCTTGGTCCGTCCCGGGGGCAGGGGCTGGTCGCCGCTAGCAGCGGGGCCGCTTGGCAGGGCGGGCTATTTCGACTCGGCCGCAGGGGCTGTCGCTGGTTGATCGGCCAGATTGTGATCGAGGAACGATTGCACCGCGTTGCGTTTTTCGTTCAGCAGCCGTTCTTCCATCCGATGTTGGGTCGCAGCGCTTTGCCAGCTCTGGGCGAACGGCCCGGTGAGTTGGGCCGTGGGCGCGTCGGTCAGCAGGTCGATGGCGCGCCCAAACAGCCTCTTGCCTTCTTCGTGCCAGGCCAGAACCTTATTGGAAAACGTCGTCACATGCGGGTCGACGCCGTCGACGTTCAGGTCGGCGATGGCTCTCGCGGCGACCGAGTGGGAGTTGCGGCGACCGTTGAGATAATCGAACAGTTGCAGATTGCAGGCGTCGTCCATGCATGCCATGCGGCTCTCTTCTTCGGCGGCAATGATGGCCTGAAGTTCGTCCCAGTAGGCGCGGGTGAGCACGGCCTTCTGCTGGTCGGTGAGCGGTATGAGGTAGCCCAGTGCGTCACGGCGACGCTCGCGGGCGGATTCCACCGTCAGCGGCTCGGCCGGCGCATCGGCGGTAACTTCGACCGGTTTGGCGTCGCTTGCCGCCGCGCTTGGGCGGTTGTCGTTTCCAAACATCGCCGCCGAAGTGGAAATAAACTCTGCCGGTGCGGTCGCGTTTTCGACGTCCATGGCTTGCTCGGTGTCGGCGAGCCACTCGGGCGCGGCGACGTCGGCGCTCTTCAATGCACTAGCGCACACGCTCTTGAGATCCACGCCCAAATACCTAGCCCCGATCAGCAAGCCGCCGGCTACGGCGAACAGACAGCCAATCAGTTCCACGATCGATGCGCCGCGACGGCGGACTTGGAAAGGCGTCATGATAACTTCTCTCGAACGGTACGAGGCGTGCTACAACTTGTGACAGGCGAAGGAAACGCTCCGCCGCCGGCATTGCCGAATGCGCAGCCTGTGTCATCCGAAACATAGCTTGCTTCGACGGCGTTGGGGCCTGCCGAGCGGCGACCCTGCGCCCTTCCGCGGGCGACGGCGCGGGTCGTGACGATTGCGCCGCCCGCCCGGCCGCCAAATGCTAGCGTCCCCCGCGAATTCGCGTTCCGCTAGAGAAGCGGCGGACGCATGTCGGCGGTCAGCCGCTCGACGAGTTCCTCGCGTCGCAGTTTGGACCGCACCCACCAGTGGGGATCGTACGGCTGATCGATCAGCGCACACGGCTTGCCGAAGCCGGGCAGGCGGTCGAAATCTCCCGCCTCGATGGCCGCCTGAATCTTGTGCTCGGCCACCAGGCGCACCGTGGCGTCGGAAAAATTGAGCTCTGCCACGGGCGGGCCCCCCTGGGCTGATGTTGGTTTCTTCACACAAATTCGCATCGTCCGTCGCGGGAGACGGCGGTTTTCGGTAGCTTAGTTCGGTCGGGCCGAGGGAGTCCAGACTGTTGTCGGCTCGATTCGGCGGCGTCCGCTGAAGTCGCCCGCCGCACGTCTCCCGAGCACCCCGCGACAACCGTGCAGCGTCCAGCTCGCTTGCGAGCCGCCCACGCGGCCGCGACACCGCAATTGTCAAGAAGGTTTACCGCCATGTGCCGATCGATTCGCCGCTTGTTTGCCGTCGCCGTGATCGTCAGTGCGGGCAATTCGTCCGTGGCCGACGCCGAGAACTACGTTGGTTTCCGCGGCCCCGGCAGCACGGGCGTCGCCGAGGCGAGCGACTTGCCGGCCGCCTGGAGCGAGACCGAAAACATCGTCTGGAAATGCGATCTGCCGGGACTGGGCGCCAGCTGCCCCACGATCATCGACGGCAAGATCTATCTGACTTGCTACTCCGGGTACGCCGAGTCGATCGACGAGCCCGGCGACCAGGCCAAGTTGATGCGGCACGTCGTCTGCGTCGACCGCGGCACGGGCGACATCGTCTGGACCAAGGACTTCGTCCCCAAGCTGCCGGAATCGAATTACCGCCCCGACAACGACGCCCGGCACGGTTACGCCTCGAGCACGATCACCACGGACGGCGAGCGGCTGTACGTCTTCTTCGGCGCCTCGGGCATGTACTGCCTCGACATGAACGGCGAGGAGATCTGGCACGTCGACCTGGGCAGCGGCACGCACGGCTGGGGATCGGGCGCCTCACCGTTGCTCGTGGGCGACATGGTGATTGTCAACGCCAGTATTGAAAGCAAGTCGCTGGTGGCCCTCGACAAGCGGACCGGCGACGAGATCTGGCGCGTGGGCGGCATCGACAGTTGCTGGAGTACGCCCGTGCTGGTCGACGCCCCGGAACGGCAAGAGATCGTGCTGAACGTGCCGAATGTGCTCAAGGCGTTTGATCCGGCCACCGGCAACGAGCTGTGGCATTGCCAGGGCATGCCGGACGGTTATCTCGTGCCCACCGTCACTTCAGAAGACGGCGTGGTCTACGTCATTGGAGCCCGCAAGAACACGGCAGCGGCGGTGCGAGCCGGCGGCAGCGGCGACGTGACCGATTCGAACGTGTTGTGGCGGGTGAACAAGGGTTCGAACGTCTCTTCACCGGTCTATGTCGACGGGCACGTCTATTTCTTCCAAGAGAGCAAAGGCATTGCGTACTGCCTGGATGCGGCCACGGGGGACGTGGTTTACCAAGAGCGACTCGAACCGCGCCCCGGGCTGATCTACAGTTCGCCGCTGGCGACCGACGGCAAGCTTTACGCCGTGTCGCAGGAGAACGGCACCTACGTGTTGGCAGCGAAGCCCGAGTTTGAACTGTTGGCGGTCAACAAACTGGGCGACGCGGATTCGGAGTCGATCCGCTCGAACGCCAGCATTGCTGAGGCGGACAACCAGCTCTTCTTGCGAAACGACGACGCGCTTTACTGCATTGGAACCGTGGGAATGGCCAGTGCGCCCGCGGATTCGGCTCGCTAAGTGCTCGTCGCGTCGTCGCGTGCCACGGTTCCCAGGTCCGTGGCACGCAGTTGGCCGGCTCCCCCGCCCTGCCCTGCCCTGCCGCCGTCAAAACAACAGCGACACGGCGGCGGCTTTCAGGGTTTGATACATCCGATCGGCACGCGTCGTCGGCGGCAAGTTGGGCTCGCTGGCCGGGGCGACCGCGGGAACGTTGGCCCCGCCGACCTGCCGGCCGAGTTTGGCGAGCTTCGCCATCGGCTCCAGCGCGGCCACCGCTTGCACCGCCGCCGGACGCAGTAGCATCACTTCCACCACAAAGTGCTTTACTTCGTCCAGCGTGACCGACGCGGCGGTCAGGTTCTCGCCCAACCGGGCCAGTTCGTCCAGCGATTCCGTGGCGGCCGACACGTCGTTGTGCTGGGCAATCAGCCGATCTCGCATCGTCGCCAGCGCGGAGAGCGCCTCGTTGGCCGCGGGAACGCCGGACGCTGCGGCCGTGACGTTGGCAATCAACCGGCCGTAGTCGGCCATCGCCGCCAACGCGGCATCGACTTCGCTGTGTTGATTGGCAATCGATGCCTGCAGCGCGGACCAGCGATCAGCAACCGCCGCGGCCGCCTTCAGCTGCTGCTGCGAACCGGTCACCGCCGCGGTCAGTCGATCGACCTGGTCGAACGCTTCGACCGCGGCCGTCGCTGCGTGAGCCCGCGAGACAAGCGCCGCGTGCATTTCGTCCAGTTCGATCAGCGTCTGCTCGGTGGCCGCGACCGCAACGCCGGAGCCGACCAGGTCGTTCTGCGTTTCGTCGAGCTGCCGCAGCGACGCGAGCAGCCGACTCAACTCGCGTTGTTGCAGCACGATGCGGCCGCGGAGCCCGTCGAGTCGCTCGGCGGCGGCCAGGGCGGCTTCCAGCGTATTGGCCCGATCGGCCAGCGCGACCTGCAGGTCGTCGATTCGCACCAACGCCGTCTCGGCGGCATCGACGCGGCGGCCCTGCTCGCGTAGCTGATCCAGCAGAGTGGTCGTGCGGTCGAGGTTCGCCGGGTCGCCGCCCAACTGCTCCACGGCGGCGGACAGCGCGGCACACTGCTGCGACAAAGCGGCGAGCTCCTGCCGCGCGGGCCGCAGCACGGCGAGATGCGTGAAGAGCGCCATCATTGCGACGGCAATCACCGGCCCCACCAGCGGGGGGAGATTGGTTGTCCGAGCGGGAGCTACTGCGTCACTGTGGCTTGGGCCGGCCATGATCGAACCTCCGTTGTCCGCCGCTTGTTTTCCGTAACCGAATCGCACGCTGCGATCCGCGTTGTTTATGAGATCGGCAGAGTCGACCGGGCGAGATTGCGTATTCGCCGCCGGTTCGGATCGGCGCGGCGCTTCTTGCTCTGCGGCTCAGTCCCGACGTATCGATCGGCGCGGTCGCACGGGGACGCGTGCCGAACGAAGAGTGCAAAGATCAAAGAAAAGCAGCAAGAACCACGACGGCGCGACGAGCAGGACGGACCATCGCCGCGGGAAATCAGTAGAGACGGGGCTGGCAGCGCAGCTAAAACGCTGGGCTGATGCGCATCGACCAACACGCAGCCCCGGGAATGCCAGATCAAACGCAGCGCCCTGGGAGCTCCGCTGTGCTGCGCCCCCAGTCTCTCGGCGCGTTATGCGATCCTGGCGCCTCGTTCGGTATGCCGATGCCGACCACTCGCGTCGTGTCCGTCGTGGCGTCGTGGTTCAACAAACGGATTTGCGAGGCAGCGCACGCCGTCAACTCGTCGCTGCGGTGGCCGCCGAGGCGGCCTGGCGACTCGCGCGGCGGCGCTCTGCTTCCACGAGCATCGTCTTGCGCAGTCGTACATTGGCGGGCGTGATTTCGACCAGCTCGTCCTCTTCGATGTATTCGAGGCAGCCTTCCAGCGACATGTCGCGCACGGGGCGCACCTGGCTGTTGTCGTCCTTGCCGGCCGCGCGGACGTTGGTCAGCTTCTTGCCGCGCACGACGTTCACCACCAGATCGCCGGGGCGGCAATGCTCGCCCACGACTTGGCCCTCGTACACCTGGTCGCCGGGACGGATGAAGAACACGCCGCGGTCGTACAGCGCGTCGAGCGAGTACGCGGTGGCTTGGCCCGTTTCGTTGCAGATGAGCGCCCCCAGGGGCCGGCTGGGCGTCTCGCCGCGAACCGGTTCGTAGCCCAGCAACGTATGGTGCATGATTGCCTGCCCCGCCGTGGCGTTGAGCATGCGGCTGCGCAGCCCCATCAGCGACCGAGCGGGGATCTTGAATTCCAGATGCACGAAGGCCCCGCCGCTGGTGCGTTGGCTCATCTTGACCAATTCGCCGCGGCGATCGCCCAGCAGCGCCATCACGGCGCTTTGCGATTCGTCGGGGCAGTCGACCACCAGCATTTCAATCGGCTCGCATTTGACGCCGTCAATTTCCCGCTGGATGACGGTCGGCTTGCCGACGCACAGTTCGTAGCCCTCCCGGCGCATGTTTTCGATGAGGATGCCCAGGTGCATCAGCCCGCGGCCCGAGACGCGAAACTGTTCCTGGGTGGCGCCGGGGCTCACGCGCAACGCGACGTTGCTGCGCAGCTCGCGTTGCAGCCGTTCGGCAATTTGCCGGCTGGTAAGAAACTTGCCGTCGCGACCCGAAAAGGGGCCGTCGTTCACGCGGAACGTCATGTGCAGCGTCGGTTCGTCGACCTTGGTGGGGGGCAGCCGGTGCGGGTGCTCGGAATCGGCAATCGTGTCGCCGATTTCAATCGGCTCGAGCCCCACCACGGCACAGAGGTCGCCCGCGGAGACTTCGTCGACCTCGACGCGCTCCAAACCCTCGAACGCCAGCAGCTGGCTCACCTGGCGGCGGGCGACTTCGCCCAGGTGATCGATCACGGCCACCTGCTGCCGCCGTTTGATGACGCCGGCATGCACGCGGCCGATGGCGATGCGGCCGACGTAGTCGGAATAGTCGAGCGTGGTGACCGCCAGCTGCAGCGGTGCGGCCGCGGCCGCCTCGTCGACCGGCGGCGGCACATGGGCCAGGATCGCCTCGAACAGCGGTTTGAGGTTATCCCGCGGATCGTTCAGGTCGAACGCCGCCCACCCCGATCGGCCGGAGGCGAACACGGTGGTGAAGTCGAGCACGTCGTCGGGGGCGCCCAGGTCGACCAGCAGATCGAAGACCTCGTCGACGACTTCGTGGGGTCGGGCGTCGGGCCGGTCGACTTTGTTCACCACCACGATCGGACGCAGCCCGCGTTCCAGCGACTTCTGCAGCACGAATCGCGTCTGCGGCATGGGGCCTTCGTAGGCGTCCACCAACAGCAGCGTGCCGCTGGCCATGTTCAGCACGCGCTCCACCTCGCCGCCAAAGTCCGCGTGACCGGGCGTATCGATCAGGTTGACTCGATACTGCTGGTCGTCGGCGCCGCGGTAGGTGACGGCGCAGTTCTTACTGAGGATCGTAATGCCCCGCTCGCGCTCCAGGTCGTTGCTGTCGAGAATCAGGCCATGCTGTCCGCCGGCCAGCTTGTCGAGCTGCTCGCTGCGATACAGGCCCGATTGATACAGCATCTGATCCACGAGCGTGGTTTTGCCGTGGTCGACGTGGGC
>JAGQOU010000399.1 GCA_020427145.1 Planctomycetales bacterium | reverse complement strand
CATCATGAACATCATGCTGGCCACCGTCACCGAACGGACCCGCGAGATCGGCATCCGGCGCGCCCTGGGCGCCAAACGCCGCGACATCACCCAGCAGTTTCTCGCCGAAGCGGTCGTGCTGTCGGTTGTCGGCGGGCTGCTGGGCGTGCTCGGCGGGCTGCTCTGTCGGCCCATCACCGCACTGGCCCGCAACCGGCTGGAAGCATGGTTCCCGGAGCAGATGAGCACGCTGCCCGACCTGGTCCGCAACGTCGAACCGCTGCTGGTCCCGTGGTCGTTCCCGCTGGCGTTCGCCATTTCCGCGGTGGTGGGCGTCCTGTTCGGCGTCTACCCGGCGATCCGCGCCGCCAAGCTCGACCCGATCGAAGCCCTGCGCCACGAGTAGCCCTCGCAGGGCATTGCCTGCTGCTCTCTGAGAGCGCGGCCCGCGGCGTCGAGTCGACACTACTGCGTCGCGGCAGGGCGGCGTTTCCCAACGCCCCTGCCTGGCGCCCACGCGGCTGGTTCGTCCAGCGGCCGCGGCTTGCCGGCAACGAGGCCCTCGTCGCCGTTCTTCTGCAGCCACGCGTCAAGTTCCGCACTGAGCTCGGCCAATCGCTCCGCATGCGCCGGGTCCGCGGCCAGGTTGTGCTCTTCGCGGGGATCGGCCTGCAGGTCGTACAATTCCTCGGCCGGACGCCGATGGTAACGATCGACCAACTCGCGAGCGGCCGGATCGGTCTGGGCCGCCGCGATCCATTCCCGCCAGTACCGCAGGCCGTCCTTGCCGGCGGCCTGATCGATGTGCGTGGTGTGTGCGAACTCGGGGTGCAGGTTGCGGATGTACTTCCACCCCCGGGTGCGGACCGAGCGGATCGGGTACACGTTCCAGTCCCCGTCGCCGGTGTGCGTGGTGAAGATGCGATCATAGTGCTCGTCGGTCTGTCCGCGCAGCACGGGGGCGAACGAGCGGCCATCGAACTGGGCGGGAATCTCGCCGCCGGCCAGCTCGATGAAGGTCGGCAGAATGTCGAGCCAGCTGACCATCGCGTCGGTCGTGTCGCCCGGCTCGATGACGCCCGGCCAGGCGGCGATCATCGGCGTGCGGATCCCCGCGTCGTACAGGTTCCACTTGCCAAACGGCCATTGCGCGCCGTGGTCGCTGGTGTACAGAAACAGGATGTCGTCGCCCAAGTACTCGCGGGCCAGCGACCGGGTTTCGCCCAGTTGCCGGTCGGCCGTGGTGACGTCTTCGTAGTACCGGTTGCGAAACTCGCGCGTCGCCGGCGTGTCGACGAGCGTCGAATCGATCGGCACGGCGGCGTTGTCGTACGAATGCTTATCGGGCCAGGGCACATGCGGCGAGTGCGTGCCCACCAGCAGGCACAGCGGCCGCGAGTTGTCGCGGCTCTTCAGATACGCCCGCACGACCTTCGGCCCGTAGCGCTCGTCGACGTGGTCGTACCCGCGACCCGGGGCGTCGCCGTAGTGGCACACTTTGCCGAACACGGCCACCTCGTAGCCCAGCTCCTGCAGATACTTCGGCAGCGTCTTCATGTCCATCGGCGCGTTGGTGTGGTTCGCCTCGGCCCCGCTATGCACGGGCCACAACCCGGTGGTGAGCGCCGCCCGACTGGGGGCGCACGACGGGCTGGCGACGAACGCATGGGTGAACGTCAGCCCGTCGTTGGCCAATTGCTGCATGTTCGGCGTGCGCACGTGCGTGGCGCCGTACACGGTGCAATCGAGCAGGCTGTGATCGTCGGAGAGAAATGCGACCAGATGCGGCTGTTTCGCCGCGGCAGGGGCGGCGATTGCGGGTCGCGGAGCAAACCCCAGAGCGACAACAAGACACGCGGCAAAGCGAGACGACACGCAGGAGCCAAACATGGGAGTCGATCCAACGGAAGAAGTTGGCGAAAAGGGGGAGGAAATACGCCCTCAATCCTACCACTTAGCGCTCATGGGTGGGCGATATCTCAAAAGACAGTCGTGGTTCACTTTGAAATCGTCGTAGCGCGGCTGCGGCAGAGCAACCGTCGGCGAATTGCCGCGACAGCCAACCCTACCGCGATCAGAATCGCGAAAAGCCCGAGCGTTCCGCCGCCAGTGAACACCACGATGCCGCTCCAGCCGAGCGCAATTCCCCACATGAGTTGTGCGGCGTTCCAGGTCCAGCGGCGAATGGCGTCTGGGT
>JAGQOU010000398.1:3326-3714 GCA_020427145.1 Planctomycetales bacterium | reverse complement strand
GAACTGGCGCGCCTTGAGATCGAAGGCCGTGAACTGGAACGTCTCCCCGTCCGCCTGTTCGGTCGCGGGGTCGGTATGGGCGGCAAGGAAGGCGAGATAGGCCTGGATATCGGCCTGGACATCCGCCTGGAACCACTCATCGCGCGAGAGGTTCAGCACCAGTGTGTCGAAGCCCTTGTTGCCGTGGTATTCGTCCGAAGCGCCGGTGTTGGCGGCCATGACATAGAGGAACTGGTCGTTGCCCTTGCCGCCATAGACCCGGTCGTCGCCTGCTCCGCCCTCGAGAATGTCGATCCCGGTGCCGCCGATGAGCTTGTCGTCGCCGCTGCCGCCGTACATCCAATCATCGCCGCTCTGACCGCGCAGCGTGTCGCGCCCGGCGCCGCCG
>JAGQOU010000398.1:0-3267 GCA_020427145.1 Planctomycetales bacterium | reverse complement strand
GTGTCGTCGCCGGCGCCGCCGCGCAGTGTGTCGTTGCCCTCGCCGCCCCAGAGCACGTCGTCGCCGTCATTGCCCGACAGGAGGTCGCGGCCGAGGCCGCCATAGGCCCTGTCATTGCCGGTGCCGCCGATCAGCCAGTCGTCATGGGCGATCGCGGCTTCGTCCCGGGCAAGATCCTCGGGAACCGGGTTGGAGATGTCGCAGAGCGCCGCGGCGTCGGCGCCAAGAAGCGCCTTGTATTCCTCCGGCACAAGGCCGGCGTCACCAACCAGCACATCGTCGCCATCGCCGCCGTCGAGGAAATCGCGGCCGGTGCCGCCGATAATAAAATCGTCGCCTTCCTTGCCGTAGAGAGAATCGTTGCCGGCGCCGCCGAGGATCAGGTCGTCGCCCTCTTCGGCCCAGACCACATCCGCACCGTCGCCACCGTCGAGCACATCGTCGCCGCGCCCGCCGTTCAGCGTGTCGTTGCCGTCACCGCCGTAGAGAACGTCGTCGCCGCTCTCGCCCCTGAGCTCGTCATTGCCGGCCAGACCATGGAGGGTGTCATTGCCATTTCCCCCCCGAATACGATCGCGAAAATTGCTTCCGAAAATCTCGTCGTCACCGGACGTACCAAGAAACCTGGCCATAATGACCACCCCTCTCAAATGTCACGCTCGACGCATCACCCATGCGTCGAATCGCATAAGACCACCCGCTGCCAGAATGCCGGCCATGGCAAAACCATGTCAACAATGGTTCATTTTCTGTAAATCACTTATACTACCGCACTGATATAAAAGAGATTTACCACATTTCCGGCTTGCAGAATTCTGACAAAATCCCGCCACACTTCTTTTGTGTCGCCGTCGGAGACAAAAGAATGCGAGCGGCTACCAACCAAGGCCCGGTCCATTGACCGCAGAGGGAACGCGAACCTGGGGACCGGACATCACCGAGACCCCTTGCGCCTTGACCCCACCCAACGGCCGACAGACGGTCGGGCTATTCGGTGCCTAGGTAGATCCGCCGGACGTCGTCGCTATACCGGGCAAACAGCCGGGCGAAACAGCGGATGTCGTCGTCGCTCCAGCCCTCGAACCGGTAAGGGCAGTAGGTTCAGTCAGTGGGTAGGCGATCCAGGACAGATTTGACATTCGATACATGCCACCGCCGGCCGCGGCGTGTACGGATTCCTCGCTGATTCAGTTCGTTGGCGATGGCGCGAAGCGACGCGTATCCTTCTTTCTTGATCTCCGCGATTATCGGCTTCAGTGTGCCCGCGAAGTCGTCGGAATTAACCGCCACGGCAGTTCGAAGCGCTTGTCCGCCCTTCCCAGCCCGTCTCAGCGCCGCGGCGCCATTCGGGTTGCCCAGCTTCACGCCGCGCGCCTTCGCCGCTGCCAACGCCTCCTTCGTCCGCCGGGAGATCGCTTCGCGCTCCTGCTGGGCGACGAGGGCCATGATACCGACGGTGAGGTCGTTGGCTTCCGGCATGTCGACAGCGAGGAAGCGGACACCGCTGTCACGAAGCGTGAGCAGGAACGCTGCGTTCCGGCTGAGACGGTCGAGCTTGGCGATGACCAGCGTGGCACCGGTGAGCTTCGCGAGGGTCAGGGCCTTGTCGAGCTCGGGCCTGTCATTCCTGCGCCCGCTCTCGACCTCGGTGAAGCGGTCGATCACTCTGGCACCTCGGCTCTCTGCGAAGTCATCGATCGCCTTCCTTTGAGCCTCCAGACCAAGCCCGGAGCGCCCCTGCCGGGCGGTCGAGACCCGTTCGTAGGCGACCAGGCGCAAAGATGGAGCAGTTTCGCTGACCATGTACAAACCTGCCTAACGTTGGTTGCGCAGTTGTGTACATCGGATTTGCCCGACCACGTAGCCCTAACTCATTGTTTCGGATGGGTTTCAGAGATCGTCGGCATCTTTCGAGAGCATGATGGTCGTTCCATCGCCGCGGTCGGGCTCACCGGCACCATCCGGTTCGCCCTGAGCTGGCAACCAGGAGTACGCCACCACGTTGATCTTGGTGACGCGGTCCGTGGCTCCCGCGACATCCAGGTCGAGCCGTGTCCTGGCCGCCGGCGTCAAACCAAGTTCCGACATGAACCGACCCATCAGTTCCAGCTGCTTGTTGGCCACCGACAGCCAGGGCGACTGTTGCACGTAGCCGGACGGCGTCTTCAACAGCGCAGGCGTCTTCCTGAGGTGTTCTTCCGCCTCGACCCAGCGGGACCAGGCCTGGCAATAGGCGGCAAGCGCCGCGCGATCGGCGATCGTCAGGATACCGGCCTCATGAAGCGGAGTCGCGAGCCGGCGCCACTCCTTGCGGGCTGTCTCGTCGAGATGAGCCGGGCATCGCGGCAGCGCCGACAACCCCTCGCTCGGCGCCCCCGGACGCGGGATCGGTTTGCGCCCGATCGTCATCCGGCGTCATCTTGGGGCACCGCGGAGAGCTGCAAAGGCGCGAGCTCCGCGCTCCGATCGCGCAATTCCTGCAGCTTTCCGAGCAACTTGTTCAGGGCCGTCGTCTCCACGTTCGGACCGCCCTCGGGGACGCTGTGCTCGAGATGCGTGGTCTCTCGCCACCCGGCTTGCGTCTTGAGGTAGAAGATCGACGAGGTGGTATCGCCGGCACGCGCCTTCTGAAGGAGCCCGTTGGCGACGTGGGCGATCGCCTTCGACTTGCCTCTTTTATACCGTTCGTCGACCTCGGGATCGCGCTGGCGGATCATGTGGAATGTCGTGCGCGAGATGCCGAAGTAGTCCGCGATCTGGTCCTGGTTCAGGAGCGCCGCAAGGGTCTCCACCTCGGCCTTCTGGTGGTCGTCGAGCACGATCGGTTTCGGCGGCACGGCTCAGGCCTTCCTTGCGAGACGGTTGAACAGGCGGCGCAGGGCGTAACTCCGGACGACCGAGACTGCCGTGAAGACCAGCCCTACGACCAGCATCTGGCGGGTCCGCATCGTGACGCCGAACAGCGGGAAGACAGCGAACTGGGTCGCGACTGCCAGCGCGTAGCCGACGACAACGTTGGTCAGCGCCTCAACGAGGGACATCGCGCGGGACTGCGTCATGACGTGGCCTTCGCCTTTCCTCCGCGCTCCACCGCGACCTCCGCGAAGCTGCGACCGTCTCCGTCGAGCATAGCCTCCTTGCCCGTGAACGCCTGCCAGCGCAGAACGCCTACATCGACAAAGGCCGGGTCAAGTTCCATCGCGAGGGCGGAACGCCCGCAGGTCTCGGCCGCGATGATCGACGTGCCCGACCCGCAGAAGGGCTCGT
>JAGQOU010000397.1 GCA_020427145.1 Planctomycetales bacterium | reverse complement strand
GCCGCCAGCGATCCACGCTGGCAATATGGAGATCTCGGGCCGCTACCCGTCGAACCTGTTGCTGGTGCTGAGCGTCACGCGCCCCGTATGTGCGCGCTGGACAATTTTTGGCCGCCTTGGCCCCGCGGCCGCCGCTGCGTCACACTCGGGCGACGCGATTGCCGCCCAGCTTGCGCACCAGGCGGCGCGACTCCAGCACGCTAACCGTGGCCAGCACCCGGTGGATCGGTAGCCCGCACGCGGCGGCGACTTCGTCGAGGGTTGAGCCGCTCGGGTCGATCGCCTGCAGCACCTGGGTCTCCAGCTCATTGAGCTTCACCTCGGCCGGCGCGCGGATCGTGCCGCCATCGGGCTTCTCGGCCGGTGCGGCCAGGGGGCCGAGTTCTTCCAGCACGTCGTCGACGCACGCGACCAGCTTGGCTCCGTCGCGGATCAACCGATTGGGGCCGGCGGAGAGCGGGCTGTCGATCGGCCCGGGCACGGCGAACACCTCGCGACCCTGCTCCATGGCATGCCGGGCGGTGATCAACGCGCCGGAGCGATCGGACGCTTCGATGACGATCACGCCCAGACTCATCCCGCTGATGATGCGGTTGCGTTGGGGAAACATCCCGGCGAGCGGGGGCATGGTGGGCGCCGCTTCGCTGACCACGCTCCCCGACGCGGCAATCTTCTCGCACAGCTTGGCGTTCTCGGGGGGGAAGGGGTTCAGCACGCCGCTCGCCAGGACCGCGATCGTGCGCCCGCCGGCCGACAGTGCTCCCTCGTGGGCCGCCGTGTCGACGCCGCGGGCCATGCCGCTGATCACCGTGAACCCGGCGCGCGCGAGTCCGGCCGCCAATCGTTCGGCCTGCTGCTTGCCGTACCGCGATGCGCGGCGGGTGCCGACGATTCCGATCGCCAGTTGGTCCCTCGGCTGCAGCGCGCCGCGGGTGAACAGCGCCCCGGGCGGATCGTGAATCTCCTTGAGCAGCCGCGGGTACTCGGGCGACGTCATCAACAGCACGCCCACGTTGTGCTCGGCGGCCAACGCGAGCATCGCCTCGAGCTGCACGTCGTGACGGGCCGTCAGAATCTTCTTGGCGATCTTCGGTCCGATGCCAGAGACTTCCAGCAGCTCAGCTTCTGATGCGGCGAAGACGCTCGCGGCGTTGCCGAAGCGCTCCAGCAGGCGCCCACGGAGCATGGGCCCGACGTCGGACGTGAGCGACAAGAGAATCTCCGCCCGGGCCGCTTCACCCAGCGGAATCGCAGCCGGCGGTCCCTCGTCGGCGGTCACCGGGCGAACTCCTTGAGCACGGTGATGACGTCCTCGTCGCTGACGCCGCCGACGAGTTCCACATGGCCCAGGCGAGTGGGCAGCACGAACCGTAGTTCGCCGCCGCTGACCTTCTTGTCGTGGTACATCAGCTGCACCAACTCCTCGGCGTCGTACGCGGGGACGTCGAGCTTGAGTTCCAGCGATTCGAGCAGCTGTTCTTGCCGCTCGACGAATGCCGCGTCGACCTTGCCGAGTCGCGCTGCCAGCGCCGCGGCGCATCGCATGCCGGCCGCCACGGCCTCGCCGTGCAGCAGTTCGCCGTATTCGCCGGCGGCCTCGAAGGCGTGGGCGAAGGTGTGGCCGTAGTTGAGCACCGCCCGGCGGCCGCTCGTTTCGCGCTCGTCTTCCTCGACCACGTCGGCCTTGAGCCGGCAGCAGCGCTCAATCACCGTGGTCAGCGTCGCGGCGTCGCGATCGTTGATCTCGTCGGCGTTGGCTTCCAGATAGGCGAAGAAATCGGCATCGAGAATGACGCCGTATTTGACCACCTCGGCCAATCCGGCGCGATACTCGCGCTCGGGGAGCGAGTCGAGCACGTCGACGTCGACCAGCACGCCGTGCGGCTGCCAGAAGGCGCCGACCATGTTCTTGGCTTCGGGGAGGTTGACGCCCACTTTGCCGCCAACCGAGCTGTCGACTTGTGCCAGCAGCGTGGTCGGTACCTGAAAAAACGGCACGCCGCGGGCGAACGACGCCGCCACCCACCCCGCCAAATCGCCCACGACCCCGCCGCCCACCGCAACGACGATCGACTCGCGGTCGGCGCCCTCTTCGAGCATCGTGTTCCACAAGTCGCCGGCAATGTCGACTGACTTGCTCGCTTCGCCCGGTTCGACGATCAGCACGTGGACTTCCCAATCGTGCTCGACCAGCGCGTCGCCCAATGCGTCGGCGTACAGCTCGTCCACGTTAGAGTCGGTGATCAGCACTGCGTGCTGGGCGCTGCAGCGCTCCCGCAAGAAGTCCGAGAGACCAGCAAGCGTCCCGCTGCCGGTCACGATGTCGTAGCTCCGCTCGGCGAGCGAAACGCGCGTTGTCTTGGCAGCAGTAGTCACGGCGCTCTTTTTTCTTCACCACGGAGGCACAGAGGACACGGAAAGTTTGGCGCCAAGGATGACGCGAACGTCGCTGATGGGGGATTGGCTGCGACGAGGCGCAAGAGTCCCAGAAGAATGATCTTCCTGCGGCCCGCGTGGTTCAATTTCCTGCCTTTCGCGCCGCTGGCTTCGCGGAGGCTCATTCGCAGCGAACGGCGCCCCCAGCGTCAGCCCTTGGCCATGACGCGATCGAGGTCTTCGGGCGAAACGATGATCCGGCGGCAGAACCCGGTGTGGGTCCGCACGTACTCTAGCTGGCTTGCTTCCTCGGGAGCCGCGTGCAGCAGCGACTCCAGCCGCACCCGCTCGGCCCGCGGCAGGTCGTCCTGCTCGGCGGGCCACTCGGTTTCAGTTTCCATGACCAACGCTTCGCGGTAAGGATCGTACTTGTCCGCCATGGTGGGGCGCCTGCGGGAAAGGGTGCGGAAAACCGGCCGGAAAGCCCCTCAGTATACTGCCGGCACGGGCGCCGCGTGAGCCCCCTGTCGCCCGACGAATCGATCGTACAGACTCGCGATGGCCCCTGGCGCCGCGCCGGTGGTCGGCGGCACGGGCGAGCAGCGGGCGGAACCAGGCATGCGGCTCGGCACCCGCCCGGCTTGCGCCTGGGTCCGGGGCGGATGCGAAGGGCTGGGCGCGGGGAGACTTCCGCGCCGTCGTGCCGATCTTCAACACTCTCGAAAAAGAAATCTCATG
>JAGQOU010000396.1 GCA_020427145.1 Planctomycetales bacterium | reverse complement strand
GCAGATGCACACCCCCTACGGCGCCACCGAGGCGCTCCCCGTCGCCACAATCGCCGCAAGCGAAGTGCTGAGCGAAACGGCCGAACAGACCGACCGCGGCGCCGGCGTGTGCGTCGGAACCAAGTTCGACTCCGTGGATTGGCGCGTGATCTGCATCACCGACCGACCACTGGCGACGATCGACGACGCCGAGGAACTGCCCCGCGGCGAGATTGGCGAGTTGATCGTCCGCGGTGCGCAAGTGTCGCCCGCGTACGTTGTCGACCCCGCGGCGGCGCGCCGCGACGCGGCGAGTTTGAACCAACGCGACGCGCCCATTCCCCACACGCCTGCCAACGCAATCGCCAAGATTGCCGACGGCGACTCCGTGTGGCATCGCCTGGGGGACGTCGGCTATTTCGACGAGCAGGCGCGGTTCTGGTACTGCGGGCGCAAGGCCCACCGCGTCACGACCGCCGCCGGCGTGATGTTCACGATTCCCATCGAAGCTCAGTTCAACACGCACGCCGCTGTGCGGCGCGCCGCCCTCGTGGGCGTCGGGTCGCCCGGGGCGCAAACGCCAATCGTGTGCATTGAGCCGGCCGCCGAGTTCTCTGCTCGCGCCGGGGGCGATTTCGCCAGTGCCTCGTATCAAGATCTGGCCGCCGAGCTGGCGCCGCTGGCGAAGCGGATTGGCGTCGCGAGGATTCTCTTTCACCCCGGCTTTCCCGTCGACGTGCGGCACAACGCCAAGATCCGCCGCGAGGAACTCGCCGCCTGGGCGACGCTGCAACTGCAGGGCTAGCTACGTCGGGAGGAAACGCCAGGCGCGGCGCCAGCAACGCTGGCGTTGGCCGCGGTTGCCGGCAGCAGGCAAATTCACTAACGTGCCGCGCCAAACCGCCGCAAATCCTCTCGTCTGCCACAAGGCCCGCGCCATGTCCATGTCCGCCGCACCGGATCACGCCCCGGAAGACATTGAGCAGTGTGAGCGCAGCGCGCAAGTGGGCGAGCTGACTTGCCACGTCGAGGACGCCCCGCCGCCCGACGCCTCGGTCCGGCAGCGCGACGCCGATCTGTTTCGCGGCTTCGGACTGAAGCCCGGCGACTTCGCCGACGGGTTGGTCGTGGACGTCGGCGCCGGACCCTACCTGCGGACCAAGTATTTTCGCGACGCGCAGATCGCCGTGATCGAACCGTTGGCCGACGAGTACCGCCGCCAGGCGCCCTGGAGCGATCTGAACGATGCGGCCGCCGTCTACTCCCAGCCCGCCGAACAATCGGTCGCGGAGCTACTCGGCCAAGCCGCCTGTGTGCTGTCGCTCAACGCAATCGACCATGCGTTCGAGCCGTGGCGAATCCTGGCCAACATGCGCAGCTACCTCAAACCCGACGGCCTGATGCTGGTGTCGGTCGACGTACACGACGTCGACGAGGACGACCTGCACCCCGTGGCGCTCACGCCCGCGCTGCTCACCGAGTTGGCCGTCAATGCGGGACTGGCCATCGAACGGCGTTATCTGTACACGCCCCACGGTCGCAACTACGGCCACGGCTTCGCTTACACGATCGTCGCCCGCCCCCGCGCGGCCGGCGAACCCGACGGCAGCGACTCGCCGCTGATCCCGCTGCGCAGCACGGGCCAGTTAGCGTGGGAAGAAATCAGCGACCGCGCCGGCAGCGTCGCCCGTCGCGTCAAGCGCGTCGTCACCGGCGAATCGCGCACCGTAAAGCGGTGGCTCGGCAAAGCGGCCTAGTGCTTTGCGAAAGCCAAGCGTCGGGGCGCCGTGGCCACGCGGACGCGGGGCGTGACGCCCTGACCACTCGCCCAGCCGATGCGCGCTAATCTATCGCGATCTTCGCGAGCCGCCTCATATCGACTCGATATGCAGCCCGCGGCGGCGGCGTTCCTTGCGGCGCACTTCGTCGATCATTGACGCGACGTGGCGCGCGTCGTCGATGCCCTGGATGTCGAACGTGGGGGTCGACACGTCGCTGGAGCGGATGCGGACCGTGCCCACGCCGAGCATCCGCTCGATCGGCCCCTGGTGAAACGACACGTCGTCGACGTCGATCGCCTCTATGCGGTCAATCTCCCGCCACAGCAACCCGCGCTCGTGCAGCAGCCGCTCGCTGGTCAGGTAGTAGTGGATGCTTACCTGCCGGTAGAGCAACAACAGCAGCAGGCCGATCCACACCACGGCCAGCACGGCCGCCACGCCCAGCCAGCCGGTGGTCGGGAACCCCGCGACGATCGCCAAGGTAATCAGCGCAATGGTGAACACGCCGGCGGTGAGCCACGAACTGATCATGGCGCGGTGCGAAAACTTGCCCTGCCACAGCACTTGCTCGGGCCCATCGCCGTCGTCACCATCGCTGCGCGACAAGGCCGCGGCGAACCGCTGCTTGGCCGTGATATCTCGCGTCACGTTGCCGACCGGGGCGCCGCATTTGTGGCAGAACACTGCGTCCTTGACGGCGTCAGCGCCGCACTGTTTGCATGTCATGGCGGGTGAGCTGCCCCCTTGCAGCTGTCATTGTGGAAGAAGTGATCGAGCGCCGCATCACTGGGCGAAAGCGGCGATTATACCGGGCGAGCGGGGGCCGTAAGGCCCCTGTTCGCGGGGATTGAGGCGAGTTGTCGCCCCTTTGCGTGCCAGCAGGCGGCTGACGCGCCCCGCGCGCCGCAGCGGGTGCTGGCGCCGTCGTTTTATTCGCTGGGGGCGTACGAATCTTGCCGAACCCCGACCCGGGAGTAAGATGGGCGGCCATGCCACGCCCCTTCTGCCGCGTCGAGCGCGCCCCGCGCGATCGGCCCGCGAACCTGCCAAACCGGTGCAACCCGGCGGCGACAGCGCGACAATCCGTCGTGCCAGCGCCGCAGGGCGCCCAACGAGCCGAACAAAAATGAAATGCCCATTTTGCCGCGTCGACAATGACAAGGTCATCGACTCGCGGGCCTGCCAGGACGGCTTCTCGATTCGGCGGCGGCGCGAGTGCCTGTCGTGCAAACGTCGCTACACGACTTACGAACGCATCGAAGAGGCGGCCATCAAAGTCGTCAAACGCGACGGCTCGCGCGAAACGCTCTCGCGCGACAAGATCAAGCAAGGCCTGGAGCGCGCGTGCTGGAAGCGCCCCATCAGCGACCGCGACATCGAGCGCTGCATCGCGGCCATTGAAAACGACGTGTACAGCAGCTTCGACTCCGAGATCGAGAGCCAGCGGCTGGGCGAGTTGGTGATGGAACACCTTCGCGATCTCGACGAGGTCGCCTTCGTGCGGTTTGCCAGCGTCTACCGCCAATTTGCCGATGCGGGCGACTTTGTCGACGAACTGCGCCCGTTCCTGTCGGATCGCAAGACGCCGCGGTAGCGACCTGTCGTATCGCCCGATTGAGTGATCACCGGAGGACTTCTGCGTGATCGCCGAGGGGTTGACCATCGCCGGGCGTGCGCCAACTCCGCTGTCGTCCTGGCCACCCTGCCCAAATTCGTCGCATTCCCAGCGGGTTGAGTCGGGTTCTCCGGCGCTGGTAGCATGGCGGGGTCTTCTGACCGACCTCGCCCCTGGCCCCTGGCTCCTGCCCGCTATGTCCGCCGCGCCCGCGCTTTCGCCCATGATGCAGCAATACGCCGACGCCAAAGCGGCGGCCGGCGATGCACTGCTGCTGTTTCGCATGGGCGACTTCTACGAGCTGTTTCACGACGACGCCAAGACGGCGGCGCGCGTGCTGGGGCTCTCGCTCACCAGCCGCGACAAGGGGGACAATCCGGTCCCCATGGCGGGCTTTCCTCATCATCAACTCGACGGATACCTCGCCAAAATCATCGCCGCGGGCCTCCGCGCCGCGGTCTGCGAACAGGTCGAGGACCCGCGCCAGGCCAAGGGGATCGTAAAACGCGAGGTGACGCGGATCGTCAGCCGCGGCACGGTCACCGACGATGCACTGCTCGACCCCTGCGCACCGAACTACCTGCTGGCGATCGCGTGCGGCGGCGGCCGCGGCGCGGCTGGGGGCGCAACGCAGCGCAGCCCCCAGGGCCCTGCCAACAACGCCGCAGCGCCCGCGCCCGGCTCGACGGTCGGTCTGTCGTGGATCGACGTCTCCACCGGCCGGTTTGAAGCTGCGGTGATCGCCGTCGACCAGTTGGGGGACGAGATCGCCCGGATCGCCCCCGTGGAACTATTGGTGCGCGACGACGCGGCCCCGCTGGCGACGGCGTGGACCGAGGGGCGGCTGCTCACCACGCGCCCCGCGTGGGCGTTCGGCCAGCAGGCCGCCACCGCGGCGCTGGCCAAGCATTTTGGCACGCACTCGCTCGACGGTTTTGGTTTCGGCGCAGGCGACGAACCGGCGCTGGCCGCCGCGGGGGCGGTGCTCGATTACCTGATTGAGACTCAAAAGTCCTCGCTCGCGCACGTCGACCGACTGGCGCCTCACCGCTCGACCGCCCGACTGGAGATCGACGAAGCGACCCGCCGCAGCCTGGAAATCACCGCCACGATCCGCGACGGTCGCCGCGACGGTTCGCTGTGGGGCGTGATGGATCGCACGGTCACGTCGATGGGCGCACGGATGCTCGGCGACTGGCTCGCCAGCCCGCTGACCGATGCGGGGGCGATCAACGCGCGACTCGACGCGGTCGAGGAATTCGTCGCCGACGCGGCCCTCACCGCGGCGCTGCGCGAGTCGCTCCGTTCGATCTACGATATGCAACGACTGCTGGCCCGCGTAACCACCGGGCGGGCCACGCCGCGCGATCTGTCGTTCGTCGCCCGCACCTTGGGCGCGCTGCCCAAGCTCAAGGCCAAGCTCACCGGTCGGCGCGCCCACCGGCTGCAGCAGCTCGAATCGCGGATCGATCTATGCGGCGACCTGCGCAGCAAACTCGACGCGGCGCTCGAGGACGATTGCCCGCTGAACAGTCGCGAGGGGGGCTTCATCCGCGCCGGTTACCACGACGAACTCGACCAGCAGCGCGAACTGACCAAAGGGGGCAAGCAGTGGATTGCTCGCTATCAGGCCGACGCGGTCGAGCGGACCGGCATCCCCTCGATGAAAATCGGCTTCAACAAGGTCTTCGGCTACTACCTGGAAGTCACGCACGCCCACCGCGACAAGATCCCCGCCGACTTCATCCGCAAGCAGACGCTCAAGAACGCGGAGCGCTACGTCACGCCCGAGCTGAAAGAGCACGAAGAGAAGGTGCTCGCCGCCGAAGAGCGGGTGAACGACCTGGAGTATGAACTGTTCGTCGAGCTGCGCGAACTGACCACCGCCGCGGCGCGACGCCTGCAGGCGACCAGCGAGGCGCTCGCGGAGATCGACGTGCTCGCCGGCCTGGCCGAATTGGCCCGCAGCCGCAACTACGCCCGGCCGACAATCGCCACGGAACCCGTGCTGGAGATCGAGGCGGGCCGACATCCCGTGCTCGACGTGACCGAGACCGAGGGGACGTTCGTGCCGAACGACTGCGTGTGCGAGGCGCGCACCGCGGGAAGCGAGCCGCCCGATTCAGAACACGATGCAGTCGACGACAACCCGCGCCCCGCGCCCCGCGCCTCGCTCCTACTGATCACCGGCCCCAACATGGCGGGCAAGAGCACTTACATTCGCCAGACGGCGCTCATCACGCTGATGGCGCAGGTGGGCAGCTTCGTCCCCGCGCGAACCGCAATCATCGGCGTGGCCGATCGCATCTTCGCCCGCGTGGGCGCCAGCGACGATCTGGCCCGGGGACGCAGCACATTCATGGTCGAGATGACCGAAACGGCGCGAATCCTCAACACGGCCACGCGTCGCAGCTTGGTGATTCTCGACGAAATCGGCCGCGGCACGAGCACCTACGACGGGCTCTCGCTGGCGTGGGCGGTAGTCGAGCATCTGCACGACGCGATCGGCTGCCGCACGCTGTTCGCCACGCACTACCACGAGCTGACCCAACTGGCCGAGCAGCTGCCGGGGGTGGCCAACTACAACGTCGCGGTGAAGGAGTGGATGGACGAAGTCGTGTTTCTCCATCAGATCATCGCCGGCGCCGCCGACAAGAGCTACGGCATCCATGTCGCCAAACTCGCCGGCGTGCCCCGCAGCGTGAACGCCCGGGCCGAAGAGGTGCTGGCCCAATTGGAAGCGGCGGGCCAAGAGCGATCGCCCGAAAGCGGCGAAGCGGACGGCGGCGGCCGCCCCGTGAATTCGGCGCCGACGAACGCCCGACGCATCGACGCCCCCCACACCGCGGCGGGGCGCAACGGGCAATTCCAGCTCACTCTGTTCGAACTGGCCGATCATCCGCTGCTGGACGAAATCCGCGGGACCGACCCCGACGGCCTCACGCCGTTGGAAGCCCTGCAACTGCTCAGCCGCTGGCGCGAGCAACTGCAACCGGCCGAGCACGCGACCCCGCGACCCCGGTGACGACGCTCTACCCCAAGCGGGAGTGCGAGGCTCTGCCGAGCCTGGGAAAGGCGGCCCGACCATGGCTCTGCCGAGCCGGCGTATTACAGCAAATCGGGCCAAATCGCATCGCTAACGAACAGCCCGTCGCGGGTGAGCCGCACCGCGGCGCCGTCGTCGACCAGCAGGCCCAGCTCCACAAAGCGCGCGATGGCCGGCCCGGCGAGTTCGTCCATCTCGAACCCGGTCCGCGCGCGGAACCAGGATCGCTCGACCCCTTCGAGTCGCCGCAGGCCGAAGATAAGCCGCTCGCGGGCGGACTCGTCGGGGGCGAGTTGCTCGCGCTGGGCCACCGGCGACTGGCCCGCCAGCACGCGCCGCAAGTAGGTCGTGGTGCTGCGGTGATTTGTCTCGCGCACGCCGGCGACGTACCGCGCCGCGCCGGGGCCCACGGCAAAGTACTCGGCGCCGGCCCAGTACGCCTCGTTATGCCGACTGCGGCGTCCAGGACGGGCAAAGTTGGAAACTTCGTAGTGCTCGAACCCCGCGGCGGCGAGAGTTTCGATCGCCGCGGCAAACATCTCCCGCTGCAGTTCTTCGTCCGCCTCGGACATTTGGCCGCGCGTGAGACGCGACCAGAACTGCGTGCCGCGCTCGAAGGTGAGACCGTAGGTCGAAACATGATCCGGCGACAGCGCAAGCGTGGCCGCCAGATCGTCGCACCAATCGGCGAGCGTCTCCCCAGGCGCGGCGAAGATGAGATCGGTCGCCAGTTGCAGTCCCGCGGTGCGGATTAGTCTGCTGGCGCTCGCCACGGCGCCTGGCGCGTGTTGCCGATCAAGCGCAACGAGTTTGGCGGCGCTCAACGACTGCGAACCGAGGCTCACCCGCGTCACTCCCGCGGCGAGGAGCAAATCGACCAGCGGCCCGGTAACGTCCTCAGGGTTGGCTTCCACGGTCCACTCGCCGCCCGCAGCCAGCGGATGCCAACGTGCGGCCAGCTCGAGAAGTTGCTCCAGTTGCGGCAGCGTGAGTTGCGTGGGGGTGCCGCCGCCAAAGTACAGCGTGTCGACGGTCTGCGGCTGCTCCAAGCGGCTCCACTCGCGGGCCACCGCTGCGAGATACTGCTGGGCCAGTTCGTCGCGACCGGCAACGACCGTGAAGTTGCAATACGCACACCGATGCCGGCAGAACGGCACGTGAACGTAAGCCGACCGCGGCGAAGTCGTCGGCGGGGTCGGCATGGCGTACCCGCTCAAACGGGCGCGGCGGCTGGGCATGCGCGCCGGGCAAGACGACAAAAGTGGAGCGGAAGGGAGTCGAACCCTCGACCTCTGCATTGCGAACTCATCAAACGTTCCAGCGTAAAAGCGATAAAGTGATTGTAGCAAGCATGTTGCGGCGTTCAATGAATTGTCTTTATTTGACGTAAGTCCAATAGATTCAACCACTCGATCGAATTCCGGGTACGTTTCGGGTAGGCCTTGCTTTCTAAATCATTATTGAGATCGGCATGTCAAGCATGACGAACCAGTTGAGGAGTTTGCAGCGGAGTGCGACTTCGGCTTTTTGTTGGGGCGGTTCGCGGCTTTTGAGTCGCTCGCCGAAGGCGCCTTTGACGCGGCTCATGACCCGTCCGGCCGAGAGGCGAAAGCGAGCCGCCACGTGGCGCGTCTCCTCCCCACGGGCGAGCTGCCGCGTCAGCCGACGGTCGCGGGCCGACAAGGTGCCGAGCCACGCGGCAAAATCGATCCGCAGGCAGGCGATCTCGGCGGGGGGCGCCCGCCGCTGGTCAACGAGCGCCAACGTCTCCTGACATTCAGCGAGCGATGCAGAGCGTTGACCGGAAACTTGCCGCCAACGGCGGGAGCCGACGTCGCGGGAGTTCATTCGACCGCCGATCAACCGTCCTGCCTGATATTGCCGCAGCCCGTAGGCGACCAGCGGCCCGGGAAACGCCAAGGCGGCGCGGCCCTGCGCAGCCAGTTGGGCGTAGGCGACGGCGACGCAGGCGAAGATCGACTGGCGTGCTTCGTCGCGCTCGCTGGGGTGGAGTTTTCGCACGGCGAATTCGGTCTGGCGTTCGATCTGTGGCCAGAGGGTCAGCAAGTCAGCTTGCCATGTGCGCGAAGGGGGAGCGGGAATCGACATGGGGGGACCTTCCAGAACGGGAGGCCGCCCCCGTTGGCCGGGAGCGGCCGTAGGGGAGGGGACAAAGCGCGGGCGAGGCCGCGACGCGTTACGCGGGGAACTAACGCTCCCCGTTCTTTATGCCCCGTTTCGCAGTTCGATTTAGCGGCGACGCCGTGGCGAAGCGGGCCGCCGAGTCCGTCGGTGCGCGGCGGTCGCGCGATGCGAATTCCAGCAGCGGCGTGACGATCTTGAGAACTCGTCCTCGCCGGCGGCGCCGGGATTCGGTGTTTGTCACGAGAATTCGTCTGGGCTGAATCATCTCGCAGCCTATTTGACCGGACGAACGAATTCAACGGTCGCCGCCACCTGGGAGTTTCCCTTAAGATCACATCGGTCGAATCTGCGCAAGCGTGTCGGTTTGACGGCGATTTTCGCTTCTACCAACTGCGGGCGGTGAAATAGACCGCTGCGCCGAGCGACAAGTCCCAAGTGAGCGAGGTTGATGCATCTTCAGCGAGTTGCTGACTCGCCGAACTGAGCGAGGTCTGGTGCACCGCTGCGCTTTTGAACCCGGTCCTAACGTGCTTCGGTGTTTCACGCCGACGCATCGAAGTACTAGGCTCAAAGTCGCCGAGGTTGGGCACGCCGACGCTGCCAAGAAATCTGCGTAACTGCACGAGGTGTGTCATTGAAAGGGGCACCTCAGCAAGTTAGCGTTGGCCTCAACTCCGAACGGCTGGTCCAGCCGCCCGCACTTCTGCGCCTGCTCGTAAGCGCCCAGGACGACGCCTCCGGTGTCAGTTAGCGAGCGGACTGAATCGGTGTCGAAGACCCACTCCTCCGAGGGTGGAATTCTTCCAAGCCCCGGCATACAATTGGCTCTCAATTTCTGTATGCAGTGCACTCAAGTATGATTTTCTAAGCTCGCCGGGATGTCTCATGAAACGATCAACAGTTTTTAGGAACTTGTGCTCAACAGTCTTCTGTTTTGCATGCTCCTCCCTCGCCCTCCAGATTCCCTCGAGCTTTGGGGCACAGCCGTTCGATGTATTTGTTCGCGACGGTGACGACATTGCGTTTCTTACTGTGAGTGGAAATTCTCGCGCGCAAGTAGAAGGTGGCCATGTAAGTCATCTGCATTTCAGGCAAGCGGCTTTCGGCGAGATATCAGGCGGTGATCAGAGCCACGTGGAGGTGCACGATACTGCAACCGTCAGTGTAACCGGAGGAGAACGCAGTCACTTCCGTGCTTACGATGCCACGCAAGTTAAAGTCGAAGGTGGCGATTTCGGTTTTCTGACCGCATTCGATTCCAGCCGAATCGATATCCATGGCGGCGATACTTCAATCGGAGTGTTGCGTGCCAGGGACGGAGGCGAAATCAATCTCTACGAAGGAACCGTAGGCAGTGTTAATCCGTTTCCACATGGCGTGACTAACATTTACGGTGGTCGGTTCCTGGGGCGTTTGTCGCTCAATAGTGATACTGTTACGAACGCCTATGGATTTGACTTCAGCTTAGAGCTATCTGGTTCAGTCTTTGGTACGCCAACTTATCGATGGAAAGGCACTTTGCGTGATGGCACATCAGTAGACGCAGAAGTTTATTTACCCGCAGATGCAGAGTTCAATTTCATTGTTGTACCAGAACCAAGTACCACCGTTTTAATAGCCGCAGCTACTATAGTGCTATGTCTTTCGCAATCCCTCAGACAGCTGCTGCCAAGTTGACAGCCTTAGTGCTCATAGTGGCATTACAAGAAACGCCCTGAAATTGGTAGAAAGCAACCATCCGCACCTCATATTGGTTGTTCGATTTACTTACTGCTGCAGGCGTCTAAGGGACTCTTCTCGGCTGGAATTGGGCAGTCCGTTCGACGCTTCAGTGTGGACGTCTGACGCACTTTCGGCGATTCGCGGAACGCGTTCGGCGTTCTCGGCAGAATGCACATCCTGAGGCAGCAGTTCGTGCATAAGGTGTGACCCTCCTGAGCGGCCAAACGCGACCGGCAAACCTGCCGAAGTTGCATCGACTTCGCCGAGATCGAGTCGCACTCAACTCGCAGAGGTGTACCCGTTCGGACTAGATCTCTGCGCCCTTGCCAGAACGGTAAGGCGCTGAATCTGGTCCACCCGACGAGACGTCACAGCATGCCCCGACGTGCCCAGCACGACCTTAGACGAGCACCTAGGCCAAATGTGGAGTCCGCCTCGAAGTCTCGCGCGGCATACGACTCCCGCCTGCATGAGCCGGCATAAACTGGGGCGCAGCCGCCGTTCGTCTCATCGCCAATCCCCAGATGAGTTGATCCGCCGGCGGAATCGACTGGTTTGGCAAACGGCTTTCGGCAGAATCACTCAAGAGACCTGTTTCGGCGGCGCGGCAGCCAGACGGTCATGCCCAGCAGGGCCATGCTAACCGCGGCAGGTTCAGGAACGATTGAGAATGCAAGTATTTGCTCTCCCGCTAGGTAAAGTCGGCCCGCATCAAAGGCAAGCAACCCAGTGGCGGGGTAGCTCCACTCGGCCCGCCGAGACTCGAGGCCAAGCGCGTACGTCGTTGATGTGGACTGGACGAACAAGTGGCTGTCGGTCAGGAGCATCCAATCGGTGAGGGACTCCGACGGCAGCTCCCACGCCCAGATTGACTCGCCGGTGTCTTTGTCGATCGCCGACATCGCACCGGCCTCTACGCCGTAGACAACGCCTTCATTGTAGACGGGCTGGCCCGAGAAATTCGCGGCTCTCGACCAACGAACTTGCTCATTATCGATGTCGAAACTCATGAGCCGACCGCCGTACCGCACCAGCACGTCGCCATCCTCGGTAACAACGGGGATGGTGTTCATCGAATAACCACGCCAGCTGTAGTCGGGATTAGCTATGAACTTTACCTGCGAGAGTGTATGGCGGTCGAGTACCTGCAGGTAGCCTGCGACGTACGCGTAAACGTAGTCGTCATCGATCGCCGGTGCCCAGTCTGAGTACTGAGCGAGTCCGCTGAACTGCGAGGCCCCGCTCGTTGTGAAGGAGTAGATCCCGCCGTAGTAGCCTCCGTTCATATAGACACGTCCCGCGTACGGGACGGGTCCCCAGCCCTTCGACCACTGTGAACTGAACGCTGAGCGGAATCGAAACGCGCCATCGTCTGCCGCGTAACTCCGCAGGTATGTCTTCTCGCTGCAGGTCACCCCGCAAGAAGACGAGTGTGCCCCGGTCGGTACGAAGACGTTGCCCTCTGCAATCGTTGGTTCGCGGAAAGAAGCGCCGGAAACTTCCCACTGCACGCTTCCCGTGTCAGCATCGAGCGAGTAAATCGCCGATCCCGTCGAAACGACCACTGAGCCGTCCGCGACTGCCACCGGATAGCGTGTCTGCAACGAGGCCGCCCAATCGAGTTGCAGCAAATTAGGATCAAACGAGGTCGCAACGTGGCCGGTTTGCGAGGCGTTGCCGTTGCGTGCGATCCAATCGGCAGATGCTTGGCCGGCGATTCCAAGAAAAAAGCACCAGCAAAGCGCGGAGCGGGCGGAAGTCCAGATCATGAGTCAATCCAATGCTTGCAAAGTGTCGGATATGGGACCGTCAGCATACCAGATTTCCAAATGCGGTATCCACACCAACCGACTACGTTTGGTCGGAGGAGGAAGTGACGGGGATTCTACAGGCGTCTGCTCATCAGTCGAGCTAGTTGGCTCCGCAGTCGATGGGTTCGTCCGTCGAATTTGAAGCTGAAGATGGGTGCGAGCACGCCGTCCTGTCTCACGCTAACGTGCAGCGGGTGCATCGACCGCCATCGGGGAGAGTTCTGGCTACGGCGCAGAGGTCGCCCAGACCGACGCGCCGGAGCTCGCCGCTCAAATGAGCGAGGCTGTCACAGCTGCTGCAGATTCATGGGCTCGCGAAGTCACCGCGGTTGGGCACGCCGCTGTTAGTTCAAGGACTACCAACGTGCAGATGAACGGCCAAAATCACCCGGTTGCCGCCAAGAGCCTTAGATTTCAGGAAACGCCCGATCGGCAACTCGGGTGCATTTTTTTGTTAGCTGCTATCGTGGTTGTACGGGATCGATTTGGATTGTGAGCTGAAAGGAGACTTCGTCCGACGATACAGGCAGTGCTTCGATCGCGAGCAATGCATCGTAAAACGCCTGAAGCTGATCTTGAGTAACATTGCCTTGATGAGCAAGTTGAACGCCGTGCTTTTCTGGCATGCAGGTGAATTGTGCGAGCACTTGAGCGTTTGTCGTGACTTCGTGCAACGTCGATTGGGCTGTCGCTTCGGCACGCTTGATAAACGCTGCCAATGATTCAACTGTGGTTCGTTGTGCTAGTTCGTCTTGATTGGTCAGAAGGCGGACACCGCCATTATGAATGCGCGACTTTTCTGCTGCGGGAGTCGGCTGCTGTGGTTTGTAAGTCTTCCAACCACCTTCGGCAATGTAAGTCTTTTTGTCGACGGGATTGTCGAAGCGTTCATCGTCGGTCACGGTAGGAACATCCGGTGTGGTTTGCGATTGTTCGGCTTCGGCGGTCACGACGGGTGGTGCCAATGTCGGTTCTTTGGAGCAGCCGGCGAAACCAGCAGCAATGAGACATGCGACAACGCAGCGAGTCATGGTGTGCCTGTAGCAGCTAACGTAAATCGGCTCAGTTGCCGGCCGCCCGCGGAGAGCGAGCTCCAAACCGACAACCACATCATATCGCGGGCGTCGCCGGTCAACTGCAGCCGGTGGTTAGGGCCATTCACTCGAAAGCTCGGCCCCTCGGCTGTCGATGATGATCGCCCATAATCGCGTCGTGACATTCCTCGCAAACAAAGCCGGATTCTTGGCTGTCATGTGTCCCAAGATGGTCATGGTCAACTACACATGATGCAAAGTTGAAGCGTTGGCGCAGGCGGGGCCGGTTCAGTACACAGTTGAAGTAGACCCACTCGCGACAGTTGTTGGACCAGGCTTGTCCGCGGAAAGTCTCAGGTATCCCGGCGGCTATCAATGCTCGCTCAAGTGGGCGTAGATGCTCGCAGATCACGATGGCCCTAAC
>JAGQOU010000395.1 GCA_020427145.1 Planctomycetales bacterium | reverse complement strand
ATCGAGATCATCGCCGAGATCAATCACTGTCCGCGATTGACGCTCAATGAGATTCTGCAGGCTGCCGAGCGACTGACCCGAGACGGCGCCGACGTGATTGATATTGGCTGCAATCCTGGCGAGACCTGGTCGGGAGCGGCCGATGCCGTGCGGGCGTTGCGCGACAGGGGGCTGCGCGTCTCGATCGACAGTTTGAATGTCGCTGAGATCGCGGCTGCCGCCGCGGCGGGGGCCGAGCTGGTGTTGAGCGTCAACTCGTCGAACGTTGCCGCCGCGGCCGATTGGGGCGTCGAGGTCGTCGCCCTTCCCGACGATCCGGCGACATTGGGCGGGCTCGACGACACGGTTGAACGTTTGACCGCGGCGGGCGTGGCACTGCGGATTGATCCGGTTCTGGAGCCCATTGGATTTGGGTTCGCCGCGAGCCTCGGCCGATACCTCGCAACGCGCCGCCGCTACCCCGATGCGGCCATGATGATGGGCGTTGGCAATCTCACCGAGCTCACTGACGTCGACTCCGCCGGCGTGAACGCATTGCTGCTGGGTTTCTGCCAGGAATTGGGGATCTGCAGCGTACTGACGACGCAAGTGATCAACTGGGCTCGCAGCTGCGTTCGCGAGTGCGACCGCGCGCGGCGACTGGTGCATTATGCGGTGACGCAAGGCGTGCTGCCGAAGCACTTGGCGCCGGAGTTGGTTATGCTGCGCGACACGCGGGTCGATGAACCCCCGCTGGAAGAGATCGAGGCGCTCGCCGAGGAGATTCGCGATAACAACTACCGAATCTATGCCGCGGCAGGCGAAGTGCATGTCGTTACCCGCGATGTGTATCTGCACGACTCCGACCCGTTCGCGCTGATGGACCGGCTTGCCCGCAGCGGCCCGCAAGGCGGAATACCCCGCGGCCTCGATCCGGGGCACGCGTTCTATTTGGGCTACGAGATGTGCAAAGCCGCGACGGCACTCGCCCTGGGTAAGTCGTATCGCCAGGACGAAGCGCTTGATTGGGGGCTGCTCACCCAAGCGGAGAACCGTCACTACCTCAAGCGACGCCGCGACGTCGATGGTCCGGCGGACAGTAGTCGTAGCGAGGCGGCCTCGTGAGCGGTGATTCACCAACATTTGGCGAAGCCTTGCCCTGGGTTGTCGAATTGCCCTCGACGCTGACCGCGGTCGACGCGTTTCTTTGTTTGGCACATCTGCCGCACGTCGTTTTTTTTGATAGTGCAAGTCGTCAGGGCGAACTCGGGCGATGGTCGTTTGTCGCAGCCGATCCCTTCTGTTGGATCGAGCAACCCGCGCCCGGCGAGGCGCCCCTGGCCGAATTAGCGACACTGGCGGCGACGTACTCACAACCGGCGGTCGCGGGGTTTCCGCCCTTCACCGGCGGATTGGCCGGACTGTTTGGGTACGGACTTGCTCGATGCTTCGAGCGGGTCGCCGAGCCCTGGTGCGACGATTTGCCGACCCCGGCGCTTGCGGTCGGGGCCTACGATGTCGTACTGGCATTCGACCACGACTTGCAACGAGCCCTTTTGATTTCGCAGGGATGGCCGGCGCGGGAGGTCGGCGAACGGACGGCCCGAGCCAAACAACGCGGCAGTGTCTTTCTTGAGCATTTGGGCAAGCCCGGTCGCGACTGCCCCTCGCCCGCCGGGAGTCGCCCCGTTGCCGAGCGAGTGCCGCTTGCCGACTTGGCGCCGCAGCACCGCGTAGGTGCGGTGAACGTGACGAGCAACCTCGACGAGTCGGGGTACCTGCAAATGGTGCAACGCGGCATCGATTACATCCACGCCGGCGACGTGTTTCAAGTCAACCTGGCCCAGCGACTGCTTGCGCCGCAGAGCGACCCGGCCACGGCGCTCTACCTCCGGCTTCGCCAGCGTAACCCGGCGCCGTATGCCGGCTACTTGGATCTGGGTGACGCGCAAATCTGCAGCGCTTCGCCCGAGTGTTTCCTCACGGTTCGCGGCGACGCCGTCGAGACGCGGCCTATCAAAGGGACGCGGGGTCGGTCGCGCAACCCTGTGGCCGATCTTTACGCCGGCGACGAATTGCGGGCGAGCGAAAAGGATCGCGCTGAAAACGTGATGATCGCCGACCTGCTGCGGAACGACCTGTCGCGAGTCTGCCGACCCGAATCGGTGCATGTCGCCCAACTCTGCGAGTTGGAAACCTATGCGTTCGTCAAACACTTGGTCTCGGTCGTACGCGGGCGGTTGACTGACGGTCTGGGGCCGCTCGACGTGCTGGCGGCCGCTTTTCCGGGAGGATCGATCACAGGCGCGCCTAAAGTGCGCGCCATGGAAGTCATCGCCGAGTTGGAGCCGACTGCGCGGGGAGCGTACTGCGGCTCGCTCGCTTACATTGGGTTCGACGGGCAAATGGACAGCAATATTCTCATTCGGACCATCACGGCGGCGAGAGGGTGGTTGCAGCTGCCAGTTGGCGGCGGCATCGTGGCCGCATCGGACCCGCACGACGAATATCGAGAGACATGGCACAAGGCCCGCGGACTCTTGGAGGCGCTGACGTAGCGGCTTTCAAGAAAACGAATGAAATCGTGAACAACTCGCCGTGAAAACGCATACGATGATCCTGTTGATCGATAATTACGACAGTTTCGTGCACAATTTGGCACGCTATTTCCAGCGGCTTGGCCAGGTGACGCGCGTCGTGCGCAATGACGAAATGTCGCCGAAAGAGATGGCGGCTCTCGCGCCCGCGGCAGTCGTCATCTCGCCGGGGCCTTGCACGCCCGCCGAGGCTGGCTGTTCTGTCGACGCGGTGGAACGTTTCGCCGGCGCGTGCCCGATCTTGGGAGTTTGTCTGGGGCACCAAGCCATTGTCGCGGCGTTTGGCGGGGAGATTGTGCGGGCGCCAACGCCCATGCATGGCCGCACAGCGGAAATCGGGCATATGGGCACAGGGCTCTTCGCCAATCTGCCAAATCCGCTCACCGTTTGCCGCTACCATTCGCTCATTGCCAACCGCAAAACGCTGCCTGTGGCGCTAAATGTGACAGCGGAGACCGACGCCGGTATAGTGATGGCCGTTGCTCACCGCGAGTTTCCTGTTTTCGGCGTGCAATTCCATCCCGAGGCGATCCTCACCGCGGGCGGCTATCAGTTGCTTGCTAATTTCCTGCGATATGCGGGACTTGAGGCGGTCGCCGACCCCTGGGAATTGCAGCGCAGCGAAGGCCGCCCTGCCCCGCCGCTCGACCGACCGTTGCCCACCGGGCCGGTCACGTTCTGAGTGCGTTCGATTGCACCTGCCGCCCAGTTGTTGCCCATGTCGCAAGCCGTTTCCCGACAGCCGTTCGCACCCGCGCCGGGGCGAATTGACGCCGAGTTGACGCTCGGCGAGGGCGGTCGGGTCTGGGAAGGCTTGGTCACGACCGTCAATGCCGACGGTTCGACGAATATTGCGCCGATGGGGCCAATCGCGGGGCGGGCCTTCGATCGTTTGTTATTGCGGCCATTCTGCTCGTCGCGAACGCACGCCAATTTGCAGTCTGCCGGCGTCGGCGTGTTTCATTTGATCGACGACGTCGAACTACTCGCCCGGGCGGCGATTGGAGTTTGGGATCAATTGCCGGGGTTGACGCCAATTGCAGGGTTTGCGGTCCCTCGACTCGTCGACTGTGCCCGTTGGTATGCGTTTCGCACAGAGTGGTTCGACGAGGCGGCCCCGCGGTCGACTTTGCTAGCCCGGGTTGTTGATTGCGGCATCGTGGCCGAAATGGCTGGCTTCAATCGCGCCCAGGCGGCGGTGGTCGAAGCGGCGATTTTGGCGACCCGGGTCGACCTGCTGGAACCGACCGAATTGCGGGCTGAGTTGAAACGACTCGCGATTCCTGTGCAAAAAACCGGGGCAGCAGTTGAGTTGCGTGCATTGACTTTGCTACAAGGGTATGTTGACCAGAAGCTGGGGGCAGCTGAAGGGAACTTCACTCGATGAAGCGCTGCATACAGGTGTCCGCTGCCGCACGGCTCCATTTCGGTCTGACGCGTCTCAGCCAGCGCACCGGTCCGAGTTATGGCGGCCTGGGTCTGATGGTCGATCGCCCCCGTGCGGTCGTCGAGGTGCGCCCAGCGGTTCGCTGGCGAGTGGCCGAAGGGGGCGACGCCCGATGTTTGGCGGTTTGCCGCCGCGCCTATGATTTTTGGGGGCGCCACGGCGAAATTGACGCGATCGACGTACGCGTCATCGAGCGACTGCCGCTGCATCGCGGTCTGGGCGCCGGGACGCAGGTTTCATTGGCGACTGTCGCCGCGGTGCGAGCCCTGCTGGAAATGTCGCCCGTCTCGGCCGAACAGTTGGCGGTTGTCGCCGGACGCGGCGCTCGCAGTGCGGTAGGCGCCCACGGATTCGAGCGTGGCGGGCTCATTTGGGAAACGGGCCGGTTGCCGGGCGATCGCCTTGGTAGTTTGGCCGAACGCGCGGCCCTGCCTGACGAGTGGCGCGCCGTGCTCATCGTTCCACAACGAGAAGAGGGACTCAGCGGGCCCGCCGAGACCGCTGCCTTCGACCGCCTGCCGCCCCCGCTGCCGGTGATCTCTGAGCGCCTCGTCGAATTGGCCGAACAGGCAATTTTGCCAGCCGCGAAGTCCGGCGACTTCGACGTGTTCGCGTCGGCGATCTACGAGTATGGCCGGCTCTCGGGCGGGCTGTTCGCACCGGTCCAGGGTGGCGAGTACGCCTCGCCCCTCATTGCCAGACGCGTGGCGATTCTGCGCGGAGCGGGAATCGCCGGCGCGGGGCAATCGTCGTGGGGGCCGACAGTTTACGCATTTGCCCCCAACCAGCGATTCGCCGACGAACTGGTCAGCGATCTGCGCAGTGAATCTGCGTTTTCCGGCTGCGATATGACCGTCGTTTGCAGCGAGAACCGTCCGGCGACAATTCGTAGCACGGCAAGACTCGCCAGCAAGCAGTAGCGTCGTCGGCGCCGATCCGGATGCTACAGCAGCCCGTACTCGACGAGAGTCTTCCGTAGCGTTGCTTCTTGGGACGTTTCCAACGGCGTCATCGGCAGTCGCAATTCGCCCGAGTCGCGGCCCAGCATCTTCATGGCGGCTTTCACCGGGATGGGGTTGGTCGCCAAGCCCAGCATGTCGCGGCACAGCCGAAACAGCTGGTGATGTCGCCGCATCGCCTCGGCCATGTCGCCGGCGTTGAACGCGGCGATCAGTGCGATCATGTCCTGCGGGATAATATTTCCCACGACAGATACGACTCCCTTGGCCCCGATCGACATGAGCGGCAGTGTGAGGCTGTCGTCGCCGCTGAGCACCATCAGGTCGGTTGTGGAAAGAATGGCTGAGGCCTGGTCGAGCGAGCCGGTCGCCTCCTTGACCATGACCACGTTTTCCAGCTCAGCGAGCCGGGCGATCGTCTCCGGCTCGATATTCTTGCCGGTGCGCCCGGGAATGTTGTAGATGCACTGCGGCAGCCCCGTCTCCTCGGCGAGCCGCTTGAAATGCTCGTACAGTCCCTGCTGCGTGGGCTTGTTGTAGTAGGGGGCCACCTGCAGCGCCGCGTCGGCGCCCGCTTTCTCGGCGTTCTTGGTCAGCCGCAACGCCTCGGCGGTGCTGTTGGAACCTGTGCCGGGCATGACCTTTGCGCGCCCCGCCGTTGTTTCGCAGACGAATGCAATCACACGGTCGTGGTCCGCGTGGTTGAGTGTCGGCGACTCGCCGGTCGTCCCCACCGGGACCAGACAGTTCGTCCCCGCGGCAATCTGAAACTCAATCTGCTCGCGAAAGCAGTCGTAGTCGACCTCTTCCCCCTTGAACGGGGTGACGAGGGCGACTGACAAGCCGGCAAACGGTTCCGCTGTGGTCTTCATGGCGAGCGGGGGACTCCTGATGCAGGACGATGGGGCATTCCATTTGCCGTAAGGCGGGTCCGTGATGATACGAACGAACCGGTGCGTTCGCAATCGGCTCGCGAATCGCAATCAATCTCGCGAGGCGGTTTTGTTGGCGTACCGCCGTGCGCAATTTCGCGGGGCGATCTCGTCAAACGTCGCTGCTACGGTCTACCGGAATCGCAATCAGATTCCACATCGCGCGTGCAATGCGGGCACGCAGTTGCCTTCTTGTGGATATTGCACAGGCAATACGGGCATTGCCGTCGCCAAGGGGCTGTGACCCAGGATGCAAAGACATAGAGCCCATAGGACAACGCCACGCCAATGACGATCGATGTAGGATCCATTGAGCCGGCTTCCAAGGACTTTGGCCGCCCCGTCAATTGCGGCGTGGAAGGTACGTTTTTCGCGCCTCACTGCTGACCAGCGTCGGACGCCGATCTTCAAGTACCTGCAGCAATCAGCTAATCAGGCGTTTCATGTCTCGCACGGCTCTCTCCAGACCGACCATGATCGCACGCGAAATGATGCTGTGGCCGATGTTCAGTTCACACATGCCGGGGATGGTCGCCACGGGTTTGACGTTGCGGTAGGTGAGGCCGTGGCCCGCATGGAGGGTGAGTCCGGCATTGCGAACCGCGGCGGCGGACGTGAGCAGCGTCGCCAGCTCTTGCTCGCCTGCAAAGTCGGCCGTCGCGTGGGCGTAGGCGCCGGTGTGCAGTTCAACTGCCTCGGCGCCCATCTCGGCAGCCATTTCGATCTGCCTGAGGTCCGGATCCAAGAAGAGGCTCACGACGATTCCCGCGTCTTGCAGACGTTTCACGGCGTCGCCGACGCGTTCGCGTTGACCGGCTGCATCAAGGCCGCCTTCGGTGGTGACCTCCTCGCGGCGCTCGGGGACGAGGGTCGCCTGGTGCGGGCGCGCGGCCGCGGCGATCTGCAGCACGGCGTCGTCGCAGGCCAATTCCAGGTTGAGTTTCACCGTCACGGTTTGGCGCAACAGTTGGAGGTCCCGTTCCTGCACGTGGCGACGATCCTCGCGCAAGTGGAGCGTGATGCCGTCGGCTCCGCCGATCTCTGCCAACGTGGCGGCCCAAACGGGATCGGGCTCGTTGGTCTTGCGCGCCTCGCGCACCGTCGCCACGTGGTCGATGTTCAGCCCAAGCAATGCCATGAATGTCTCCGGAGGATCGACAAACTCGCGTCGTGCGGCGTCAGAAAATGCAAGCGGATGAATCGGTGCAGGTCGGCGCCCCGAACCCGCGGGGGGCATGCCGGAGAGACCGCCTGGGACGCAAACAGGTTCGCTGCGTTCGGGGCCGCTTGAATGGCGGCACAATCGGCCTCACCGGCATGGTCGGCTGAATTGTCGGAGATTTCAAGCTCGCAGGCAATTGCTCCGACGCCACGCCAAGCTACGTTTGTCTGGAACTCTAAGTCACCCACACAGTTCGCCCGCCGCCCCAGCGGGCGAGCCGCTTGTCGAGCCGAGTCGGCCCGCTGAGCAGAAAACTGAACAGCGAAGCCATCCTGTCGCCGGCGCCCAGCGCCCTCCCCTCGTTGGCCGACATACGATCGTCTTCACGAGGACCGCACCATGAATTGTCACGAACTTGCCCAGCGGATCGAGCGATTGGAGCCGGAAGCCCGGCCCCAGGACGTGGCCCGCGTTTGCCTGTTGCTTGCCAATCTCAAGTTGGAATTGACCGAATTACAGGACGACGACTCGCTGCGCGCGGCCTGGAAAGAGGCCAGCATGAAATTGCAGGCCGCCACCGATCAGCATGCAGCCATGACGCAAGAGCTGGAAGAACTGGCGAGCAGCGATCCGGAAAAGTTCACTCGCGATCAAGTCTGGGTGCTGATCCGCGCGATCAAAGTGCAAAGCCAAGTGCTGCAGTTGTACGTCGGCCGTCCGATGCTGGACGTCTAGATGCGGCGCCGCGGCCGAGCGATCCGCCTACGGCGCCAACTCTTTGAGGATTGACAACGACACCGTCATGTAAATGACGATTCCGATGATGTCGATAATGCCCGAGAGAAACGGGCTGCTCATCAGCGCCTCGTCGAGTCCCAAACGACGAAACAGCAGCGGCAATTGCGAGCCAATAACGGAGCCGCACAATACCACGCCGACCAACGTGATCGGAACGACTAGCGCCTCATACGCCGTCGGTTCGTTGGTCAAGAGCCTCGCGACGCCGTAGCCGATCACCGCGAGGAAGCCGCCGAGCAGCAGGCCGGTTCCAATCTCGCGCCGCAGCACTTTCCACCAGTCGCGCGGCGTGATGTCGTTGTTGGTCAGCGCGCGAATTGCCAACGTCGTCGATTGTGTGCCGCTGTTACCGCCGCAGGAGATCACCAGCGGGAGGAAGAACACGAGCCACGGCACTCGATCAAGTATTTCGTCGTAGTTCTTCAGCGTCGTGACCGTGAGGATGGCGGCGAGAAACAGGACCGTGAGCCACAGCCCCCGTTTCCAAGCGAGCTCCCACCAAGGCGTGTCGAGGTAGCTTTCAGCCAAGGGCTCCATGCCGCCGGCAAGATAAGCGTCCTCTTCCGCCTCTTCGCGGAGCACGTCGATCACGTCGTCGTGCGTGATGATGCCCACGAGTCGCCGCTCGGCGTCGACGACCGGAATCGCCAGAAAGTCGTAGTCGGCCACCTTGGCAGCCACCGTTTCCTGGTCGTCGGTGTCGACCACCGTCACCAAATCCCGCTCGACCAAATCGGCGAGCGGCATATTGGGCTTGTTGAGGTGCGTGACCAACTGTCGGGCGGAGACGAGCCCCCGCAGGTGCTTGTCGTCATCGACAATGTAGATGTAGTAGATCGTCTCGTGCTCTTCCGACTGGCGGCCGATTTCCTCCACAGCCGCCCGCACGGTGAGCGACTCGGGCAGCATCGCCATGTCGGTGGTCATCAGCGAGCCGGCCGTCCCCTCGGGGTAGGCGCTCAGCCGCATGATGTCGCGCCGCTCCTCGGCCGGCATCAGCGGCATGACTTGCCCGAACGTCTCGGGGGTAACCTGATTGAGCAGGTCGACCCGGTCGTCCGCCGGCATGTCGGCGATCAACGCGCTGGTTTCCTCGGGCGGAGCCGCCTCGATGATTTCGACTTGCCGGGCGTCCTCGAGGTACGAGAAAATCTCGATCCGATTGCGTAATTCGGTGTGCCGCAGCACCTCCCAGGCTTCAACGGCTGAGAGCCCCTCCATGAACTCGGCCGTCCGGGCTGGATGCAGCGCAGTGCAGAACTCCTCGAGTCCCGCAGTGTCCTGCGTCTCGAGCATTTCGCGAAGTTCCGGCAAGTAAAGCGTATTGATCATGGCGAAGGCGGGGCAGGCGGCAGCAACCGGGGTGGCCGAATGGCGGCAAAATCAAGCGGCCATTCAGGGGAGTCTCAAGTCTAGCCGCCGCGGGGCAATGTGGGCAGGCGGCGCCGGCGTTGACATAACCCGCGGCGGTAATTAAGGTTCTAAACGTATGGAGAGGCAATCCGCCGTGGTGCGAACGCCCGGCGCGCAAATCACCAACTCCCTATCTTAACTAAGAAACGCGGCGGCTATGCCGCGGCAGTGGTCGCATCGCCCCTGCCGCAGCGCAGCCTTCGCCACCAGGCGATGACGACTATTTCCAGCGATTCGGTCGAAAATGACCGGGCCGATCTGGCAGTCTGCCAGGATCGTATCGGCTATCGGTTCGCCGACGAGCAGATGCTCGAGGCGACGCTCACGCACGCCTCGGGCGTGCAGCATCGGCTCGCCTCCAACGAACGGTTGGAATTTCTCGGCGACGCCATATTGGGGAAGGTCGTCTGCGAACGGCTGTTCCACCAATACCCCGAGTACTCCGAGGGGGAACTGACCAAGATTAAGTCCGTGGTCGTCAGTCGCGACACGTGCGCGCGGATGAGCGACCGACTCGGCTTGCAGGAATTTCTGATCCTCGGCAAGGGAATGGCGGCCGACCCGCATGTGCCGCGATCGGTGCTGGCGGCCGTGTTCGAGTCGCTCATTGCAGGGATTTACCTGGATGGCGGCATCGAACGCGCCGAGGAATTCATTCTCCGAAACGCCGAACCGGAGATCGAGGCGGCAGTCTCTTGCGAATTTGGCGGCAACTACAAATCGATGCTGCAACAATTCGCCCAACGCGAGCACGGGGTGACGCCGAATTACCGTCTGCTCGACGAAAAAGGTCCGGACCACAGCAAGTGCTTCAAGGTCGCGGCCCAGATTGGCGAGACTCGTTTCCCGCCCGCATGGGGCCGCAGCAAGAAGGAATCGGAACAGCGTGCCGCGCACAACGCCATCTGCAATTTGCGGGACGAGCCGGAGCCCTATCCTTCGGAAGAGTCGGCCGATGAAAACGTCGATATCTAGCTCTCATTCCAGCTCGAGTGCCGCTTGTTCTGGGCGCAGTCTGTTCGATTCAGCAGAGACTGGCGGAACTGAGCACGCCTCCCTGGCCGCATGACAGACCGGATGCGCTAGGAGAATTCGGCGCCCTCGCCTCGGGGCAGGTGCGTTCTTGCCCTATTTCGCATCGGAACAACGGCGAAACGAAGCCAAACCCTGGATTTCTCGCCTCAGCAAGCCGTATGCTGAAGCTTCGGCCTTTGGTTGCGGCGCAGGCGCCGACCAAGCTCGTGGGTTCTTTTCGTTTCGTTTGATCAATCGCGGCGCGCGGCGGCTTTTTGCGCTGTCGGGTCCGCCGTCTCGTTTTGTCACTGGGGGCTTTTCCATGATCAATCGCCGTGAATGTTTGGCGCTCGGCCTAGGGTCGGCGTTGGCAGCTGCCAGCCGACCCGTGTGGGCTGCGTCGCCCAACGAAAAGATCCGTCTGGGATTCATCGGAGTCGGCGGCCAGGGATCGGGACTCCTCCAGCGTTTTTCGTCGCACGACGACGTAGAAGTTCGCTGGCTGTGCGACGCGGATTCCGATCGGGCGGCGGCCGCTGGCCAGAAGCATCCCGCCGCCGAGCAGACGCAAGATCTGCGACGGGTCATCGAAAGCGACGATGTCGACGCCGTGGTCATTGCCACCTGCAACCACTGGCACTGCATGGCGGCCGTGATGGCGATTCAGGCCGGCAAGGACGTGTACGTCGAAAAGCCGCTCAGTCATACCGTGTGGGAAGGCCGTCAGGTCGTTGAGGCGGCGCGCAAACACAAGCGCATGGTACAATTGGGGACGCAGCAGCGTTCCGACCCCATGCAACGCGAGTTACGGCGTTTCCTGCACGACGAAGCGGCCCTGGGGCCGCTGGTTGCCGTCGAGGCGTGCCGCTACGGCATTCGCGAGCCGATCGGCAAACGGAGCGAGCCGCTCACGCCCCCCAAGACGGTGGACTACAACATGTGGCTTGGCCCGGCGCAGGACGTGCCGATCTACCGCGATGCGTTTCACTACGACTGGCACTGGGTGTGGAACACTGGCAACGGGGAAGTAGGCAACTGGGGCGTGCACATTATCGATGACGTCCTGAACGTGGCGCTGCACGACGACTGCCCTCTGCCCCAGTCAGTGCAGGGCGGCGGCGGCCGGCTCGTGTGGGACGACGCCGGCGAAACGTCCAACGTCCACTTCGCACGGTTTGAAACGGATAAAATTCCCGTGCTGTTCGGCCTCAGCAACTTACCCGCGACCCCGGGCGGACGGCGATCGCTAAAGCGCGCCGGCGTTGAAACCGGTTACGTCGTCTACTGCGAGGGGGGGCGCTACGACGGCTGGCGTGGCGGCGGCGTGGCGTACGATAACGAGGGGAAAGAGGTTCGCCGGTTCCGCGGCACCGGCGGCGAGCAGGAACACCCTCGCAACTTCCTCGACGCGGTGCGCTCACGGCAGCGCGACAGCCTCAACGCCGAGGTCGCGATTGGCGACACCTCCACCAATTGGTGCCACCTCGCCAACCTGGCCGTACGGCTCGGTCAAGCGGGCCACGGCGACGTGTTGGAAACGGACGAAGCCGGCTGGCGCGGGCTGCTGGGCGACATGACGACCCATCTGGGGGCGTACGGCATCGGACTGAACGACTCGCGAATTTGTGCGAGCGAGTCGCTGCCGGTCGCCGCCAATGAGTGCCGCATCACGGGTCCGCACGCTGCGGCGGCCGACGCCCTGATGCACCGCGAGTATCGTGCCGGGTTCGAGTGGCCGGCAGCCGGCTGATTTGGCGTCGCGCCGATTTGAGTGTCTCCCTACCACGGTTCCTGATATCTGTTCCGAGCGATTCGCATCATGTCGTACCGACGCGTCGCCAGTCTGCGCACAGCGGCCGATTTTCGCGAGCATCTCGCATCGCTCGGCGTCGAAATGCCGTTCGACGACGAATTGACGGCCCCGGAAGGCTCGCCGCTCGGCGAACCGCTGAAGGCGGGCGAACACGTGATTGGCAATCGGTTCTGCATTCTGCCCATGGAGGGCTGGGATGGCACGCTAGATGGCAAGCCGACGGAATACACCCGGCGACGTTGGGAGAACTTTGGCAGAAGCGGCGCGAAACTCATCTGGGGCGGCGAAGCGGTCGCGGTCGAGCACTCGGGGCGGGCGAATCCCCATCAGTTGTTGATCAACGATGCCAATCTTGGCAGCTTGCGCGAGTTGCGCGAGCAATTAGAGCAAGTCCATCGTCAAGAGTGCGGAAGCACCGATGACCTGCTGGTGGGTTTACAGCTGACGCACTCGGGCCGTTTCGCGCGGCCGAACGACAAAAAGCGGTTGGAACCGGTCGTCATGTATCGGCATCCCGTGCTCGACCGCAAGTTCGGCATGAGCGACACGCTGCACGTGCTCACCGACGAGGAGATCGACCGGCTAATCGATCGATTCATCGACGCCGCCAAGCTGGCCCGCGACGCTGGCTACAAGTTCGTCGACGTGAAGCATTGCCACGGCTACCTCGGGCACGAAATGCTCAGTGCATTTGATCGCCCGGGAAGGTACGGCGGTTCGTTTGAGAATCGCACGCGGTTCATGCGAACGGTGATTGAGCGCATTGCCGCAGAGGTTCCGGGGCTTGACGCCGGCGTGCGACTGAGTGCATTCGATTGGTCGCCCTTCGAGCCCGGCAGCGACGGAACGGGACAGTGTTCCGTCCCGGTTGGCGAATCCTATCGCTGGGCGTTCGGCGGCGACGGAACGCCGACCGGGATTGATCTCACCGAGCCGTCGCGATTGTTGAGCATGCTGAGCGACTTGGGCGTGACGCTGGTCTGCATTTCGGTCGGTAGTCCCTATTACAATCCTCACATTCAACGCCCCGCGCTGTTTCCGCCCTCGGATGGCTACCAGCCGCCTGAGGATCCACTGGTTGGCGTGGCGCGTCAGATCGCGGCGACCGCGGAACTCAAGCGGCAGCATCCCGATCTGCTGGTCGTTGGCTCCGGCTACACCTATTTGCAGGACTGGCTGCCCCACGTCGCCCAGGCGGCGGTTCGGACCGGCATGGTCGACTCGGTCGGGCTGGGGCGAATGGTGCTCTCCTATCCCGAGTTGCCGGCCGACGTGCTCGCCGGGCGCCCCTTGGCCCGCAAGCGAGTGTGTCGCACGTTCAGCGACTGCACCACGGCGCCGCGCAACGGGCTCATTTCGGGGTGTTATCCACTCGATTCGTACTATGGGGAACTGCCCGAGCACGGCGAGTTGAAGGAGTACAAACAGAAGACCGCGGGGGGAAAACGCGGATGATTGCGATCGATGATCAATTGACGCCCGCCGACCTATTGCCGGCCATCGGGCGGATGTGGCAGGCTTCGGCCGCTAAGATCGACGCCATCGCCGCGTCGGCGAGCGCGCGGGGCGGCAAGACGCCGGTGTTCACGGTCGAGGGCAAGTACCAGCCACAGGGGTGGACTGAGTGGACGCAAGGGTTTGAGTTTGGCTCCGCGTTGCTGCAGTTCGATGCGACCGGCGATGAGCGGTTTTTGGACTTTGGGCGTCGGGCCACCGTCGAGCGGATGGCGCCGCACGTGACGCACTTTGGCGTTCACGACCACGGTTTCAACAACGTGAGCACGTACGGCGCCTTGCTGCGGCTGATGAACGAAGGCGTGCTCGCCGAAGATCCCTGGCAGCGGGCGTTCTATGAACTGGCTCTCAAGGCAAGCGGCGCCGTGCAAGCCAATCGGTGGTCGACCACGGCCGATGGCGGGGGTTACATCTACTCCTTCAACGGGCCACACTCGCTGTTCGTCGACACGATTCGCTCGTGCCGGGCGCTGGCATGTTCGCATCAGTTAGGACATGCCGCCATGGGCGAACGCGACGAGCAATTCAGCTTGCTCGGGCGGATCGTGCAGCATGGCGCCGCCACGGCCCGGTACAACGTGTGGTATGGCGACGATCGTGATTCGTACGACGTGCGCGGTCGCACGGCCCACGAAGCGATTTTCAACCGCAACAATGGCGACTTTCGCTGCCCCTCGACGCAGCAGGGGTATTCGCCGTTTTCCACTTGGACCCGCGGGCTGGCGTGGGCGATGGTTGGCTACCCCGAGCAGTTGGAGTGGCTCGCCACCCGTCCCGATGCCGAATTGGCCGAATGCGGCGGCCGCGCGGAAGTCGAAAGGGTTTTTCTCAAGGCCGCTCGCGCCACGTGCGACTTCTATCTGGAGCAGACGCCCACCTGCGGCGTTCCCTACTGGGACACTGGCGCCCCGGGGCTGGCCCGTCTGGGCGACTATCTTGACCGACCGGCGGAACCGTTCAACGATTACGAACCGGTAGACAGCAGCGCTGCGGCGATTGCCGCTCAGGGACTGTTGCGCCTAGCTGCCGTGCTTCAAACGCGCGGCGAGAGCGACCACGCGCGGTACCGCGCCGCCGGGCTCACCGTGCTGCGATCCCTGCTGAGCGAACCCTATCTGTCGCGCGATACAGCGCACGAAGGTCTCTTGCTGCATACGATCTATCATCGGCCTAACGGCTGGGATCACATCCCCGCGGGACGCAAGGCGCCCTGCGGCGAGGCGTGCATGTGGGGCGACTATCATTTGCGCGAAGCGGCGCTGTACGTGCAACGGCTCGCTGAGAACAAGCCCTACTACACGTTCTTCGGACCGACGCCCGCGGCGGGAGCGACGTCATGAGCAAGTCCGGCAAGCCGGTCGCGCTGGTCACCGGCGGTAGTCGAGGCATTGGACTGGGAATTGCGCGGTCATTGGCCCAATCGGGTTTTGATTTGGCGATCAATGGCCGACGCCCGGCGGACGATGTCGCGGCAGCCGTGGAAGAGTTGTCCGGATTGGGAGCCGAAGTCGCCTATGTGCCGGCAGATATCGCGTCCGTCGACGACCACCAGCGCCTCGTCGATGCGCTGCGGGAGCGATTCGGTCGTCTCGACGTGCTGGTCAACAATGCGGGCGTCGCACCGAGCGTACGGGCCGATGTGCTGGAGGCGGAACCCGACAGCTTCGATCGTTTAATCTCCATCAATCTACGCGGCCCCTACTTTCTCACGCAGCGCGTGGCGCGTTGGATGATCGAGCAGCGGCAGGCCGATCCCGGAATGGCAGCGGCAATCATCAACGTGTCGTCGATCAGCGCCACGGTCGCCTCGGTCAATCGCGGCGACTACTGCATCAGCAAGGCGGGCGTTGCCATGGCCACCCGACTGTGGGCGGCCCGGCTGGCCGAGTTTGGAATCAACGTGTTTGAGGTCCGCCCGGGCATCATTCGCACCGACATGACGGCCGGCGTGACAGAAAAATACGACCGATTAATCGCTGACGGGCTGACGCTTGAACCTCGCTGGGGAGAACCCGATGATGTGGGGAAAGCCGTCGCTACGCTCGCGCGCGGAGACCTGAGTTACGCCACCGGCGCTGTTCTGGTTGTTGACGGCGGCATGACCCTGCCGCGACTTTAACCCCCCTGCCCTATGTTGAATCCCGAAAATCCGATTGAGGCCGTTGCCCTGCACCGAATCGTGCCGGTCGTGGTCCTCGATCGTGCCGAGGATGCCGATCCACTGGGTGCGGCGCTGGCTGCCGGCGGACTGCCGGTGGCCGAGGTGACGTTTCGAACGTCGGCCGCTGCCGAGGCGATTCGCATTCTGGCCGATCGTGGCGATTTGCTCGTCGGCGCCGGCACGGTGCTAACGCCGACTCAGGTCGACCAGGCGGTTGACGCCGGGGCGACATTTCTGGTGTCGCCGGGGCTTAATCCCAACGTGGTCAAGCATGCCCAAGATCGCGGCGTGCCAATCGTGCCGGGAGTCTGCACGCCGTCGGACATCGAACGCGGCCTGGAACTCGGGCTCGGCCTCTTGAAGTTCTTTCCCGCCGAGGCGTACGGCGGCGTCGCGACGCTGTCAGCCATTTCGGCTCCCTACCGCGGCGTAAGATTCATTCCCACCGGCGGCATCGGGCCGGACAATGTGCTCGACTACCTGCGGCTGGGGGCGGTCGTGGCCTGCGGCGGCAGTTGGATGGTCAAACCGTCATTGTTCGCCGACGGCGATTTCTCGGGCGTCGAGCGTGCCGCCCGCGCAGCCGTGGATCTGGTCGCCTCGGCTTCCGAATAGCACTCCCGCAACTCCAACCCGCTGCAGAATATGCCTGCGATTGTCACGCGTCCCGCTGCCGAGTGTCGTTTCGACCAGGTCTCGCTCGGCGAAGTGATGTTGCGCTTCGATCCCGGCGAAGGCCGGGTGCGAACGGCGCGGACGTTTCGCGTTTGGGAAGGGGGCGGCGAGTACAACGTCGCCCGCGGGCTGCGTCGTTGCTTCGGCATGCGTACCGCCGTGGTCACGGCAGTGGCTGACAATGAGACGGGTCGCCTGCTGGAAGATCTCATGCTGCAAGGCGGCGTGGACCTGTCGTGGATGCGGTGGGTTCCCTACGACGGCGTGGGACGCACCGTGCGCAACGGATTGAACTTCACCGAGCGCGGGTTCGGCGTGCGCGGCGCGGTGGGCTGCTCCGATCGAGGCCACACGGCGGTCTCGCAACTCAAGCCGGGCGATATCGACTGGCAACGCCTGTTCGGCGACGAGGGTGTGCGCTGGTTTCATACCGGCGGCATCTTTGCAGCGCTCTCGCCCAGTACCGCGGAAGTCGCCGAAGAGGCGCTGACTGTTGCCAAAGCCCACGGAGTCGTCACGTCGTACGATCTCAACTATCGCCCCTCGCTGTGGAATGCGATCGGTGGACAGGAGCAGGCCCAGCAAGTGAATCGCCGCCTAGCGCCGCTGGTTGATGTGATGCTCGGCAACGAAGAGGATTTCACCGCCTGTTTGGGCCTCGCGGTCGAGGGCGTCGACGAGGGGCTTAGCGAGCTGCCCATTGAAGGCTACAAGCGGATGATCGAGCGCGCGATCGCCGACTACCCGAATTTCCAGGCGATCGCTACCACGCTTCGCAGCGTCACGAGCGCCACCGTGAACGACTGGGGGGCCGTCTGCTGGCACGGGGGGACGTTCTACGAGGCCGCCAACCGTCCTGGCCTGGAAATCCTCGACCGCGTCGGC
>JAGQOU010000394.1 GCA_020427145.1 Planctomycetales bacterium | reverse complement strand
GCCACATGGTCCCCGAGACCCGCACCAAGACCTGCTGCTACACAGTGTGCAAGAAGGTTTGCGAGCAGAAGACGGTGAACTGCTACCGTTGCGTGCCGCGGAAGGAAGCCTACACGGTGACCCGCTGCTGCCCGAAGATTGTCTGCAAGCAAGTGCCCGTGTGCGTCTGCTGCCCCTGCGACCCCTGCTGCAACTAGTTCGGGATCGTCGGGTTAGCTAGGCCTCCCTTCCTCTGTCATGAAGCTGGCCTGGTCAATCGGCTAGATTTTGAGTGGCCCGCATCGCAACGTGCGATGCGGGCCACTTTTTTTGCGCCCGTCTTTCGGCTGTCGGCGCGCACATGCCGCCATGTCCCTCCGCACCTACGCGTGAACTACGCTTATTTTCTTCGCAGTTTGACGTAGCCGATGCCAAGCAGGGCGACAACTCCCATCAGGGCAACTTGTGAGGCCTCCGGCACCGACGCGACAATACTCAGCGTGATACCGTCGCCAACCGCGCCGCCCGGCGCCCCCCACTCCCAGACCCCCGGGCTAAAGTCGCCGAAGTCGATGTCGTAAACGACCACTTCGTCCAGCGTCATGCTCGTCGGCGCGGAGGATGAATCGCCCCATATCCGAAACAACGCGTCATGTTCGAATGTGAGTTGAAGATTGTTTGGCAGGGACAGGCCTGACAAGAATCGGTCTGAACCAGGGGAACCGAGGTCGAAGTCGAGCGGGTCGCTCAACGCGCCCGAGGGGCGCGAGACGAGCGGGAAAGTCCGGAAATTGACGTCGCGACCGCTCATGTAGACATTAGGCATCCAAAACCACTCTAGGACGTCGCCGCCCGCGTGGTTGAGTGCGCTGAATTTGTCGTAGGGGCCGTACGATTTGGTGAAACTCGTGGTTGTATCGGTGTGAATTGTCCCTTGCAGCGAAAAGCTCGTCTTGCCGGCGCCGGCGTCGGTCACGGAGATGACAAGATCGGCAATTGCCTTCTGGGGTGCGTTGGCACAGACGGCCGCAACGCAGCAGGCGAGTGCAATCGACCGCGGCATTCGAGAAACTTTCATGGCGCAACCTCGGAGAGTGAACTGCATTCTTGTCGCGTGGCGAAATGAGAGGGCGCGCCGTCGCACGCCAACCAGAGCGCGGGACCAATGCCAACCCCTCCTGCCAGTAGTGCCTTGATGCTAGTTTACCGGCCCGCGAGATTCAACTTTCCGCCGCCAGATCGCCGCCTCCGAGTCCGGCGTTAGTGTACATGTAATCACACCATTGCGGCGACGCCAGTCAATCGCAGGCGTCCTGGATGCAGTGTCTGTGAACAGTGCGGTCGTTGAAGGAATGACTTTATTGGCTGGTTACCCCTAAAAAGGACAATTCATATGCTGCGCGAGTTGCGGGCTCATTGCTCGATCTGCCCCACGCCGAGGCCAAGGATCTCGGAGCAAAGCCCCCGGGTGCCGCGGCAATGATCAGCACAACTGAATGGCTGGCAACGAGTTAGGCGCATTGGCCGCCGCCCCCGGCAGCGACTCTTGCAAACAAGTCTCGCCGCAGGGACGCCGCTGCGGCGACCACGTTGCTCGACAGGCTGCCCCGCCGGCGGCGTACGCTCCGCCTCGTCAAAGTGAGCCGCGATCCTGTTTTGCAATTCCGCCGCGTAGCTGAAAACTCAATTTCTCGAGCAAAACGCTCGCCGACGGCCCAGTTCTGCTTGCCTTTAGTTCTTGTCAGCAAGAGACTTGCGTCGGTCGCTTCCAGCCGCTGACGCGGGGTTCTGCCAACAAAACTCGCCTTTTGCCAGCCATAACCCACGCCGCGATCAACATGGACTCGGGCAAGTCTCCCGCCGGCCGCAGGCTCACGACCTAGCGGGGCTCGCAGAGTCTGTTTTACGCCAAACGGTGGCCCATTTTCTACTAAAAAACCACCAGAAGAAATCTGGCGTGACCGCCGCCGCCACCACGGCCGACCCAGCCAGGGCAGCGAGTCGCCAGCTCCGCCACCGCGCGTGTGCAAGCGATGCAGCACGATGCGGCCAACGCCACGCGGCGAGCTCTCGAATCCGCGTCCAGCGCGTCGCTGCGGTCAATTGGTCGCGTCGGGCCCTTGGAGAATTGTGTCTTCATTGATGATGCCGACAACCTCCGTCGTGCCAATGATCCCACGGTTTTTCAACTTGGTTCCGGTGAGCCTCAGGCCCATGAACGCGACCATCAACGCCAGCGACGTCGTGGACGACATCGCTAACGCCGTCCGCATGCTGTCCTACATCAGCGGCAACAGCAGTAAGACTTGCTCATTGGCGAGGGCGGTAATCACCAATCCCGATCGAGAGCACGATTGCCAGGACCCAATTGCGCCACGACAGGTCCAATGGGAGCGGCGGCCGCGCCGCGTCACCGGTGTAAAGAAATCACTGTTGCTCGACTCTCTCTCCTGACGCATCTCGGGCTGAGGGATGCACTTAGCTTGCCGTGGCTGGTGAACCGACGATATACTCAAAATTCTTTGCCTCTATGTCTCACGCAGCTGAATGATTGGAGCCTCAACGTGCCCATGGATGGCAACTGTCGACAACTTTGTTTGCGTGAGTTCACGATCTCCGAACAAGGCTGGAGGGCATCACTCAAGAAATGCCGCACGCTATCCGTGAGGAAACTTGGCTGCTGGCTTCTGTTGGTAACGCTGGGCGTCGCGAGTCCGTCGCCGGCGGCCGACCTCCCGCCTGGATTTGGCGAAACCAAGATCGCGGGTGAGTTGAATCCGACGACCATGGCATTCGCTCCTGATGGGCGGTTGTTCTTGTGCGAAAAGCAAGGCCGCATACTCGTCGTGAAGAATGACGCGTTGTTGGCGACCCCGCTGATCGACTTCTCTGACAAGGTCGATAGCTGGAACGAGCGTGGCCTGGGCGGCTTGTGCTTCGACCCCGACTTTGCCAGGAACGGCTACATCTACGTCTACTACACGGCCAAATCGCCGTCGCACAACCGAGTCAGCCGGCTCACCGTTGTGGGGGACGCCGCTGACGCCGCCAGCGAGAAGGTCATCCTGGAACTCAACCCCCTCTCGGAAATCGGTTGGCACAACGGCGGCGGCCTGTGCTTCGGTGAAGACGGCTGTCTGTACGTCGCGACGGGCGAGAACGCCAACGGCAACAACGCCCAAGACTCCGGCAATCTCTTGGGCAAGCTCCTACGCCTCAATGCCGACGGGTCGATTCCGAAAGACAACCCCAACTATGATCGTTTTGAGGGTCAGCAACGCGCGATCGTCGCGATGGGGTTACGCAACCCGTTCTCCATCGTCGCCCAGAAGGGCTCCGGCCTGATCTATATCAACAATGTGGGCGCCAAGTACGAGGAGATCGAGCGCTACGACTCCGACGTCACCCCCGTGCATCTCAACTACGGGTGGCCCAACACCGACGGCCCTGCGCCGGGTCGCGCTGGCGCGGCAGACTACCGAAACCCGGCGTACGCGTACGATCACGGCAGCGGCGGGGGCACGGCTTTGTGCGGCGCCGACTTCTATGCCGTGGAATCCCCCGCGTTTCACGGCTTCCCTGCGAGCTATCGCGGCGCCTATTTCTTCAGCGACTACCGCGGCTGGATCAAGTACATCGACCCGACCGATCCCGCGGTGCGTCACGATTTTGCCACCGGCATCGACCGGCCCATCGACGTCGAGTTCGCCCCCGATGGCGCCATGTGGTACATCGCCCGGGCGGGTCAGGGGGGCGGCTCCGACCAGGACAACACCTCGACGTCCACCGGCTCGTTGTGGCGTGTCGAGTGGACCGGCTCCGGCCAGCCCGCGAAGCTCGAGTTCGTCAAGCAGCCCACGGCTCGCAATGTGGGCGAAGTGCTGCTCCCCGCGGTTCGGGTGGCGGTGAAAGACGACGACGGCAGGGTCGTCAGCTCGTCGCAAGCCACAGTCCAGATTGCATTGAGGGAACCCTCGGAACCTGCGGTTCTCAAGGGCGTCTTAACCAGGAAAGCCATCAAGGGCGTCGCGACATTCGACGGGCTACGCATCACGAGCCCCGGCGAAGGGTACCGGCTCGTCGGCGCCAGCGGCGACCTGACGCCTTGCACCAGTCAGCCGATCTCGGTTCGGCCCACGGTGGCGACTCCAGCGATCGCTCCCCGCAGTGGTTCGTACAGCCACGACGTGTGGGTGCAAATCGTGTGCGACACGCCGGACGCGGTCATCAGGTACACCACCGACGGGTCCGAACCTACGGCGGCCTCGCCGCGGTACACCGAGCCGGTCCGGATTGCTCGGTCGAGCGTCGTGAAGGCGTACGCCGAGAGGCGGGGATTGCAGCGCAGCAAGCGAGCGGTCGTCAGGCTGTCGGTCTCGGCCGGCAGGCCCTACGGCATGGACTATCGGCCGCAGGTCGCTGGGGTAAACATGCCGGCTGTCGTGGACGATCGCCTTCCACGCACTCTGTCCCGCACGGGCCTGTTTGGCGACCTCCGCAGCCTGGCCGCCTCGCCGGGTATTGTGCCGTACGGCGTCAACAGTCCGCTCTGGTCGGACAACGCCGACAAGCTGCGGTGGGTGGCCCTGCCTGGCGACGGTCGGATTGAGTTCGCCGAGGACGGCGGATACCGCTGGCCTGGCGGCTCAATTTTCGTCAAACACTTCGATCTCACGGTTAACGAGCAAACCAACGAGCAGCGACGCGTGGAGACGCGGGTCTTGGTCCTCGACCAAACTGGGCGGAATGGCTACGGCGTGACCTACAAGTGGCGTGACGACCACAGCGACGCCGATCTGCTCCCCGCCGAACTTGACGAACAAATCGAGGTCGTTGGCGCTGACGGGACCAGCCGCCGCCAGACCTGGCATTATCCGTCGCGCCAGGAATGCCTGCAGTGCCACACCCAAAAATCGGGGTTCGTGCTCGGGCCGAACACACGACAGTTAAACGGCGACTACGCCTACCCGACGGGCGTCGTGGACAATCAGCTCCGCACCTGGAGCTATTTGCAGATGTTTAGCAACAACATCGACCAGCGCGACATCGCAGAGTTTGATCACCTGGTTACGGTCGATGACCCGCACGCGGACCTGGAGCTGCGGGTCCGATCTTACGTCGATGCGAACTGCGCGTTCTGCCACCGTCCGGGCGGAACCGGTGCGCAGTGGGACGCCCGGTTCGACACGCCCATCGAGCTTCAGCAGTGCATTGGCGGCTCGGTGCGAGAAACGTTCGGCATCGCCGGCGCCAAAGTCGTTTCTCCAGCGAACCTGCAAACGTCTATTCTTTACCTGCGCATGACGTCGTCCCAGCCCACTCAGCGGATGCCGCCGGTCGGTCGCAATAAGGTGGACGCAAAAGCGGTCGCAACCTTCGCCGAATGGATCGAGTCGCTGACGGAGGCAAGCGGCAACGGCCTGGTGTCGGGCAGGGCGTATTACATCCAGGCGAAACACAGCGGCAAAAGACTCGAGGTCCCTGCCGAGAGTGTTGACCAGGACCAGGCCTTGCTCCAGCAGTGGCGCCCCCGTAGCGGCGCAGGCCGGGCGGACCAAATCCAGCAGTGGCGAATCGAGGACGCCGGCAACGGCTGGTGGCGGTTGACGAACCTCGCCAGCGGCAAGGTGCTCGACGTGCCGGGCAACTCGACAGCCAACAGCGCGCAGCTTCAGCAGTACCGCGACAACGGGGGCGACAACCAACGCTGGTCGATCACACCCAACGGCGACGGCTACTACGTCATCACATCGAAGCAGAGTGGCAAGAACCTCGATGTCGAAGGCGCCAGCACCGCGGACGGCGCCGCGATCCATCAGTACCAGCCGACGGCGGGTGATAACCAGCTGTGGAGCATCGTGTCGCCGGAGTAGCCGAGGCAGAGACCTGCCGGCGCAGAACGCCCGCGTTACGGAGAGGCTGGTCGTCGGAACGTGCGTAGCAATGGCTCCGCGAAATCCTTCGTTCTGGGTTATGTGACTCAGTCGCATGGCAGCTAGTCGAACCGCGCATCGAGCGGCGGGTGCAAGTCGGCGTCGTCAGGCAACGCTCCGACATTCGGCAACGCAACACTGTCCCGTGGGGCCACAGCGATGTCCGCCGTCAGGAATCGGACGACAGGTCTTGCAACGGTTGGGCCACCCGTCCGCAAGACAGCGGCCTCCTGACAAATCGAGGTGAAACCGACCGGCGCGTATCTCGGCGCACTCGTCCAAAGCGACGGCCCGATCGATTAAGATCGACGCGTCTCCCAGCCATCTCGCGCTCCATCGTCATGTCCCGCTCCGAGCTGTTGAACAACTGGTCTGTGACCCCGGGCGAAGCGCGGGCGATTCAGGAGCGCTTGCGGCGGCGGGTGAGTCGGCGCAATGCGGTGCGGCGGGAGCGGGTGCGGTTGGTGGCGGGCATTGACGTGAGCGTCCGCAACAACGTGTCGCGGGCGGCGGTCGTGGTGCTCGATTTTGCGACGATGACGCCGGTGGAAACGGCGCTGGCGGTGATGCCCACGCCATTTCCCTACGTGCCCGGGCTGCTGTCGTTTCGCGAATGCCCCGTGGTGTGCGCGGCGTATGAAAAGCTGACCGTGCGGCCCGACGTGGCGTTGGTCGACGGGCAGGGGATCGCCCATCCGCGTCGCATCGGGTTGGCGTCGCATTTGGGGCTGTTGCTGAATCTGCCCACGGTCGGCTGCGGCAAGACGCGGTTCATCGGCGTTCACGACGAGCCGTGGCATGAAGCGGGTTGCTACGCTGAGCTGATCGACGATGGTCGCCTCAGCGGCCTGCCCGGCGAACTGATCGGCGGCGTGTTGCGCACGCGCACCGGGGTGAAGCCGCTGTACGTGTCGATCGGCCACCGCATTGATCTGCCGACGGCGCTGGACCTGGTGCTTGCCTGCGGCCGCGGCTATCGCTTGCCGGAGCCGATTCGGCTCGCGCACCACGCAGCGGGCGGCGGCGCGGCGCGCCAAATCGCGGGGCCCAAGCGGGGCGGTTGAAAAGACGCGTGAAGGTCGGAAGGGCGAGTTAGTCGTTTCGCTTCTTCATTCGCGCTTGGCGCAGGTCGCGCACGCGATTGCGGGAGTTCCGCGTGGGCGACGACATGCCGCGCCGATTGAAGCCAACGCCCGCGTACCGGCCAAATCGTCGCGTGCGGTTCTGCAGGATGGTGGCGCGGTCGGGGCGAATAGGAACTGGCTGCGGTTGACGTCGGCGCAGCAGCGCGGCAAGCGTTGCGACCGCTGCGAAGGCAGCCGCGAACAACGTCACCCATTCAATTTGCAACAGCGGGTCAGGCAACTGGGGCATGCGGGCGTCCAAAGTTCTGAATCTCGGTGTTGTTTGTGGCGTGCTCGCTGGGCGACGAACCGGCATGTCGACCATGGACTGGCGAGGCATGTCTTGCGCAGCGGCGCAATCCAAGACGCATCAAACCAAGCGGGTTCAACAAAGAGAGATTGTCGCGGACGCCGGGGCCGGAAATGGCGGGAAGCGAGCCTGGGGAGGGGCTCACGGGGGCGTCGGGTTAGCGAGTCACAAGGCTGCTCGTAATCAATCGGCGACATTGACGCGGATGCCCGCATCTCCCTTTACAATAACAGCCCGGTTCCGGGGCGTCAAACCTTGGCGGCCCGACAATTTAGGGTCAGGGGGCGTCGGTTTCCGCCTGGTCCGGCGGTGCGGTGCGGGGCGGCTCGTCCTTGCTGCGATCGAGCCAGGCCAGGGCGGCCCAGTCGTACAGGGCGTGGATCAGGATCACGGCCGTCAAATCGCCGGTCGCCGCGGCCAGGGCCCCCAGATACAGGCCGAAAACCGTGGCGAGCAGGAAATACGCGACGGTGGCGGCGTGGACGGCGCCAAAGACCAAGCTTACCGCGGCGACGGCCGCTGGCGTTCCCCACCAGCGGGCGACCAGGGGTTGCAGGGCGCCCCGGAACA
>JAGQOU010000393.1:513-7683 GCA_020427145.1 Planctomycetales bacterium | reverse complement strand
AAAGGACTTTGCAGTTCTCCTGGGCGGACGACGCAGCCGCGCGCCCCAAATTGGCCGATTGATTACAATGGGGCCTCCGCCAGCGGGCGCCTTTTCTTTAATTCTCAGCCCTACTTGCCATGTCGACTCCTTCGAATGCTCGCCGGATTGTCGTTCAACTGTTGGGGGCAGGGGGGCTGCTCGTCTGTCTGGCGGGCGTCGTCGGCGCGTGGCTGGTGCGGGCGCCGATCGATCGAGCTCGCGTGCAAGCGTTCGAGAAGGTCTCCGAATCGCTGACGCGCATCGACGCTCGCTTGGAGCGGATTCAGCGGATCGCGGCCGACGCCGTGCTGACGCTCGACGACGTACGCGAGCGGCTTGCCGGCGTCGCACGGGCCAATGTCGTCGAAGATCTCACAGAGCAATTGGAATTGGAGACGCGGGTCGCTCAACTGGCAGCGGGGTTGCAGCGGGGGCAGACGCTCGTTGACAGCTGCGACGACGTGGTGCAATACGTGCAGCAGACGTTGCAGCTGGCGTCTCAAGCCGGCGCTTCGACCAACGCCAGCGCGCTAGATCCGCTGCGCAAGCAGCTGGGCGCCCTGACTGCGGAACTTGGCGACGCCGTAGCCGTGGCGGAGTCGCTCGGCGAGCGATTGGGCGGCGAGCAGGAGTTTGCCGACAAGACGCAGCTTAGAAAATGCGTGGAAATCGTCGCAAAGCTCCTGGCGACGGCAGGAAGCTTTGATGAGAAATTGGCCGCCGTCAGGACGCGCGTTGCGGACTCTCAGCCCGTGATTGGGGGGATCAGTACGCGGCTCGGTCGGCAAATCCTCCTGGCGACCAGCGCCGCCACGGCCTTCTTCGTGTGGATGGCTCTGGGGCAACTGAGTTTGTGCTGGCGTCGGTGATTTCGGGCTTTCTGAGCACGATCCCACCCGCCCGCAAGGCGGCGGATCACTCCGCCAAAAACTTCCGTGGTGGCCACTGCGCCGTCGATGGGGCGTCAGCAACGCTGCTGGCAATGCGCGATTCCGCGTCGGCAGTCAGGGCAATCCCTGTGGGCGACGATTAGGGTTTGCATTGAAATAAACCGGTAAGGCGCTCGTGTTCCACAAGTCTCGCTGCCAAGCCGGTCAGCGCGTTCTTGGCACGCCGAACGACGGTCGAGCACGCTTGTCCTGTCGCCGCCAAAAAGAAAAGCGGCAGTCGGGACCTGCCCCGATGGCCCCCACTGCCGCAAGATTGACTCACGAATTCAAAGGCGACTCGTCGCCGCAGCTCTGCCTAGCGTCGTCGTCGTCCTGAAAGAGCGATGCCAGCCGAGCACGCAATTCCAAGGAGGATCGTCGCCGGCTCGGGGACGGCTCCGACCGCCCCGGCGGCCAGCGTTGTCCCGAACTGCGACTGCCAAACGGTCAGGTCCGCTGCGGTCACGTCTCCGTCGCCGTTGGCGTCGCCCATGGAATTGTTGGCGCCGGTGGCGAGGTAGTTGCGTTGCCAAATCAGAAAGTCCGCGCCGTCAACGATTGTATCGTCGTTGAAGTCGGCGTCATCGGCAGCGACGGCCGCCACCATATCGAAGGTCGGCGGGCGAAGCACCGGCGTGTTGGCGCCGCTACCGCCGCCGTTAGTGATCCCTTCGCGGTAGCCGACGTAAAACGTGCCGGCGATGTCGGTCGCGGTCGTGAACTGGAACGTCTGGTCGTCGAAGGTAGCGGTGACATCGCCAGTCGTCGGATCGTAGTCAAGTCCCAGACGGTGCCAGGCGGCTGATTCCGACGAGAAATCGATCTGCTGGATGACAGTCCAGTCTGCGGAGGCGGGATTGCTAGGTCCGCCGTCATTGGCGTCGACCAACAGCAGCGAGTAGTAGCCCGATTGCTCTTCTTTCTGGAAAACCCAGCCGATGCCCGTGCTGCCGTTGGCCGTGGTGACGTCGCCGAAAATCGCTCCGGTCGGATCGGGCGTGTTGTGGAGCGTGCCTGTCGTGCCGATGCCGTAGGTGGTCGACTCGTACTCGATGTCGTTGGTTGTCGCCGTCACTCCATACGGGGTCGGGTCGAGGTAAGCATACAGGTCGTATCCGTTGACCAGGGAACTGCTGTAAACGGCGTTCCCGCCTCCGCTGGGATCCCACGCCGTGACGGCCAGACCGCCCTGCGGCGACGGCGGAATGATATTGGGATTGTTCGTGTCGACGACGCCGGGGTCGATGACAGTTGCATTGACGAATGACGCGTAGTATCCCGGAACCTCCGCGCCAACCGTCATGGCGTCGACATCGGGAATGGTATGCTGCGCGACGAACGGCAGATTGTTCGACGTGCCGGGCGTGGAAATAATGTTGCCGAAGTCACGACCGTTGAAGTCTGAGTCGGCCCCATCGCGGTAGCGTCCCAGCGAAAGCTGTGTGGGAAAGATGTTGTACGATTGCGTATTACCCCACCAACCATTCGGGCCGGTCTGGGCAAACTGCTCCGCACTGATGCCAGAGGTGCCCTTATTGAACTCGTAGCCCAATGCGTCGACGAGAGCACTCGAACTGTCCCGCAATTCGATGACGGTGTTGCCATCCGGATAAAGATCGATGCCGCCGGTTTGGATATCCTGGTCCAGATTGGGCACGCCCGTACTGCCAAGTACGTAGTAATCCCCAGCCCCGAGCATGGTATTGCTAGGAATGACGTCGCCGCTAAATGTGAATGCCGACGAGACGTCGTAGAACCCGACGGTCCAGTTCGAGATGTCGACGGCTGAGCCTCCGGCGTTGTAGAGTTCGACGTATTCTCGCAGATCAGGCGATTCGCCCGCAATGTCGTACACCAACTCATTGATCACAACCTGCCCCAACGAATGGCTCGGCAGAGCAAAAATGACTGCCGCGACGGCGAACAGAAACAAACGCAGCGTGCAGAACTTCATAGAGGACGCTCCTGAGTTGCGGCGTGGACAATGTTTGCCTACAGGGAGCGAGTGCGGTCTCGCCGGCAAACATTGGAGGCGGGTCTTTACAAACACTTGCGGCCAGATCGAACCGCGACGGCAAAGACCTATGGTAACCGAGTCGGAGGTGGAAGCCGAAGCGTTCTCGCGCACTTAATTCTCGCTGGTGCGCAGTCAATCAATATGTGTGATGCGGCGCATCGACGGCTGTAACTCGGACCTGCAAACAGCGCAGGAATCGCCTGTCCGTATTGATCGCGATTGATCGCGAAGCGCGCAAACGTTCAGCGGCTTACACTTGCCGCAGCAATTGCGATTCCAAATAGCGCGAGCACAGCTGTCGCCGGTTCCGGGGTCGTATTAATCGCCTGCGAGGGATTGACGGCGTAGTAGCCACGCTGCCATGTCAGCAGATCGCCGCCGCTCGTCGCGCCATCATCGTCGGCGTCGCCCGCGGCGCTCGTTCCGAACGCGGTTTGCCAGATGGCAAGATCCACGCCGTCCACGTCCAGGTCGCCGTCGAAGTCGCCCGGTGGGGGCTGCAAACTGCCAAACGGGTTGTGGCTGACCGCGTCAAGGTACAGCATCACGTCGCCGTTGCCGGTGAACCGCAGCGAGTCGATGGTGACTTTGTCGCCGGTGATGGCGCCGTTGCCGCCGATGTAGTTGTTCCATTGGCTGGCGTCTTCGAAGTCCCACTCGTAAAGATGCCACTGGCCGTCGGCAATCACCGAGCGGAGCGCGCCGCCCTCGATGGCCGACGGGCTCGAAGCGGTGGGATCGTCAATTAAGATCTGCACCGAGACCCCGGCGTCGGAGGTCTTGAGCCAGAATCCGACGGAGCCGGTCGAGTCGAGCGGGAAATTGCTGGCCGGGTTGGCCGGTTTGAACGGCGGGGCGCCGATCCCCGAGACCATTCGCAGCGCCCACGATCCGCCAGCCGTGTCGATGGCCAACTCTTGCGAGCCGGCCCCTTCGTAGGCTTCGGCCGTGGTGAGCGCCGCCGTGGTGGTATTGAGAATGTTCTGGTTCGATCCCGAGTAGGTCGGCGAAAATCCAAAATATCCCTCGGTGCTGTTGAAGTCCGACAGCATCAACCGCCCGGTCGGCAAGCCGCCGAGGGGGCCGTTGCCGTGCAGCAGGGCCTCCAGTTCACTTCGCGAGCCGTTGAACAGATCGCCGTCCACGGCGCCGACGATTCCGGGCGTCGTCCAGTCGTCGGTCCATTGCCAAAACGTCCAGTCGCCCCACAGCGGCGTATCTGTCGGCGCCGGCGGATTAGCCGTGCCGGACGCCTTCCACCATGCTAGCCACAAGTCGTGCTGATCGGCGACCGAGGCGGTGTAGTAGCTGTTGACCTTCGACAGGCTGCCGTAGATCAACGGTCGCACGCCGAGTTCCGCGTACACCGTGTCGGAAAACTGTTGGACCCAGTTGGATGTGAAGGCGCGGGCCTCCGCCGTCGAGTTGAAATTCGGAAACCCTTCGACGTCCGCCACCGGCGGCAAGACCAAGCCGGCGTCGTAATAGGGTTTGATGACCTTGAGGAAATGATTCGCTTCGTTGATCGGGTCGAGCGGATTGTCGGTGTCCGTGTCAAGATTGCAGAAGTGATACGGCCCCACCAGCACGCCGGCCTGGGTCGCATTGCGCATGTTGGCCAAAAACAACGGATCGTCGTAAGTTTCGCCGCGCGTGGCGCGCACAAAGGCGAACTCAATGCCGTCGGCGCGGGCCGTCTCCCAGTCGACCATGTCCTGGAAGAGCGAGACGTCGACCCCTTCAAGATACGGCTGGGCCTGTACGGCGCGCAACCCGATCGCGCCGACAGCGGCGACGGCTAGCAGCGCGACGCTGCAGAGGGACGACCAACGGCACGTGGGCAATGGCGTCAAAGCAGTGCTGGGAAATCGAGGAGAGGAACAGACGACGCGGCGTGTCTATTCCTATTATTCTCCGCAGCCTGGGAGAATGAAGCGAGGTTTTGCGCAGCATATTCGCCAATTCCCGTTTTGCGATGTGGCCGAAGTCCCCCGAGGCGGCTGGAGACGGAGCGTCGCGGAGCCCCCAGGGTGGTGCGTTTGACGTTGTATTCACTGGCGACGGTCGTCAGCCGTCTCCGCGGCCCTGGGGAATAGCAACCCAGCGGATGCTCTATTCGACTGTCAGGCCGAACAACGGGGCAAGCTGAAGCAGCTGTGCGGCCTCAACGATAGCGCCGCGGATGTCGGCGGCGTCGACGCCCAGGCCCTCGAGATTCGAGCCTCGCAGGTCCGCATCCGTCAGCTTGGCGCCGAACAGGCGGCTTCCACGCAGATCGCAATTCTCAAAGCGAACGCCGCGCAGATCCGTACCGCAAAGGTCGGCGTCAACCAGATCGCAATCTTGCAGCACGCAGGTTTTGAAATCGGCATTTTGAAACACGGAGAGTGTGAGCTTGCACTGGCGAAACAGAACGTTGCTGAGCTTTGCATAACAAAAGCTCGTGCCCGTCAGCCGGGACGAAACAATTTCGACCCGTTGGAGTCGGGCATCCCGCAGGTCGGCGTTGGAAAGATCGCAAAGCGCGACCCGCGCGTCGCACAGGACGAGCCCCGGCCACTGCGACCGAGGCATGACGACCTTCTCGAAAACGGTTTCGTGAAATTCGACGTCGGCTGTCCGCGCCGCCGTCGAGACGCCGCCGTGCAATCGGACCTGGGCGTATTGCTCGCCGGCCAAGCAGGCTCCGATTTCGAGTTCCGCGAATTTGGCGTCGTCGACGAGTTCGGGAGCGATAGGAAGACTCTTGGCGGGGGGCATACTCTACTCCAGCGGTGGCTCGCGCCAGCAGCAAGGCAGAGCCTACGCCAACAAGGGCGTGAACTCAAACGTCGCGCCGTCGAACAGGCCCTGATCGCTCAGTTTGAGCGCTGGAATCACCAACAGCGCCATGAAGCTGAGCGTCATGTACGGCGCCCGGAGCGTGGACCCCCAACTCTTTACCGCGGCGTCGAGTTCCTGATAGGCGTGGCCCACCTCCTGGCACGATCCCGTGGCCATCAGCCCTGCGACGGGCAGTGGCAGCACCCAGCGATCGCCGCCGCGGTGGTCCACGGCCGACAGTCCGCCGTTGGCGTCCATCACGGCGTTGATGGCCGCCGCCAGGTCGTCGTCCGTCACGCCCACGGCGATCACATTGTGCGAATCGTGGGCCACGCTGGAGGCCATCGCGCCGGTGTGCAGACCGAAGTTCTTCACAAAGGCCATCGCGGGCGGCGCTGCGCGGTAGCGGTTCACGACCACCATTTTCAACACGTCGCTGGCCACGTCGCTGATTACGGCGCCTTCGTCAACCAGCGGTGCGACCGCGACGCGGTTGGTGATGAGCTGCCCGTCGAGCGCTTCGATCACTTGCAGCTTGCGGCCTGGTTGGTCGTCGACGCGCAGGTCTTCGGGCTTCACGTGCGTGGAGACGAATTGATTGACCTCGGTCGGCGTGGATTGAGGCAACAGCGTGGCGCCCGCCTCGGCGACCAGATTGCCTGCGATCCAGGTGCGGCGCACCTGGAATTCGGTGAGCGAATCGACCTCGATGAAGTCCGCCGGGTCGCCAACGCGCAGCCGCCCGACGTCGAGCGAGTAATGGTCGATCGGCACGAGGCAGGCGGCGCGTAGCGCGTCGAAAGCGTCGATCCCCGCAGCCACGGCCCGCCGCACCAGGAGATTGATATGGCCGGCGAGCAGCTCGTCGGGATGCTTGTCATCGCTGCACAGCATGACCATGCCGGGGTGCTCGCCCAGCAGCGTGACGAGCGCGTCAAAATTGCGCGCCGCCGAGCCCTCGCGGATCGAGATCTTGCAGCCTGCCGCCAGCTTGTCGAGCGCCTCGGCCTTGGTGAAGCACTCGTGGTCGGTCGTGATGCCCGCGGCGATGTACGCGGCGGCGTCGTCGCCGCGCAGGCCGGGGGCGTGGCCGTCGACCGGCTTGCCGCGCTGCTGAGCCGCGGCGATCTTGGCCAGGCACTCCGTGTCGCCCGCCAGCACGCCGGGAAAGTTCATCATCTCGCTGAGATAGCGAATCCGCGGGTCGTCCAGCAGTTGCTCGACTTCGGCCACCGAGATCGACGCACCGGCCGTCTCGAACACCGTGGCCGGCACGCAGGAGGGGGCGCCAAAGTTAAACTTCAGCGGCGAGTGGGCGGCGTTGGCCAACATATATTGGACCCCCTCCACGCCCAGCACGTTGCCGATTTCGTGGGGGTC
>JAGQOU010000393.1:0-471 GCA_020427145.1 Planctomycetales bacterium | reverse complement strand
CGAGCATCGAGCTTTCGATGTGCACGTGGGCGTCGATAAAGCCCGGCAGCAGGAAGCCGGCGTCAGCGGGGACCGCCTCGACGGGCGTGATCGCCGCGATGTGCCCTCGTTCTACGGTCACTTCAGCAGGGGTCGTCGTCTTGGCGAGGATGTCGACGACGCGACCGGCGACGGTGAATGAGTCGGCCATAGCGAAACTCGCGGGCAGGCGTAAGCGGGCAGATTTCCCCGCAGGTTACCGCGCGCAACGCGTCGCGAACAGCGGCAGACCGCCGAGGCGCGCCGCCGTGCCGCCGATTTCGCCGCTGCCGACCGGGCGGCTCGGCGCATGCACCCAGGAATTTGCCACCGGACGGGCCGCCTACGACGAGCCCTTGTTCCGTCGGCGTCCGCCGCGCGAGCGTCCGCGTCCTCGCCCGCCGCTGTCGCCGCGGCCGGGGTTGGCCTTGCGCGAGGAGAGATTGGCATCGA
>JAGQOU010000019.1 GCA_020427145.1 Planctomycetales bacterium | reverse complement strand
GCTCGGCAGAGCCTCGCACTCCCGAGCGCGGTGCTACGACTGCAGCGTGACGTCGACCACCAGATCTGCGGCGACTTCTTCCAGCGCCGTGCGGAGCGACTCGCGCGACAGGCTCGGCGGTAGTCGCAGTTGGGCCGTCGCCTTGAATAGCGGCTGACCCGTATTTGCCGCGGGGACGCACTCCGTGTCGAATTCCTCGACGTTCACCCCGTGCGCGGCCAGCACGCGGGTCAGTTTGCGGACGATGCCCGGTTGATCGTGGCCGACCAGGTCGAGTTGCACCACCGGCCCCTCGCTGGCAACGATGGCCGTGGGGTCGGCATGCACAATCGAGTCGACGCCCGCCGCATTGAGTTTGGCCAGCGCCTCGGTCAGCCCGGCGGCCGCATCGGCGGCGATCTCGACGCGCAGGATGCCGGCAAACTGCCCGGCGAGGTGGGCCATCCGGCTCTCCACCCAGTTGCCGCCATGCTCAGTCACCAGGTCGGCGACGGCCTCGACAATCCCGGGCCGATCGGGGCCCAATACGGTGAGCACAAGCGATGTTTTGGACATGGCGTTGAGTTCTGAAAATGCCCGCGAATGAAAAAGAGGATAAGAAAAAATAGGACGCGGATCGACGCGGGTTGGGCGGATAGCCGCGGTGAGGGGTTTACGTGTGCGGGGGATCGAAACGCAGGCGGCCGACGCCGAGTGGATGCGACCGCGGCGCTTTGCTTCGATCAGCGTCAATCGGACCAATCCGCGTCGATCCGTGTTCCATTCGTTAGCGAGGGCGTCGACGATCGCTATTCGCGGGCCGAAGCACGCTTCGCCCCGAGCACGGTCTCGTGACTTTCGGCGCCGAGCACGAAGATCTTGCCGTCGCCCATGCGCCCGGTGCGGGCCGACTCGACCATCCGCTGAATGACTTCCTCGGCGCGAATATCCTCGACCCAGGCGGTGATCTCCACCTTGGGGAGAAACGCGTCGCGGTACTCGCTGTCGGCGTACTCGTTGAGGTAGTCCTTCTGCTTGCCGAAGCCCTTCACCTCGCGCACATGCACGGCCTCCAACGGCGCCCGGCGAAGCCCCTCGAGAATCTTCTCGGCCAGAAAGGGCTTCACGATGGCGACGACTTGTTTCATGGAAGCTGTCGGCTGTTGGCTGCTAGCGATAGGCCGGACAATGGCTTGTGTGGGCGGCGTCCATCGCGAGAATCGGCGTCCTTATCTGGCCTGCGGCCCGTGGCTCAGAGCTTCCGGCTAACTGAAGAAGTTCTCGCCGAACAGGTCGAGTTCCGGACCGGTTTCGACTTCGATGTCGCCCATCACCTTCACCTGACAAGCCAACCGCATGGTTTCTTCGTTGCCGACGTACGCCAGGCAGGGCAAGGGATCGACGCCGCCCGGCGTCACCGGCGTGGGGATCGGCACTTTGAAGCGAAGCTTCTCGACCATTCCCATGCGGCTTGCGTTTTCCATGCCCTTGGTGATCTTCACCCGGCATGTGCCGCATTGACCGAAGCCGTGGCAGTTGGCGAACTTGTTCAGTCCAGCGCCGAAGCCATTGATGCCTTGATGCACGTTGACCCCCGCTTTGATCGCTTCCTTGCGCAGATTGGCCCCCTCGGGGACTTCGATTTCCTTCTGCTCTTTGATGAACTTGATGATCGGCATGGGCGGGGCGAGTCCTGGCAAGGGAACAAGGCGAGCGGGCGGCCGCAGGCGGGGCGATGGTCGCCGGGTTCCACACCGGGCGAGCCGCGAGTACCATACTCTACCGCGCCGAAATCACCCCGCAAAGTGCTTCGGGAGTCGCCGATTCCTCGCAATCGGTCGACCCCAGCCGGCAGCGCAAGCTGCCGGTCCGCGGCGCCCGAGGCCCTTCGAGGGCAACCCGCGGCTTGTGCTGCGGGCGATTTTCCAAGCGAACCTGACGCGGTCCGATCGAAAAGCGTTTCGGCGCGCAGCGTCACTGTCCACTCACCCCCCTGACCCCACCGACTGCGATGGACCGCCAATACTCGAAATTTCAGCAACGGGCGATCAAAAACTTCTACGACAACCGCGACGCGATCTCGCTCCAGCGGTTGGGCGAATTGGTCACCGACCTGTATCTCGCCGAGGGAAAGTCCCGGGCGACCAAGTGGAAGCAAATCGCCGCCGCGCTGGAGAAAGTGGGCGTGCCGGCCAAAGAGATTGCCCATCTGCAGAAGAAAGACGACCCGGCCCTGCTGGCGCAGAAGGTGACTGAGTTGCAGGGCAAGGAGTAGCCGGGGTGAGTCCGGTGACTGGTGATCGGTAACTGGTGACTGGTGATTGGAGTCGTGCAGGAACTCGACGAGGCTTCTATTCTTGGCCGAGCTATCAAGGTATCAAGGCACGCGGCAACCACAGTCGAGCCAGCCCCACGCAATTCACTAATCACCGATCACCCCTTCCCGCCATGCATCAATATCTCGCCCTCATGCAGCGCGTGCTCGACAACGGCGTCCACAAGGACGACCGCACCGGCACGGGCACGCGCAGCGTGTTTGGGCACCAGATGCGGTTCGACCTAGCGGAGGGCTTTCCGCTGGTGACGACCAAGAAGCTGCATCTCAAGAGCATCATCTACGAGCTGCTGTGGTTCTTGCGGGGCGACACCAACATCGCCTATCTCAACGACCACGGCGTGAGCATTTGGAACGAGTGGGCCGACGAACGCGGCGAGCTCGGCCCGGTGTACGGCAAGCAATGGCGCTCGTGGGCCACGGCCGACGGCGGGGCGGTCGACCAAATGGCCGACGTCGTCGCCGCGATTCGCTCGAACCCCGACTCGCGGCGGCTGATCGTCAGTGCGTGGAACGTGGGCGAAGTGCCGCAAATGGCGCTGCCGCCGTGCCACCTGCTGTTTCAGTTCTACGTGGCCGCCGGGCGACTCTCGTGTCAGCTGTACCAGCGCAGCGCCGACGTCTTTCTGGGCGTGCCGTTCAACATCGCATCCTACGCGCTGCTGACGATGATGGTCGCCCAGGCCGCCGACCTGGAGCCGGGCGAGTTTGTCCACACCCTCGGCGACGCGCACCTGTACGACAACCACTTGGAGCAGGCGCGGTTGCAGCTCTCGCGCGAGCCGCGTCCCCTGCCGACCATGCGGCTCAATCCGGCCGTGAAGGACCTGTTCGCCTTCGCATTTGCCGACTTTACGCTGGAGAACTACGATCCCCACCCGCATATCAAGGCGCGCGTGGCCGTATGATTGAGGTCATCTCTCGCTGCGAAAGTTGACGGCCCCTAGGCCGAGCGAATGGACCGTGTGAAAGGCCCGTTGATCGATGCCGCAATCCCCTCGCCTCTCGCTGATCGTCGCTGTCGCCGAGAACGGCGTGATCGGCCGGGATGGCGACCTCCCCTGGCGGCTGTCGGCCGACCTGCAACGATTCAAGCAGCTGACCACGGGGCACCCGATCGTCATGGGACGCAAGACCTGGGAGTCGCTCGGCCGGGCCTTGCCGGGGCGGACTTCGATTGTCGTTACGCGGCAGCAGGACTACGACCCCGGGGTGGAGGGCGTGCTCGTGGCCTGCGGGCTGGCCGACGCCCTCGACCTGGCTCACGCAGCTCCCGGCGGCGACGTCGAGGCGTTTGTCATTGGCGGCGCCGAGCTTTACCGCGCGGCGCTGCCCGTGGCCGAGCGGCTCTACCTGACGCGCGTGCATGCCGAGGTCGTTGGCGACGCCGTATTTCCTGAGTACGACGCCGACGGGTGGCAGCTGATCGCCAGCCAGCCGCACGCCGCCGACGAAAAGAACGACCACGACTTCAACTTCGAGATCTACCAGCGGTCCGCATCATGAGCAGTCCAGCGGCGAAAGAACCGAAGCGATGCGAGTGGCCGCGGGGCGGCAACGAGTTGTACATCGCCTACCACGACGAGGAGTGGGGCGTGCCGGTGCGCGACGATCGCCGGCAGTTCGAGTTTCTCACGCTCGAAAGTGCCCAGGCCGGGCTGAGCTGGGCGTGCGTGCTCAACAAACGCGAAGGCTACCGGCGGGCGTTCGCTGATTTCGATCCCGTGAAAGTCGCCCGCTTCACGCCCAAGCGGATCGAAAAACTGATTGCCGACCCCGGCATCATCCGCAATCGGCTAAAGATCAACGCCGCCGTGACCAACGCCCGACACTTCCTGGCCGTGCAGGACGAGTTCGGCACGTTCTGCGAGTACCTGTGGGGTTTCGTCGACGGCAAATCGGTGCAGAACCGCTGGCGACGCCACGGCGACGTGCCCGCCACCTCGCCAGTGAGCGACGCGGTGAGCAAAGACCTGAAGCAACGCGGCTTCAAGTTCGTTGGCAGCACGATCATCTACGCCCACTTGCAAGCCACGGGTCTGGTCAACGACCACCTGGTGAGTTGCTTCCGCTACAAACAGTGCAGTGCGCTGGCCAAGGGCGGTTGAACCAGGGATGACACGGATAGCCCGGATTCTTGATTGGCCACAAAAGGCACACAAGACACAAAGGGTTTCCTTGTCGAAGCTCGCTCGATCGCGGCGTTTCTCGCGTTTAGCTTTTTCCTTTTGTGAATTTGCCTTCTGTGGCCATTTCTTCTTTTAGCAATTCTTGGAGTTAGTGGCTCAACCGTCCCAAGTGAATGCCATCACGTCGTCGATGCTCGTGGCGCCGCAGGCGAGCATGGCGAGGCGGTCGAACCCGAGGGCGCACCCGCTGCACGGGGGCAGACCGAGTTGGTGAGCCGCAAGAAATTTCTCCGGCAAGGGGAGGGCGGGACGGCCGTCAGCGGCGCGCTGGCGATTGACCTCGACGAACCGCTCCCGCAGCGCCGCGGCGTCTGTCAGTTCGTGGTAGCCGTTGGCGAGTTCCACGCCGCGCCAGTAGAGCTCGAACCGCTCGGCAATTTCGATCCCCGCGTCCGTGGTGCGCGTCTTTGCGAGCGCCGCCTGGGTGGTCGGGTACTCGCAGAGAATCTCCGGCCCGTCCGACCCCAGTTGCGGCTCAATCACCGCGGCGAGGATCAGGTAGAGCCACTCGTCGCGGTCGTTCTTAGGGAATTCCGCGGGAATCGCGATCAGCCGCCGCCGGGCAGCCGCCTCTAACTCCTCCGCCGAATCGCGGTGAGCGTCGACGCCGGCGTGCTCGGCAAACGCGGTGGCGTAGGTCGTCTGGCGGATCGGCGCCCGCTCGCCGAGCAGCGTCTGCACCAACTCCGCCAGCAGCGCCATCCCCTGCTGGAAGTCGTCGCCGACGCGGTACCACTCGACCATCGTGAATTCGGGATTGTGTAGCCGCCCTCGCTCGCCGCGGCGGAAGCAGCGGCTCGCCTGAAAGATCGCCGGCATCCCCTCGGCCAGCAGTCGCTTCATGTGCAGCTCCGGCGACGCTTGTAGCCACCGCCCATTGATCGCAATCGGTTCGATATGCAGCTCGGGGATCACCTCGTCGCCTAGCAGCGGTGTTTCGACCTCCACAAAATCACGATCGATAAAAAACTGTCGCAGGCGGGCGAGCAGCGTGGCGCGAGCGCGCAGCCGCTCGACTCGTGGGGAGTGGGAGTCAGGCGCCGTCATACGAGAGTCACCGCCCCAACTGTTGCACGTCGACGTAGCCATACTGCCCGCCGGCGCCGCGGGCGATCTCCGTCAGGAAATTCGTCCGCCCCGTCGACGGCCCCGTGCCGAATTCGATGCAGGCGATCGTGGTGCCCGTGCGACCCGCGCTGGCGATCGCCTCAGCCACCTCGCTGGCGGGCATCGTGTCGTCGGCGTCCGTGAGAAAGAAGATCACGTCGGGCGCCAACCGCAGCGCCTGATGCAGCGCTTCGAGGCGATAGGTTCCCCCGCTGGCGGTGATGCTGCGCACGAATTGCTCGGCAAGCTGTTTGTTGCGATCGGTGGCAAAGGCGATCCGTCCCGCCCCGTCGGCGCCCGACCAAGCGGCCACGCGATGATTGAAGAAGATCACGTGGAACTGATGCACCGTGTCCAGCGCGGCGAGACTGCCGACCAACTGCTGCTGCGCGGCCGCGAGCGGCGCGCCGGCCATGCTGGTCGACCGATCGAACAGGTACACGAACTTCGAACCAGTCCCCTCGACGCCAAACACGCGCACCGTCGCCCGGCCGCCGACTTGCCCGACGCGAAAGTGCCCGCGACGACTGCTTTTCCGGCCGCCGGCCGCGGCTTCCCCGGCGCCGGTGCTCTCGGCCAGCAGTTCGTCGAGCCCCAGCATGCTTTTTGGCGGCGCGGCATCGTCGGCCTCGCCGGGCGGCGCCTCGGCGAGTGGCGCGTCGGCCGGTTCGGCGACGTCGTCGGGCGCTTCTTCGAGCGATTCGGTCGGCGACTCGGCCGCAACGGCGATGGGTTCGACGACAGGATCGGCAACGACGGCGTCGACCGGCTCAGTCGCGACAGCGGCCATGAAGTCGGCTTCCTCGACCGGCGGCCCCGGCTCGTCGGCGAGCGCCAGTTGCAAATCCCACCCCGCCGGTTGCTGGGGCGGCATGCCGGCGCCATGGAAGACAGCGGCCCCCGTCACCGCCGCCAGCGTAAGCGCCGCCGCATGCATGACGGCCGAGAAGAGCCACGCCGGCCACACGATCGCGGCACGATCATCGGCAAAGATCGGTTCGTGCGACATGAGCGATCAAGCGAGTGCTTTGACAGTTTTCAATTCGAGCGTGGGCGTTTGACAAAGCACGAGGGGCGACATCGCCGCGCGGAACTCGCGCTATTGATTCTAGTTGCCGTCGCCGCGCGGGGTCAAACCAAGACGCTGGCGCCCCCGTGATCGCGCTGTCGCAGCGATCACGACGCCGGCTTTTCCAGCACCCACCGCGTGACCATCCCCATGTTGTCGTTGAAGTACCGCCACGACACGGGGAAGAAGGTCAGGTAGCGGTTGTAGGTCGGCACGTCGACAATCTCCAGCGCCCGCTCGCGGTTGGCGACCAGATTGTCGAACCAGGCTCGCAGCGTGGGCCGGTAGTCGTGCACCGAGCGGTGCGTGATGCGAAAACCCGCGTCTTCCCATGCCTTGGCATGGAATCGATACGACGAGCCCATGGATCCCGGGAAGTAAATCTGCGAGCACGCCGCCGGGGCGAACATGTCGTCGTTCACGCGGCAGAAGAAGTGCTGCACCAACCGGCCGCCGGGCTTCAGCGCCCCGTACAGTTTCTTAAGCAACTGCGGGATCTCGCGGGTCCGCACATGCTCCCAGGCGCCGATCGAGTAAATGCAATCAAACTCCTCCCGGGGATACTCGCGCGTGATGAAGTCGTCGTACTGCACCTGGAAATGGTTGTGTTGGTTGTTGTACGCGACCTGCTCCTCCGACAACGTCAGCCCGTGCAGGTTCTCCTTGTCGCCGGTGGCTTCTTCGATTCGTTTGAGCATCGCCCCCCAACCGCAACCGAGCTCCAAGATCTTTTGCCCCGGCTGGGGATCGATCAGGTTGAGGATGAAGTCGGCCTTGTGCTGCTGCGCTTCCTCGATTGTTTCATCGGGGCTGTGGAAGTCGGCGCAGGTGTAAAACATGTATCGCTTGTCAAGAAACAGCTCGTAGAACTCGTTCGATACGTCGTAGTGCTCGTGAATGCCGCGGGCGTGATCCTGCCGCATCTTGGCGGCGATCACCCACGGCCGCACCGGCTTGAGGGGCCATGCCAGCCGAAACCACTCCAACACCGGCGGCGAATCCTGCGTGACCGCGTGCCACGCGTACGCCGCATCGAGCGGCTCGGGCGAGCGGATGAGGTACTTCAACCAAGCGTAAGAAATGCCGTAAACGAACGTCTCCAGGGGAAAGTAGGCGGCGCGCATTGAGCAGTCGTCCTTCGGCACGCATCCGTGCCATGGTCGCGGGTTCAGCAGGCTTGGGCTACAGTATCGGTGGGTTGCGCCCAAACCGCAACCATTGGCCTTTCCTCGGGAGAAGCGATCGCATCGTGGCGGAACTCACGGAAGCATTTGACGGTGGCGGCACGCGCACTCGCGAGCTGAAATCCCCAGCGACAGGACGCCCCGATGCGTCAACAAAAAACCGGCCCGGCGATATGCAAATCGCCGGGCCGGTATGAATCCACGAATTGGTCGCGAGGGAGTCGCGTTAGTCCAAAAACCCGCTCAGTTCCTGGCTGCGGCTCGGCTGCTGCAGCTTGCGGACGGCCTTGGCTTCGATCTG
>JAGQOU010000018.1 GCA_020427145.1 Planctomycetales bacterium | reverse complement strand
CGGTGCACGGTCGAAGAAACGGCGCTGGCCGTCGCAGCGCTCGGCGCGGCGCGCCGAGCCAACGCCGCAGACGCGCGGGCCAGCGAGTTGGGGGCCGAGTGGCTGGCGGAGATTGTGTTAGGCGACGCACCCAACGGCTCGGCGGCGGCGTCGATTTCCTTCTGGGGCGTGTGGTACGATCATGACCTTGCGGCGAGCATCGCCGTTGCCGACGCCCTGAGCGTCTTGCTGGCTCGGGCGGAGTCTGGCGCCGTTGCCGACTCCTGGGTCGATGCCGCGCAGGCCGCGGTGGGCCGGTAGTCGGAACGGGGCGATGCGGCGTCGCGCTGCCGCCCTTCGTTCGCACCGCCGGATTGCCGATGATCGTCGCCGAGGACCTTGCCGGGCTGTTCTTCGATTCGCTCGACCAACTGGGCGAATTCACCGTCGTCGGCGCCAACGACATGCCGGTTGACTATTCGATTCTGCTGGCGCACGACGATCACATGACCGTCACGATCGAAGCGTTCTTCAACACGCTGGTCGACGTGCAGCCGCTGTCCGAGGTGCAAGGGGACGACTTTTACGCCCGCACCAGTTTGCTGATTCGTCGGTCCGACCGCGGGGTCGCCCAGTTCGGGCTGATGCGGATTCGGCTGCCGGAACTGCCCGCAGCGGTGCGAGAAGAGATCGAGGCGGGCAAAACGCCGCTGGGCCGCGCGCTGATTCGCCACAACGTGTTACGCCACGTCGAACTGCGGCGGTTGTGGCGAGTGAAACCTGGGCCGACCCTTCGGTTACACTGGGACCTGGGCCCCGACGAGGACGTGTACGGCCGCTCGGCCGGCATCTGGGTCGAAGGCGTTCCGTCTGTGGATTTGTTGGAGATTGTGCGAGTATGACGGCGTTTGCTCCCGAGTATGACTGCGTGGTGCTGGGCGGCGGGCCGGCCGGTTCCACCGCGGCCGCGCTGGTCGCCGAGGCCGGATTCTCGACGCTGCTGGTCGAGCGCCAACGCATGCCCCGCGAGCATATCGGCGAGTCGCTGATGCCGGAAACCTATTGGATTTTTGAGCGGCTGGGCGTGCTGGAGAAACTCGCCGCGGCCGGCTACGCCAAGAAAGTCGGCGTGCAATTCGTGAACAACACGGGCCGCGAATCGGCTCCCTTTTTCTTTCGTACGCACGACGATCGCCCCTCCAGCGAGACGTGGCACGTCGACCGGGGGCACTTTGACAAGTTGCTGTTCGACCACGCCGGAGAGCGGGGCGCTGACTGCCGCGACGGCGTCCGCGCGCTGGAAATCCTCTTGGACGGCGAGGCGGCGTGCGGCGTGCGATTGCAGGCGGTCGACGACGAAGGTCAGACCGAAACGCTCGACGTGGCGGCCAAGGTGGTGATCGACGCCACGGGCCAGTCGAGCTTGCTCGCCTCGCGGCTGGGGTTGCGGAAAGTGAATCCGCAACTGAAGAAGGCGGCCATCTGGCAGCACTTTCGCGGCGCGGCGCGGGACGAAGAGGGGGGCGGCGTCAAGACGATCATCATGCACACCGCCGACAAGCAGGCCTGGTTCTGGTACATCCCTCAGGCACGCGACGTCGTGAGCGTCGGCGTGGTGGGCGATCGCGACTACCTGCTCAAGGGGCGCGGCACGCCCGCGGAGGTTTTTGCCGAGGAGATGGCCAAGTGCGCCGGCGTCGAGGAGCGGTTGGCCGAGGCGTTGCCGATCGACGAGGTCGCCGTGGCGAAGGAGTTTTCGTACACGACCGAACGCTCCGCCGGCGACGGCTGGGTGCTGGTCGGCGACGCCTGGGGGTTTATTGATCCGGTCTATTCCTCGGGCGTGTACTTCGCGTTGAAGTCGGCGGAGTTGGCCGCCGATTGCGTGGTCGACGGCTTGCGCCGCGGCGACGTCAGCGGGGCGACGCTGGGGGCCTGGCTGCCGGAGTTTGGCTCGCGCACGAATCTGGTTCGCAAGTTGGTCTACGCGTTCTATTCCGGCGAGTTTCGCGTCGGCAAATTCGTCATGGAGCATCCGCAGCACCACGCGGAACTGGTCGACCTGCTCATCGGCCGCGTCTTCGACGGCGAGCGCGGTGCGATCTTCGCCGATCTGGAGCCGTGGCTCGAGCGGGCGCTCGGGGGCGATTCCCCCGGCGACGAAGAAGCCGCCGAGGACGGCCCCAACGTCCCGAGCGTGGCCTGAGCGAGGCGCCGTGATTCCCCAAAGGGCGCGTCAACACGGCGGCTTGGGTCCGGCGTTTTTCTCGATATCAGAGCGTCTCTCCGGCAGGCTCCGTCGAAAGGACGCGGGAAACTCCTGGTCAATTTTGGTCCCGCGTGCTTTGATAGAGGTTAGGCGAGCCCGTCTGACGCCGCTGTTGGACGTGCTTGCTATGGAATCCTTGAGGCGGCAGTCTTTCGACCGTGATCACAAAAATAGATATGTACGCAGCCAGTTCTGCCGGTCGTCTCCGTCGCAGCCCGAGCCTCGTCGTCTGCGCGTGTTTGCTCGGCGTCGGCGTCGCGCGGCCTGCCGAGGCGTTTGACATCGCGGACCTCCCGACCTATCGCGAGTGGGGCGCGGAGGTCGCCGGCACGATTCAGAATGAGTTCCGCCGAACGACGTCTTACACCTACGCTGAAGGCGTCGACCTCAATGGCGACCAGTTTGGCGGCGTGAACGGCTACTCGTTTATCTGGGCGGCGTCGGTGCAGTTCCGCACGCTCAATAGCCAGTGGGAGAACGACCCTACTGCGTACAATCTGAGAAACATAATCCGCTTCTCGGACGAACTCTACCAACGCTACTGGTTGGACAGCGGCGACGGGCAAAACGGCTATGTCGTGGCGCCCGGTTCGCTGGAACGCTACTACGACGACAACGCGCACATGACCGTCGCGCTGATGGAGGCGTACGAGTTGACCGGCGCGCCCCGACTGCTCGACCGCGCGATTGCGACGCACGACTTTGTGCTGGAAGGCGAGGACGATTATCAGGGGGGCGGGATCTACTTTCGCGAGGGGGCGTTCGGCAATAAGAACACCATCTCCACCCTGCAGGAAGCGCGCGGCGCCGCAATGATCTATCAAGCGACCGGCGAGCAGCGATTCCTGGACGACGCGACGCGACTGCTGGATTGGACCAACAGCCACGTGCAGCGTTCCGACGGCCTGTACTACCAGGACTATCGGGAAACGGGGATCGACGACATCTCGAACGTTCCGCTGACCAACGGGGCGGGCATGGGCGTGCTGACCAATCTGGAGATGTACGACATCACTGGCGACCTGGCGTATCTGCAGGAAGCGAGACGCGTCGGCTATCGGGCGTCGCGGCAATTCCAGAATACGACTGACGGCCGCGTGTGGGGCGGCGGGTACTGGGCGTTTGAATTGGTGGACGCCTGGGTCGACATCTACCAGCATGACGGCAGCTTGCGCTGGCTCGTTTACGCCTCCCAGGCCATCGAGTTCTTGAAAGACAACCTGGAGGACGACAACGGGCACTACGGCCGCGACTGGCACGAGGTCTCGGACCCGACGTGGCCCGAACTTGACGACTGGCTGCTGATTGACCAAGCCGCGGTGGCCCGCGCCTATCTTTACACCGGGCTGGCCGAACCGCCCGCCATGCCAGGAGATTACAACAACGATCGCGTTGTCGACGGGGCCAACTTCCTCGCCTGGCAACGCGGCGAATCGCCCGCTCCGCTGAGCGCGGGCGACCTGCAAGCCTGGCAGGCGAACTTGGGAGCGTCCAGTGGGCTGATCACGACCCTGTCCGTGCCGGAGCCCTCGGCGTTGTGGGAACTGGCGACGCTCGTCGGATTGGTCCAGGCGGGTTTGCGTTGGCGCGCGTTTCAGCGGTGACGGTCAACCGCCAGGGAGGGTGCGTCGCCGTTGCTTTGCGCTGTTGGGGTAGGCTGTCTTGGTTCAGCCTTTGTTCAGCGCGAAATGGAATTCTTACATTCTTGCAATGTGGCGTGAACGGGTTCGGATCAGATTGGGATCGACGAAAAGGCGATCCCGTTCCCTCCGTCGACGTTTTCACGGACGCAAAAAAACCCTGCGCGTCCAAAAAAGCGCAAATCGGTCCGCTTTGCGGGCATTGACGCTGTCGGCTTGGTAAAGTCAACGAGGCCGCCTCTCTCGATCCGCTGGCGAAATGGCAGCGTGGCGACTCATCATCGCGGCCTTCATAAGAACGGGAAACATGAACCGAGACATGAAGAAGACGCAACGCCCCGGCAGCCGCTCGCGCGGCGTGAGCGGTCGTGAACTACGCCTGGAACAGTTGGAATCTCGTTGCCTGCTGGCCGTCGACGTCTTGACCTGGCACAACGACGTTTCCCAACAGGGGCTCAACGCCGATGAGACGATGTTGACGCCTGCGAACGTCAATACCTCGACGTTTGGCAAGCTGTTTACCTATGCCGTGCAAGGTCAGGTTTACGCCCAGCCGTTGTACGTATCCGACTTAGTCATTCCAGGGCAGGGAACGCATAACGTCGTCTTCGTGGCGACGCAGAACAACGACGTCTACGCGTTCGACGCCGACAGCAATTCGGGGCCGAGCGGCGGCCTGTTATGGCACGTCAATCTCGGTTTGGCCGCCGACTTGCCCAACGACTATTTCGGCAACCGCTACGGACCTTATCACGACATCAATCCTCAGGTCGGCATCACGGGGACGCCCGTCATCGATCTGGCGACGAACACGATGTACGTCGACGCGTTTACGCACGACAATCCGACTCAGAACGCGTACTCGCACCATATTTGGGCGCTGGACTTGACCACTGGCAGCGAGAAGACGGCGCCAGCGTTGGTCGCGGCTGCGGTGCAGGGCGACGGAGCGGACAGCGTCGGCGGGACGATCACGTTCTCGGCCACGCAACAATTACAGCGCCCTGCGCTGCGACTGCTGGAGGGCACGCTGTACGTCGCCTACGCGGGCTTCGCGGATACGGATCCTTACCACGGCTGGGTCTTGGGATTCAATCCGTCGACGCTGCAATTGACCAAGGCCTATACGACGACGCCCAACGCCGGATCGGATACCTACGAGGGCGAAGGGGGCATCTGGCAAACGGGCGCTGGACTTGCGTCGGACGGGACGCGGCTCTACCTGATGGTCGGCAACGGGGATTTCAACGCCGCGGTCGGCGATTTTGGCGATTCGTTTCTGGAGCTGACCCCCGATGGCAGCGCCCAGCCCGCGAACAAGAACGGCTACGGGATTTCGACGACGGACTATTTCACGCCGTACAACGAACAGCAGCTTGCCGACGCCGACGCCGATCTGGGCTCCGGCGGGACGCTGCTCTTGCCCGATCAGGCGGGCGCCCATCCCCACTTGCTTGTCGGCGCCGGCAAGCAAGGGATCATCTACGTGATCGACCGCGACGACATGGGGCAGTTCAACGCGGGATTTGACGACGTCGTTCAGAAAGTCAGCCTAGGTCACAACGTCTTCAGCAGTCCGGCGTACTTCAATAACAGGATTTACTACCATGCCGTCAACGACGTCCTGAAGGCGTTCAGCGTGACCGATGGCGTGCTGTCCGCGGCGCCGGTCGCGCAAGCCGGAGTCAACTACGGCTATCCGGGCGCGACGCCGAGCATCTCGGCCAACGGCACGGCCAATGGCATCGTGTGGGAGGTTCAGTACGATTCGTCGCATGCCGTATTGCGGGCGAACGATGCGACGACGCTCGCTGAACTTTACACGAGCAATCAGAACGCAGCCCGCGACCAACTTGGCGGCGGCGTGAAATTCGTCACGCCGACCATTGCCGACGGTCGCGTGTTCGTGGGAGCGTCCGGCGAGTTGGGGGTCTTCGGCCTCATTGCTCCGCCGACGGCGCCTCCGGACGCCCCTACGGGACTTGCGGCGACTGCGGTCAACGCGTCGCAGATTCAGTTGTCATGGATCGACAATTCCGACAACGAAGGCGGCTTTAAGGTCGAGCGTTCAACGGACAACGTCAATTTCGTGCAGATCGGCGTCGCCAGCGCGGCGTCGACGAGCTACGTCGACGGAACGGTCAGTCAACTGACCACCTACTATTACCGCGTCCGGGCGACGAATGTCATTGGCGATTCGGCTTACACGAACACGGCCTCGGCGACGACGCCGGGGTTGACGATCCCAACAGACCTGTATCACTTCGACGAGGGGAGCGGCGCGTCGACGGCCGATTCCGTCGGGACGAAGACCGGCACGCTCGTCGGCAACACGCCGCCAGCGTGGGCTGCGCCGAAGATTGGGGACTCGGCGCTTAGTTTCAGCGGCGACGGCGCGTTTCGGTCGACGACCCCGCAATCCGCAGTTCAGGTTCCCAGCAACAATAATCTGACCTCTGTACTGGGAGGTACGGCGACGCTGACCGCTTGGATCAAGACGACGCAAACGGGGGGCACTGAACTGTGGAATTCGCCGGCAATCACGGGCGTGGAAGTCGCCGGATCGTCGAATGACATCCGGTGGGGCTATCTCGACCAGGCCGGCCACATCGGCATTGGCGCCGGAAATGCGGGCGTCGTCAGCGCGACCGCAATCAATGACGGCCAGTGGCATCACGTTGCGTTTACGCGCGACGAGGCGAGCGGCGCGGTCAAGATTTACGTCGACGGAATCCTGCAGGCGAGCGGTCAGAGCGACACGGGGATCAAATCCGCCGCGTTTCGCTTGATTGGCGCCCAAACCGACCTGACCGGCAGCGGCGCCGCCGACGGGGCGACGTACTTCAACGGGCAACTCGACGAGGTGCGGATCTACGACCAGATTCTCGGGGACAATGAAATCGCCGGGATGGCGATCGCGCCCGTCGCACCGACGCTTGTGTCGGCGACAAAGGAACCGGGGCCCGTCGTCCATCTGACCTTCAGCAGCGCGTCGCCTTACGCTCAGGAGATTGAGGTCTATCGCAAGACTGGCGTGGGAGGAACGTACGCGAAGATCGACACGCTGCCGGCAAGCGCAACGCTTTACGACGACACGGCGGTGACGCTTGGCGAACAGTACTACTATCAACTCCAGGCGACCGATCTGGCGGGTCCTTCTCCGGCGTCCAACGAGTTGAACGTCACGGTGCAGTTTCCGTCGGTCGTCAGCACCCAGGTTTTTTACAACAATAGCTACTACGACGGTCAAAACGGCTCGTCGAACGGGACCGACACGTTGGCGGCGGCGACCGACAAGCAACCGCTGTTGCCGGGCCAGACGGCGACGTTCGCGAACTACACGAGTTACGAAAAAGGACTCAACGGCGTCTTCATTAACGTCGCGAATCTCGAAGTGTTGCCGCGCGTCGACGATTTAGAATTCCGCGTCGGCAACGACGACGACCCGACCGGCTGGGCGCAGGCCCCCACGCCGACCTTCTTGAACACTTATCCCGGGCGCGGTCCCGGCGGTTCGACCCAGATCGCGGTCGTCTGGGCCGACAACGCCATTCGGAACGAATGGCTGCAAGTGACGTTGATCGCCCAGCCTCATCTGCAGTTGACCGAGGACCACGTTTTCTATTTCGGTAATTTCATCGGCGACAGCGGCGCTGGCGGAAACACGGCGGTGGATTCGGCCGACGAATTGGCGACGCGCAGCAATTTGACCGCTCCCGGCGGTGCGGGGATTGCCAATGTTTTTGACTTCAATCGTGACAAGCAGGTCGACTCGCAGGACGTGTTGATCGCCCGTTCGCATCGATCGGGCTTGTCACCGCTGAAACTGATAACGGCGCCGGCCGCGCCGATCGCCGTTGCCGCGTCGGTTGCGCCGATTGCGTCGCCGCTTCCGGCGTTCGAGCCGGCTTCCGCGCTAACCATTGACTCATCGCCTGTCGATTTGACAGTGCCGACGTCGACCGACGCGACGCCTAGCTTTCAATCGAGCTGGATCGTTGCCTTGGAATTGGCGCCGCCCTCGAATGCCGCTCGCGAACAAGCCATCGACCAGGCGTTGTCCGACTTCCACGCCGCGGCCAGGCCTCAACGCTCGTATCAATCGCGAAACAGTCCGACGTTGACCAGAGATGCCGATGACGAGCATGTACCCGCCGTGACGAGATCGCATCACCAGACAGCGCCGGCTCCTGAGTCGGAGAGCCAGTCGCGCAGCGATTCCGTCGGGGAGTCTCTGACCAGCCAGCTGCGCCCCGGCAAGCGACGCTTCGGTCCGCTGCTGCCGGCGCTGCTCTTGATCGTCGGATTCGCCGCGCGGGCCTCGGCCGCCAACATCGTCGTCGGAACGCATCTGTTGTCCGCCAACATGCCGAACCAGTCGATTTCGATTTTTGTCAGCGGCGGCGAAGCGATCGCCGGCGAGGATTTTTTCGCCCAGATTGGCGACGGCGGAAGTTTTGTCGGCGGCGTCGACGTCAAACCGTCGTTCACTTCCGTCGACATCGTCAGCGGAGCGGTGTTCGCCGACGACAACAATGGAGCGTTCGGCGATCTTGGTCCTGGCAACGCGGTTCACCCGCTCATTTGGGTGGACGGAACGACCACCGCGACCGGCACCGTCGCGGCCGACGGTTTGCTGGCCACGTTGACGATCGACACGACGGGCTTATCAGGCAGCGCGTTTCCGCTGCTGCTAACCGGCGTCGCTCCGTCGCTTGGTGGATTCGACACGACGCTGCGCGACGCCTCCGGGGCGGCAATAGCGCTCTCGATTGCCAATGGCTTGATCAAAATCGCGCCAGGCATGTCGGCAGATTTCAACGAAAACGGAACGGTTGACGACGTTGACTTGGGCCTCTGGAGCAGCGGCTTTGGAACTGCCGCCGGCGCGGTCCACCTCCAAGGCGATGCCACTGGCGAAGGAATCGTCGACGGTGCTGACTTCCTCGTTTGGCAACGGCAGGTTTCTGTCGCTTCAGCAACTGTATCGGCGATCGTGGCGCCCGAACCAAGCGGCCAGATTATTGCCACTTTGCTTTGGTGCGGCGGACTCCCATTTCTTGTTTCCCGAACGGTTCGCATGCGTTCGGTGGCATGCAATCTCTAGGATGCCCCTCGCGCCGCAACCCCCTTGCATGCAAAGTTCTTTTCGCCCCAAACGGGTTGCCGCGTAACGTGTTTCGAAGAGTCAAGCGCCGTTCGCGCCTGGGACCTTTTGTGTTGCCGTCCACGCGAGCGCTGACTGGGCTTGCCGCCGCGGGGCGGTCGAGCGGTCCCCCTCCGGTTTTCTTGGAGCGCAACCTGGGCGGCAGGCGGTTATTGCCGGGGCACGGTCGCCGCGATCGAGTTTCTACCCGCCCGGGCGACGGTCGCCGGACTCGTGCTCAACTTCGCAATCGGCGTCCAGCCGACGCTGCAGACGTGCGGGGCGGTTGACCCCGATCCGATGCCTCCGCCGAGCCAGGGCAATTCGCCGAGTCGGCGGCCGCCGGTGATCGTCACGCGGGCGATGCCCGGCGGGAAGAGTTCGCGTTGCGTATCGCTCGCCACATTCGCGGCAGAGCCGCATTTGGCTCGCGCGGGGCGTCTGGTACACTCGGACGCTTTGCGGATCGTCGCCGCGGCGACTCTGCTTCTTGCCCGTCTCGCTCTCCCGGATGCCGCATGTCGAAAGTCGTTTGGCTGTTGGTGGTTGCGCTGATAGTGCTGCACCAGGACAATTGGAACTGGGACGACACGCGGCTGATGTTCGGTTTCGTCCCGGTGGCGCTGATGTACCACATTGGCATCTCGCTGGGGGCGGGCTTCACATGGCTGCTGGCCACCAGGTTCTGCTGGCCGCTGGACAATTCGGAGTCCGGCGCCCCGGCGGCAGCGGGCCAGGGGGATCGGCAATGATCCAGCTGTACATCATCTGCGGCTACCTCGGGTTGCTGCTGCTGCTGGGGGTGTTCGCCAGCCGGATGTTCCGCGGCACGACGCAGGACTACATGCTGGCGAGCCACTCGATCGGCCCGTTTCTGCTGCTGATGTCGATCTTCGGCACCACGATGACGGCGTTTGCGCTGGTGGGGTCCACCGGCGAGGCGTTCAAACGGGGCGCCGGCGTGTACGGCATGCTCGCCAGCTCCAGCGGCATCATCCACTCGCTCTGCTTCTTTGTATTGGGCGTCAAACTGTGGAAGCTCGGCCGCAAGTACGGTTACACCACGCAGATTCAGTTCTTTCGCGACCGACTGGAGAGCGACAAGTTCGGCATGCTGTTGTTTCCGGTGTTGGTCGGTTTGGTGATTCCTTATTTGTTGATCGGCGTGATGGCGTCCGGGACGGTCATCAACAAGGTGACCGCCGGGGTCAACACGCCCGACGGCAAGTTCGTCGGCGCCACGTTCTCCGAGGGGACGTTCCCTGAGTTTTTGGAACAAGGGACCGAGGGCTTTCTGGGGCCTGACGGCTCGCGCGGCGGCGTGCCGCGACAGGTGGCCTCCTTTGCGATTTGCCTGGTGGTGCTCACCTATGTGTTTTTCGGGGGCATGCGCGGCACGGCGTGGGCCAACGCGTTTCAGACCATCGTCTTTATGGTGTTGGGGATCGTCACGTTCGTGGTGCTTGCCGAGCGGATCGGCAATCAGGGTTCGCTGCTGGGGAATCTCCGCGAGATCGCCGCCCATGTTCCCAAAGAGAAACTGACCCGCGAGAACATCTACAAGCTGCAGTTCTTCACCTACATGTTGATTCCGCTG
>JAGQOU010000392.1 GCA_020427145.1 Planctomycetales bacterium | reverse complement strand
GAGTGCGAGGCTCTGCCGAGCTCGGCAAGAGTCTTCAAGTCCCAGGCTCGGCAGAGCCTCGCACTCCCGCTTTGCCAAATTGTCTGGGATCAATCCCTCACGAGTCGCCGCCACAGGCAGGACAAACTCCGTGCCCTCCGTGCCTCCGTGGTTTGTTCTTCTCGCACCCACTAGCGCGGGCGCAGCCGCGGGTCGTTCTGCATCAACGCCAGGAACGGCGACTGCGGTTCCTCGGGCAGGCGGCGGCGGACGAACCACCCGGCCATCAGCCCCGCGGCAAAACCGCCGATGTGCGCCGCATACGCCACGCCGCCCATTTGCTGCGAAACGAACATCGCCCCGTAGCCGTTGATCACTTGCGTGACGGCCCACATGCCGATCACGGCATAGGCCGGCAACGAAACGACGAACACAAACAAGATGGCATGCACCCGATTGTGAGGGTACAGCACCAGATAGGCGCCCAGCACGCCGGAGATGGCGCCCGACGCGCCGAGCGTGGGAATGTAGCTCCCCGGGTCGAGCGCGATTTGGGCGAGGCTCGCCGCCACGCCGCTGGCCAGATAAAAACCCAAGAACCGCAAACTGCCGAAGCGGTGCTCCACGTTGTCGCCAAAGATCCATAGAAACAACATGTTGCCCGCCAGGTGCATGAAACCGCCGTGCAGAAACAGCGACGTGAGCAACGTCAACTGAATCGGCACGGGCCCCGGCGCCTGCGGAATCATCACCGGCTTCCCCGGGCCGATCTGCAAAGGCGTCGACTGCTGAATGTCCTCGCCGGTGGTGATCTCCCGCGGCACCGCGGCGTACCCGTAGGTGAACTCCTCGTGCGACATTTGGTACACGAACGCCGCAATGTTTAGCGCGACCAGCGCCCAAGTCACATAGGCGGGCCGCACGAGTCGGCGATCATCGTCGGAGATGGGGAAGAACATGTCAGTTGGCCGCCGTGGCGTCGGCGTCGGCCTCCGCGAGGTCTGCGGCAGAGGGCCCGTCGTCGCCTTGGATGTAAGTGGCGCCACGATAGAACTGCGACCACACGACGAACGCCAACGTCGCGATCAGCATGGCGACCGAGAAGGTCCAGAAGTAGTTCGCCCCCGAGAGGATCTTCACGCCCGCTTTCTCCAACTCGCTAATCTTGCCGGCGGCCACCGCGATCACCATGTTGCCCAACGCGATGGCAAATAGGAACAAGCCCATGATGAAGCTCTTGAGCGTCTTGGGCGCCTGCGTGTACGAGAATTCCAGCACAGTGATCGACACCAGCACCTCGCCGGCGGTCAAAATGAGGTACGCCAGCACCTGCCACCAGATACTCGGCGCCTGCTCGGCGCCTAGCAACCCTTCGACCGCCCCCCCCACGTTCACCGGCAGCAGCGACAGCCCCAATTGCAAACAGCGGTTGGGGCCGGTCCACGGGTCGATGCGCTGCTGCACCATCGCGCACACCACGAACGACGCTGCGGTGACTAGCAAACCCACGCCGACCTTTTTCAGCGGCGTCACCTCGGTGAAGCGCCCCCAGAACGGGTAGATCACCAGCGTGAACGGCGGGATCATCATCAACACGAAAATCGAATTGATCGCCTGCAACTCCGCGGGGATGAATTCAAACTCGCCCAGGATCGGCAAATGCACGATCCGATCCATGTACTTGGCCTGCTCGATCCACGTCGATTGGGTTTGCTCGAACATCGCAAAGAACATGATCACGAAGAAATACAGCGGCAGCAGATTGGCAATGGCCCGCCGCCCGGCTGGGCTGACGATCTCGCTGAAGATGCGATCCCCCGTCGGCGGCACATGCACGAACTTGTTCCGCCCCAGCCAAAACACAAACGTGGCGAGCGCCATCAACACGCCCGGCACGCCGAACGCCACCGGCGGCCCGAACCACTCCAGCAGCCGCGGCGTAAGCACCATCGACACGGCCGCGCCGACGTTGATTGCAAAATAAAACCATTGATACACCCGCGGCAGCAGATGCTGATTCAGTTTGCCGAACTGGTCCCCCACGTGCGCCGACACGCACGGCTTGATCCCCCCGGCCCCAATCGACAGACAGACCAACGCCACCGCCAGCAGCCACTTGGGGGCCACGCCGGTCAACTGCGGCAGGTCGACAAACGCCAACACGGCGTGGCCCACGCAGTACATCAGCGACAGCCACAGGATCGTCTTGTATTTGCCCCACAACCAGTCGGCGAGAATGGCGCCGGCCATGGGCAGGAAGTAGACGCCGAAAGCAAACCAATGCTGCCACTCGGTGGCCGTGGCCGCGTCGAAGTGGGCCGCCCCGCCCGCGGAGTTCAGCAAGTGCTCGGTCATGAACACGTAGAGAATCGCCCGCATCCCGTAAAAGCTGAACCGCTCAGCCGCCTCGTTGCCGACGATGTAGGGGATGCCGCCGGGCATCTTGTCGGTCAGCGGCGGGGACGTCAGATACGTGTCATCGTGGCGGGCGTCAGGCATGGCGGCGATGGCGAGGGGGCTTGGGGCGAGGGACGAATGGATAGCCGCGAGCTGACCAGCTCGCCGGCCACGCGGCCGCCAGCTCGACAGCAAGCCGGCCATTCTCGCCGCGACACGCTCAACTCGCCACCCTGATTGCCACTCTCAACGGAGAATCTCCGCAATGTGCCGACCCCTCGGACGGTCGGCGACCAAGACTCGCGGCAACAAGTCCGGGCGACTGCCACCCGGCTCGCAAGCCGCGCGACACGGTCTTCCCGAGCGAGTTTCGGTTCGATCTGAAGTACTCGGCGAAGCCCGACCGTACGATTGCCCAACGGGTGCTGGAGACCGTCGAGGCCGTGAGGCGCGACCCGTTCACGGAGATCGTCCAACCGGAGCGGCTCAAGCACCGCGTCGCGGGAGCGTGGTCGCGGCGACTGATGCAGGAGCACCGCGTGGCGTATCCGGCGCGCGACGAGCGGAGCGACTTACGGCAGGCGCGGTATCACTGCTGGGCGAATCGGCGCCGCTCCGCCGCAACGGCGCAACTGATCGCCAGAGCGATTAAGACGAACGAAATCGGCTCCGGGATCACGGACAGCGCCGTCACATCGAAGACGGCGCGGGATTTCACCCATGAACCATCGTCACGAAGCGTGCACAAGACCAAAGCGCCCTGGAGAGAAGTGTAGTCTTCAACCGGCATCGGCCCCGGCCAGTAGGGATTCTCGAGTTCAACCGCCGGGCTGTAGCCGGAGATTTGCAGGAAATCCCAGGCGTAGTCCTGTGTATCGCCTTCCGTCAGTTCAGAGAACCGCGGGTTCGCCGCTTCATCGAATTGGACGTAACGACCAACAGCGCCGTTTCCCAAATCCACTTCGGCATTCTTGTCGCTGGAGAAGTCGACGCCGTAATCGACGCCCCGGAGAATGCGAACTCCCAGTCCATAACTTGTCGACGTGTTGTACAACAGGCTGTTGGCGGGCTGCCCGGGGCGAGCGGCATCCCATCGAGGCGAGTGACGAGGCCAAGCTCCCGATTGCTCCGCAGCTGAATGTCGATCGGACCTGCGGCTACCGAAGCAGAGTTGATGAACCAATACGTCGCTTTACCGAGTATTGCACCCTCGGCCCGAACAATCTCATCGAGACTGACGTCGATCGAGCCCTGCACGTTTGTGCCCGTCGGAAACGCCATGGCGAGCGGGTCGTCCGCCTGAACGATCTGCCCGCTGAATCCGATGCGAACCTCTGCCGCAGCGGCTTGGTCGCCGAGGGCCGCGGCGCAAGCCGCCAGCGACAGAATCGAAGCGGAACGAACAAGCCCGCCCTTCAACTTGCCGCTCGCCGCACTTGGTCGTCCACGACGGCCGCGGCCAAACGCCAAGAGCCCGCCGGCAAAGGCCGCCAGCGCAAGCCCCGCCGACGCGGGCTCGGGGATCGCATAGACCGAAGTCACCTCGAAATGGGCGAGCGGGCCGTGACCGTTGAGGTTGAAGAAGCTTTGCGTTCCGATCGCGCCTGTCCCCGTCAGGTACGGCCACATTGCCGGTAAGTTCGGGATCAGCTCCGGCAGACTCGGCGCCGGCCTCGCCACCTGAAAACCAAGCGTCACGACGGGGGCTGGAATGACCAGTCCCAGCGGCGTGTTATCGACGCTGCCATAGTCTGGGTAATCGACGATAACTCCGATGGTGTTTCCCCCACCGTCAAGAATGACCAAACCAGGCGCCGGGGATCGAGATGGTTCAAAATTATCCACGACTTCTTCTGACGGCGACGGCACGATGACCGGCTCGCCAAATGAAACAGAAAAAATGGGGTCGTTGACGACCCCAGGAGCGACGTTTTCTAGCTTACTGAATGCGCCCGCAAGCCCTGGCGCGGTGGCGTTCCAACCGTTCCCTGTCAGCATGACATCAGTCACTGCCCAGGTGACGCCCCAAATGAATCCGGTGTCCCACTGTTGATCGTCAATGATCGACATCTTGCCGACGAGCGTGTCGCCCGGCTCGATCGGTCCGTCGAAGCCCTCTTGAATATTGGTGAACGTCGCTTCGAATCCGACGCGGATTACGCCCGCACCTGCCACGGACGAACCGCACGCGATCGCGAGTGTTGCGAGCGTCAGAATCATGCGCGTCATTGGCTTGGCAGTCCTTCCTGGGCCCCGGCCGCTCGCCACGCTTGCCCGTCCACGACGGCCGCGGCCAAACGCCAAGAGCCCGCCGGCAACGGCCGCCAGCGCAAGCCCCGCCGACGCGGGTTCGGGGATCGCATAGACCGAAGTCACCTCGAAATGGGCGAGCGGGCCGTATGCACCGAGGCCGTGATCGCGTTGCCAGCCAATAGCGCCTCGGCCCGACAACTGCGGCCACAGCGCCGGCAGGTTCGGAGCCAACGCTTCAAACTCTTCCGCACTGGCGCTCGACCGGAACATCAGCGTAAGGAACGGATAGGGGACAACCAAGCCGGTGGTATAAAACGTCACTAAGTCGCCATAGTCGGTCACGAAGCCGATGATATTGCCATCAGCATCCGAAACGACATTGAATACCGGTTCGCCAAGATTGTCCTCTGCGTCAGGCGGCGCAATGTAAGTGGGCGTCCCTATTGACAAGAAAATCGTTGCCGGGTGGGAGAGTAGCGAGATCGGCTGCCCCGCGCCTTCAAGCGTATCGAGCGTCCCTGCGAGACCAGGCAGGGCGACGGCCCAGTCCTGGCCTCGCAACACGACGTCCTCAATAGCCCGCGTTTCGCCGAAGATGTTGCTGGACCACACCCGGTCGTCCAGGAGCGATAACTCGCCTGAAAAGGAATCGCCAAGCCCCACGGCCCCCTCGAAACCCGCGTCAACTTGCGTAATGGTCGCGGTGAACCCCATTCGGATGGGAGCCGCGTCCGCCATCGATGCGACAACCGCCGCTGCGACGAACATGAGCGTCCGGAAACGACATTGCCGAGTTGTCACGAGCGTCTCGCAGTATCGAAGGAGTGTTGTCAACGCCTCTAGGGCCGGGTGGCGACGTTGACGGCCGGCGGGGAGCTTATCTCAGTTCGCTGCATCCATAAACAGCGGTTTGCGAGCCGCCCCAGGACGAGCCGGCGCCGGCGCCTGCCGTTTTCCTCGGCAATTCGCTAGAATGACCGCCGCACTCCGGCGCCGCCGGCGAGCTGGTCAGCTCGCGGCTGCCTGACCGCCAATTCACCAACACATACCGCCCCCCGCCTTTCAACCCCACGACACCTGCCATGGCCAAGACCGACCCGTTTGCCGCTCGCGATACGTTTGACACTGGTGCGGGGCCGGCCGCCATCTATCGGCTCTCCAAGCTCGAAGAGGCCGGGCTGACGGTGGTCAACGACCTGCCGTTCTCGATCCGCGTGCTGCTGGAATCGTGCCTGCGCAACTGCGACGGATTCGTCGTGGAAGAAAAGGACGTGCAGAACCTGGCCAATTGGACGGCGAGCCGGGGCGTCCTCGCCCCTGGCGACGCGGGCGTCGAGATCCCCTTCAAGCCGGCCCGCGTCGTGCTGCA
>JAGQOU010000391.1 GCA_020427145.1 Planctomycetales bacterium | reverse complement strand
GCGATCTTGCCCTTCATGTACGAGTCTTGGTTCTGCACCACGCCCGACATCATGGGACTCGCCGGATTCATCAGGTTCATCAGCCGCTCTTCCGGCTTGCCGATGAACTGCTGCATGAACTCCAACTCGGGCAGTCGGACGCTCTCGACGGTGTGGGTTGTGAGGAAGCCGTCCTGAACGTTGAAGAAGGGCGTTTGCGACGCCTCGGCCGCGCGGCGGGCAATGAGGCACAAGTCGCACGCCTCTTGTGCGTTGCGGGCGAGCAGCATGCCCCAGCCGACGTCGGCCACGCTCATCACGTCATCGTGCCCGGCGTGGACGTTGAGGCTATGGCTGGTGAGCGCCCGGGCGCCGATGTTGAAAACCACAGGGAGCCGTTTGCCCGCGATCGTGTACAGCACCTCTTTCATCAAGACGAGCCCCTGGCCCGACGTAAAATTGGTGACCCGCCCGCCGGCCACGGCGAAGCCCTCGCAGAACGTGGCGCTGGAGTGCTCGCTCTCCGGCTCGACGAACACGAGTTGATCGCCCCAGAGGTTGGGCTGGCCGGCGGCCACGGCGGCGTTGAACCCGCTGCCCATTGTGGTGCTGCTGGTGATCGGGAAGGCGCCCGAGCCCTGCGAGATGCGGGTTTCGACCCACACCACGGCCTCGGCGCCGTCGCAGGTGGTGGGGATGCCCGGGTACTGAAACTTGCCGGCGACCGGCGCCATCGCCGGCACGTCGGTCACGCGATCAATGGAATCGGTGGCCATGGGACGCAAAGCCTTTCACTGAATGCGGCAACGTCGCCGCACCGGAGGCGCGAGAATCTCGCGACAACGGCGGCGAGCGCGGAGGAGCGACAACTTCCAACAGGCGCCAGCGGCGTGGCGCTATTCGACAACTTCACTAGCGGCAGCAAGCGGCTTGCTACCTGTCAACCACGGCGAGCCGCGGCGCGAAGCTCGGTTCAACTCTGTCGCGTCGATTCAGAAAGAAAAGAGTCAAGCAGCTTCGCTCGCCACGCGTCTCGCCCAGGCGAATCAGCGGCGAAAAAACGGCGGTGTTGCTAGAATCAAAGGAAGAGAATCGTAGGATCACGTTGGCAAGCAACTGCGCGTATTGTACGGCCGCGGCCGTGACAACGCAAAAAGATTCCCCCGCCAGAGGGGGGACTCCCAGTGGTTACTTTCCCGACAGGCGCAACTGGCGGCCCAATTTGCGGCGCCGGCGGAGACGCCTGTAAATCGTCAGGACATCTTCATTTCGTTCTCGCGGCGGACCAACCATGAAAACCGTCGATGCGTTATTTGAGAACTCCCGGCACTCGCTAGACGACTTGGCTGCCGCGAGCGGGCTATCGCCTGAGCGGGTGGCGGCCATTGTCGACGGCCGCTGGCTGCCGAATCCCGCCGAGCGGGCGGCGCTCGCCGCGGCGCTGGGCGTGGAAGTCGCCCAAGTGAGTTGGGGGCACACGATGAACCCTCGCAACGTGCGCTACCACCGCTACGGTCTCAAAGAAGATCTGCGCGGCGGCGACTGAAGCCCAGACAGAGCGACTGGTAGCCTCGACCAAACTTGGTCGCCGGCGGCGACGCGTTTGCTCGCCGCCCATGGACATGCCGTGCGCCCCCGTCGCCAGCGAGACCGTCAGCTCGCGGCTGGGAGTGGTTTGTCATTGCGCGCAAAAAAGCGGCCCGTGATCTCGTGATCGCGGGCCGCCGTTGTCGCTCGATCGAAAAGCCGACAGCTGATCGCTGACAGCCTCCTTACTCCACGCCGGCCGCCTTGAAGACGATCCCCAGCGCTTCCTGCACCACGGGAGAGAACTTCACCACCAGCGGGCTAAACACCACGCTCACCATAGCCATCAACTTGATGAGGATGTTCAGCGACGGACCGCTGGTGTCTTTGCATGGGTCGCCCACCGTGTCGCCCACGACGCCGGCCTTATGGGCCTCCGAACCCTTGCCGCCGTAGTGTCCGCGTTCGATGTACTTCTTGGCATTGTCCCACGCGCCGCCGGCATTGTTGAGCATGGTGGCTAGCACGAAGCCGGTGGTCAGGCCGCCCGCCAGCAAGCCCATCACGCCCGGGACGCCCAACACCAATCCGGTCGCAACCGGCACGGCAATCGCGAGGATCGAGGGGACGATCATTTCGCGTTGGGCTCCCGCGGTGCTGATCGCCACGCAGCGGGCGTAGTCAGGCTTGCCAGTGCCTTCCATGATGCCCGGGATTTCCTTGAACTGCCGCCGCACTTCGTTGACCATGGCGCCGGCCGCACGGCCGACGGCCTTCATCGTCATGGCACAAAACACGAACGCCATCATGCCGCCGAGAAACAGACCGCACAGCAGCAGCGGGTTCATGATGCTCAGATCGTAGGCTTCGACAAAGTCCTTGATCTGGGCGGTGGCGGCGTAGACGACCCCGTCGCCGGCCAGTTCCTTGTCGTTAGTAAAGGCCGACGTGCCGACGTGGAAAAGCTTGTCATCGGTGAGGTCGGCGAGCTTGGCGACCCAAATCTTCACTTCCTCGATGTACGCGGCCAACAACGCCATCGCCGTAAGGGCGGCCGAACCGATGGCAAAGCCCTTGCCCGTGGCCGCGGTCGTGTTGCCCAGCGAGTCGAGGGCGTCGGTCCGCTCGCGAACTTCCGGCGGCAGATGGGCCATCTCGGCGTTGCCGCCCGCGTTATCAGCGATCGGCCCGTAAGCGTCAGTGGCGAGCGTAATGCCGAGCGTGGCCAGCATGCCAACCGCCGCAAAGCCCACGCCGTACAGACCCATGTTCATGTCGGTGAACCCGCCGGCAAAAGCGAACGCACAGAGGATGCCGATCACGATCGTGATCACCGGAACGCCGGCGGAGTACATGCCCGTCGCCAAGCCGTCGATGATCGTCGTGGCCGGCCCCATTTGGGCTTGTTCGGCAATGCCCTTGGTCGGTTTGTATTCGTCGGAAGTGTAGTACTCGGTGGATTGGCCAATGATGACGCCCGAAGCGAGGCCGGCGATGACCGAACCGACGATGCCCCATGTCATCAAGTCGCTGAATTGAGCAACGCCCATGACCACGAGCACGATCAGCGCGCTGGAACCCAAGGTGCCAATCAGCAGAGCCTTGAGCAGGTTGGACTGCGAAGCGCCCTCGCGGCACTTGACCATAAAGATGCCGATGATCGACAGGATCGTGCCGATGCCGGCGATGATCATCGGAGCGGTGACATAGCCGACGGCCTGTGCAAAAGCTCCTTCGTCGCCGCCGGCCACCTTGTGGGCGCCCACCGCGGCGCCGAGTGCGGCGGTCGCGAGGATCGAACCGCAGTAGGACTCGTACAAGTCGGCGCCCATACCGGCGACGTCGCCGACGTTGTCGC
>JAGQOU010000390.1:9657-22178 GCA_020427145.1 Planctomycetales bacterium | reverse complement strand
GCCGCCGCGGCGGCGCGCGGGGCGGCGTGATGCTGACGACCGCCGAACAGTTCACCGCGCAGTTTCTGGAAGCGCTGCAGCAGCGCATGTTGCCGAGTTTTCGCGACAAGTTTCGCAGCTTGGGGATGCTGCTGGTCGACGACGTGCAGTTCTTCGCCGGCAAGCGAGCGACGTTGGAGGAATTGCTGCATACGATCGACGCCATCGCCCGCCGCGAGGGGCAGGTCGTGCTGTCCAGCGATCGGCCGCCGTCGGAGTTGCAGACCTTTAGCAGCGAGCTGGCCGCCCGCGTGGGCGCGGGTTTGTCCGTTCAGCTCGACCCGCCCGACTTCGCCACCCGACTGGGCATCGTGCGAGGGATCGTGGCGCGGCTGCAACTGAACATCGGCGACGACGTCTTGGAACTGATCGCCCAACAGGTCGTCGGCAGCGCTCGCCTGCTGGGTGGGGCAATCAACCGGCTGGTCGCGGCCAGCATGGCGCGCTCGACGGACGTGACGCTCGCGCTGGCGACCGAGGCGCTGGGCGAATTCTGCCGCCATCACGCCCCCCAAGTGCGGCTGGCCGACATCCAGCGGGCCGTATGCGAGGTGTTTGGCGTCGAGCCGAAGCGGCTCAAGAGCGACAGCCGCTCACGGGCCGTGGCTGATCCTCGCACCTTGGCCATGTGGCTGGCGCGCAAATACACTCGCGCGGCGCTCAGCGAAATCGGCGACTACTTCGGCCGTCGCAGCCACAGTACGGTGGTCGCCGCTCAGAAGCGGTTCGACGACCTCATTCGCCGCGAGGCCACCATCACGGTGAGCGACGCCCCCTGCCGCGTGGAAGAGGCGTTGCGGCGCGTCGAAAGCGTCCTACGGACCGCCTAAGCCGACAGAAGTCCCCCCCGCGCCAAAACCATTCCGCCTTCCGCCTTCCGCCTTCCGCCTTCCGCCTTCCGCCTTCCGCCTTCCGCCTGATTCCATCCCTCCGCGCCCCGGACGTTTCCCCGTACAATCGGTTCTTTGCCGCCAACGACTCGCCGCTGACGAAAGGATTCCTATGACCGCCGTGGCCGAAGAACAGGTGCTCGTGGTTCCGACCGCTCGCTTTCGCACGCTTGGACACTTCCAGGGCTTTTCGAGCGATGTTGATCGTTACCTGCCGGCGCTCTTGGAGGGAGACGACCTCAGCTACCGGCCGCGCGGGGCGATGGAAGACGATCCCAGCTTCAAGCAACTGATCCCCTACGTGCTGTTTCGTTACACCGACGCCGACGGCACGCCGCTGTTGTTTCAGTACACGCGCGGCGGCGGGCAGGGCGAAGCGCGGTTGCGCACCAAACGGAGCGTTGGCGTGGGCGGCCACATCTCTACGGTCGATGCGACCGGGGCCGACAACCATCACGACGTGTACCGCGAGGGGATGCAGCGCGAGTTGGCCGAGGAAGTCGAAATCTCCACGGCGTACACGGAAGAACTCGCCGGCCTGATCAACGACGACGAAACGCCCGTCGGCACGGTTCACCTGGGCATGGTTCACCTGTGCGACGTCGAGACGCCCGACGTGCGTCCCCGCGAAGAAGACATCCTCGACGCGGGATTCCGGCCGGTCAGCGAGATTCTCGCCGAAATCGACGGATTTGAGACATGGTCGCAGATCGTCGTGCGGGCCCTGTTTGGGGCCGCCTAGTAGCCGACCTGCGGCAGCCGTTTGCGGAAGGCGCCGGACGGCTGCCCCGTCTTGCGGGGCAGTTCCTGGGTGTGCGGCTTGGCGGCGAAGTCGTCGGCGCGGGCGTCGATGCCAAGCGGCACGACGTCGGCGTCGTTCTGCCATCCGAGGAGCTTGAGGAAATGGTCCAGCGGCACGGTCTCGATACCTAGGTCGGACGCCTCGCGGCTGATCTGGTCCCAGCTCTCGCGCCACGCGCCCAGGTGGGCGTCGTCGGGCCGCTCGCCGAGCACGAGGAACCGCGTTTCGACCTGAACCTGACCTTCCTTGGCGCCCTTGTCATTAGGCGCCACGTCGACCTTGCCGCCGCTGGCGGCGATGATGCGTTTGAGTTGCTCCAGGTCGCTGGCGCCGTCGCCGTCGATGTCGATGAATCCCGCGATCGCGAAGCCGACCGTGCGACCCGGTTCCCACACGGGGCTGTAGAGCTTATCCCCAGGCATCACCGGATTCTTGGGGTCGTCGTCGGTCACTTTGGCCTCGGCCATGTGCTCGTCGATAATCCGCAGCACTTCGACGCTGGCCTTTTTTACGGCCTGCTCGGCGTCGGGCTCGCCGACCTCGTACACGCTAAAGGTGACCTGCGGCCGCAGCCCGTCGGCCGATCCCAGGTCGATCCAGACCTTGCTGTACCGCTGGTTGACCCAGGTGATGGAGCCGTCGGCCGGCTGGGCGAACGGATCCTTCGAGGGCAATTGCCGCTTGATCAACTCGACGCTTCGCTCGAGCGAGGTCACCTGGCGTTCGAGGGCGGCCTTGGCAGCGTTGAGCTGGGCGACCGCTTCGTCGTGCGACTGCTGCAGCGCTGCAAAGTCGGCGGCGATCTTGTCCTTCTCTTTGTTGATCTGCGCGTACTGCTGTTCGAACTTGTTCTTTTCGCGGGCCAGGTCGGCGGCCAGCTCATTCGCCTTGGCTTCGTACTGCTTGACCTCCTGCTCCTTCTCGGCCTCCAGGGCCGTCAAGCTCGCCTGCAGCTTGGCGACGTCTTGCTTGGCGATTCCTTCGTTGATCGCCAGCTTGCGATTCTCTTCGAAAATCTGCGCCAGGATTGTGCGGTAGTTGCGGTCCTCTTCGGCAAAGTTGGCGCCAAAGCGGCCCAGGTCCTCGGCAATCGACTTCTGCAGCGCCTCGTAGCTCTCGCCGCTGGCGAAACCCATCCACTCTTTGTAGTTGTTGGCCTCTTCCTGGGCCTTGCGCTCGGCCGACGACGCATTCTGGGCGGAGGTCTCGGCCTGTTCGGCGCGGGCGGTGGCCGTCTTCTTGGCGTTGTTGATCAAAAACAGACCCACGGCCAGGCCCACGACCAACAGCGCGAGCACGATGACGATTGCCTGGAGTCCTTGGTTGTCTTTCGCGGCCACGTTATTACCTCGGCGGCTGAACTTCTCTGTCGATGCACGAGCGGCGGGTGCGAGCTCTTGACAGCCCGCCTCGGCGAGGAGGGACCGCGAGGCGTTCCGCACACTCGCGGCATGGCGAGAAATCGCCATAAGTGCAAGTTAATTGAGCAGATAGGAAGTGTCAACAAAACAGGGCGACGGGGCGGATTGGGCGTTCCTGCGCGCCGATCCGCCGGTCCCCGGGCGACCCGCGCAACCGGAGCAGACCGAATTTTTTTGCACGCCACGGGAACTGCCAGACATCTGGCAACGTCCAACCAGCAGCCCGCACCGGCCCCAGATCCCGTTTCCCGGGCGAGCGGGGGGCGTCAGCCCCCTGTTGACCTCCTCCGCCTGCGGCACCGACGGAACAAAACCGAGTCCCCTCCGGCCTCTCCGTCCGCCGGCGGGGCGTCTGGACGGACCCGCGCTCCGGGGATTAGAACCAACATCCGCGCTCGCACTCGATGGAACGAGCTTGTCACAACATGAAGAGGCACAACATGTTTCGCACCTCCTGGACGGTTGCCCTGGGATTGGCCCTGGCGGCCGTGGGCGGATTGAGCGTCCTGGCTTCCGCCGAACCTCCCGACGGCGGGCCCCTGCAGCGGGTGGATAAGATGTTCGACGACGGGAATTTCGCCGAGGCGCTCGCGGAGTACCGCCAGCTAACGACCGGGCCCGACGAGGGGCTGTCGTCGCAAGAGCTGGCGACCGCGTTCAGCCGGGCCGCCGAATGCTTCGCGCGGCTCAACCAGCTCGACGAGTTGGACGCCTACCGCGAGGAAGTCGCCGGGCGCCACGCCGACGATTGGGTCGTGCTGCTGGCGGTGGCGACGAATTACGAAAACAACGTCCACTACGGCTATCAGATTGCCGGCAAGTTTTCCCGGGGACAGCACCGCGGCGGCGGCAAAGTCATGCATGCCACGGCCCGCGACCGCGTGCGGACGCTGCAACTCTGCCGGCAAGCGCTCGAAGCGTTCGAGAAGCAAGCCGCGACGGCCGGGAGTGACTCGAAACCGAACTCCCAAGGGCGGGGGATCTTTGACCGGCTCGCCGCGGCGTTGATGATGGACGCCAGCGGTCGCTCGGCGTGGCGGCTGCAAACGCTCACCAACCTCGACGAACTGCCCGATTACGAAGAAGGCTGGGGCTACGGCGGCACTCCGCAGGGCGCCCCGGTCGACGCCGCGGGCGAGCCCGTTGTTTACGAGATTCCCGATTCGTGGGACGCCGCCGCCAACGACGGCGAGCGCTGGCGGTGGACGCTCGCCGAGCGGACGCGCATCTTCCCCGACCTCGCGTTGCAGGAGCAACTCGACCGCGCCGCGTTTTTGCGCTCGCAGTTTGGCGTCGACTCGCTGGCGCAATTTGGCTGGTCGTTGGGCCGCAGCGGCGACGACGGCGCCGAAACAGGGACATACGCCCTGCACACGCTGGCCGAGGACGAAACCATCGCCCGGTTGGCCACCGGCGTGAAACGTTTTCGGCTGCCCGCGGGCCACGACCACATTGCATTGTTGAAGCAGGTGGCCGAGAAGGCGACCCCCGGCAGCAATGAGTGGCGCGATGCGTTGGAATCATTGGGGTCGCTGTTTGAAAATCGCCGCCAATACCCGCGTGCCGCTGAGAATTGGCAGCAAATCGTCGATGGCCCCGAGCACCCGCGCGTCGCCCAGGCCAAGGCGCGCCTGCAGCAGATCACCGGCGCCTGGGGACGCCTCGAACCGGCCGAAATGCAGCCCGCCGGCAGCGGCGCCACGCTCGATTATCGGTTCCGCAACGGCAAACGCGCCGAGTTCGTCGCCCGCGCGATCGACGTGCGCAAGCTCCTCGGCGACGTGAAGAAATACCTCGCAGCCAGCCCCCGTGAGATGTCGTGGGACCAGATCAGCATCGACAACCTCGGCTACCGCTTGGTCCAACAGGGCCAACAGCAATACGTCGGCGCCGAGGCGGCCCGCTGGATGGTGGAACTCGATCCGCGTCCCAACCACTTCGACCGTCGCACCACCGTCGCCACGCCGCTGACCAAGCCGGGCGCCTACCTGGTGACCGCCAAGATGGACGGCGGCAACGAGCAGAGCGTCGTGCTGTGGGTCGCCGATACGGCAATCGTCAAGAAACCGCTGGAAGGCGCCGCGTTGTACTATGTGGCCGACGCCGTGACCGGCCAACCGGTCGCCAAGGCGAATGTCGAGTTCTTCGGTTGGCGGCAAGAGCAAGCGGAATCGGGCAAGTACCGCGTCGAGACCAAGAACTTCGCCGAGTTCACCGACGCCGCGGGCATGGTGCAGCTCGCCGGCGACGAGCCCAATCAACGGTGTCAGTGGCTCGCCATCGCCACGACGCCTGACGGTCGGCTGGCGCACCTGGGGTTCAGCAATGTCTGGTCCGGCCGCTACCTCGATCAACAGTACAAACAAGTCAAGGCGTATGCGCTGACCGATCGCCCCGTGTATCGGCCCGGGGACGAAGTGCAGTTCAAGTTCTGGATTCGCACGGCCCAGTACGACGCCACGGCCGAGACCGACGCGGAGTTCGCCGCCAAGAGCTTTCTCGTCGAGATCCGCGACCCGCGCAACGAGAAGGTCTATTCGCAGACGCTGACGTCCGACAAGTACGGCGGCATCGTCGGCAAGTGGGAACTTCCCGCAGGGGCCACGCTGGGGCAGTACCAGCTGTTTGTGGTCAACCACGGCGGCGGCAGTTTTCGCGTGGAGGAGTACAAGAAACCGGAGTTCGAGGTCACGATCGCAGCGCCCGACGAGCCGCTGATGCTCGGCGAGCAGGCCACCGCCACGATCACCGCCAAGTACTACTTCGGTTCCCCCGTGGTCAACGCCAAGGTGCGATACAAGATTCTCCGCAGCGAACACTCCGCGACGTGGTACCCGCCGATGCCGTGGGACTGGCTCTACGGCCCCGGCTATTGGTGGTTCGCCGAGTCGTACGATTGGTACCCGGGTTGGGCCCGTTGGGGTTGCGGCCGGCCTTGGCCCTGGTGGTGGTGGCGTCAGCCGTCGCCCCCGGAGGTGATCGCCGAGCAAGAGGTCGAAATCGGCCCCGACGGCACGGTCGAAATCGCCATCGACACGCTCCCCGCCAAGGAACTGCACGGCGACCAGGATCATCGCTACGAAATCACCGCCGAGGTGACCGACGAGTCGCGGCGTACGATCACCGCCACCGGTCAGGTGCTGGTCGCCCGGCAGCCGTACCGCGTGTTTCTGTGGACCGACCGCGGCTACTACCGCGCCGGCGACCCCATGCAACTGGAGATGGCCGCCCGTACGCTTGACGGCAAGGGCGTCAAAGGCGGCGGCACGCTGCGCCTGCTGTCCATTGAATACGTCGACGGCAAGCCGGTGGAAACCGAGGTCGCCAAGTGGGACCTGCCCACCGGCGACGACGGAACCGCGAGTTTGCAGATCAAAGCCTCGGAGCCGGGACAGTACCGCCTGGCGTACGAAGTGATCGACGCCGCCAACCACCGCATCGAGGGCGGGCAGGTGATCACGGTGCGCGGCAACGGCTTCGATGGCGGCGACTTCCGCTTCAACGACCTGGAAGTCATCCCCGACCGTCGCGAGTACGCCCCCGGCGACAAGGTGGCGCTGCAGGTGAACGTCAACCGCCGCAACGCCACCGTGCTGCTGTTCGTGCGCCCGGCCAATGGGGTCTACCTGCCGCCGCAGGTCCACGCAATCGTCGGCAAGAGCGCTGTCATCGAGGTGCCAGTCGAGGCTCGCGACATGCCCAACTTCTTCGTCGAGGCGGTCGCCGTGCATGGCGGCAAGGCGTATACGGTGGCCCGGGAGATTTTCGTCCCGCCGACCAAGCGGGTCGTCGACGTCGAGGTCGTCCCCAGCAGCGACGCCTATCTGCCGGGGCAGGACGCCACGATCAATCTCAAGGTGACCAGCCCCGACGGGTCGCCCGCAGTCGGTTCGTTGGTGGTGGCCGTGTACGACAAGGCGCTCGACTACATCGCGGGCGGCGCGGCGCCGGCGGACATCCGCGAGTTCTTTTGGAAATGGCGCCGCGAACATCGCCCACAGAGCGAAACGAATCTCGGCCGCTGGGAAGCGCCGGTCAGCAAGCCGGGCGCGGAAGTGATGCAGGACATCGGGCTGTTTGGCGCGACCAGCGTCGACGATTTGTCCGTCACGACCCGCGGCGATCTGGGCGTCGACAGGGACATGCCAATGCGCAGCCGCCGCGTGGGCGGATTGGGCGGCGGGGGATACGGGGGTGAATTTATGCCCGAATCCGCGACCGCCATGCCGATGTTCGCTCCAGTAGCCGCGGAATCTCGTGCTATGGGACGCCACTACAACAGCATCGACCAACTCGCCGCTGATAAAAGCGAGTTGGGCGGCGCCGCTGCGGCTGAGGTCGCCCCGCAAGTGCGCGAAAACTTCGCCGACACGGCGCTGTGGGTCGGTTCGCTGGAAACCGACGCCAACGGCCTGGCCGAGGTGTCGCTCACCATGCCCGAAAATCTCACGGCGTGGAAGATCGGCGCCTGGAGCATGGGCGCCGGCACGCAAGTGGGACAGGGTTCGGCGGAAGCCGTCACCCGCAAGAACATTATCGTTCGCCTGCAGGCCCCCCGGTTCTTCGTCGAACGCGACGAAGTGGTCCTCTCGGCCAACGTCCACAACTATCTCGACCACGCCAAGACCGTGCGCGTGAAACTCGACCTGGAAGGGGGCGCGCTGGTCGGCTCCGACTCCATGGAGCAATCCATCGAGATCGCCGCCGGCGACGAGCAGCGCGTCGACTGGCGCGTCAACGCCGTTCACGAAGGCACGGCCGTGGTGCGCGCCAGTGCGCTCACCGACGAAGAATCCGACGCCATGCAGATGAGTTTCCCCGTGCTGGTGCATGGCATGCTCAAACAGGAGTCGTTCAGCGGCGTGCTACGCCCCGACGACGGTAGCGGGCAGTTCACGATCACCGTGCCGCGCGAACGGCGTCCCGAGAAAACTCGGCTGGAGTTGCGCTACTCGCCAACGCTCGCCGGGGCCATGATCGAGGCGCTGCCATATCTCATTGATTACCCCTACGGCTGCACCGAGCAAACGCTCAACCGGTTCCTGCCAGCGGTGCTCACGCAACGCACGCTGCAGCGGATGGGCGTCGACCTGGCGGCCCTCAAGGACAAACGCACCAATCTCAACGCCCAGGAAATCGGCGATCCCGCCGAGCGGGCCGCGCAGTGGAAGCGATTCGACGAGAACCCGGTCTTCGACGAAGCCCAATTGGGCGAGATCGTCAAGGCCGGCGTCAATCGACTCGCCGAGATGCAGCTTTCCGACGGCGGGTGGGGCTGGTTCAGCGGATGGGGCGAACACAGTAGCCCCCACACCACCGCGGTCGTCCTCCGCGGGCTGCTCGTCGCGGAGCAGAATGACGTGGCCCTGGTCCCCGGCGTGTTGGAGCGCGGCGTCGATTGGCTCGCCCGTTACCAGCAGCAGCAACTCGCGCTGTTGGACGCCTTCGACCGCCAGGCCGACAAGGTGCGCGTCGAAAACGCGTCGTACAAACGCTACGCCGACGACCTCGACGCCTACGTGCAGATGGTCCTGGTGCAGGCCGGCCGCGGCAATCCCCGCATGCGCAGCTACCTGTACGCCGACCGCACGCACCTGGCGCCGTACGCGGTGGCCCTGTTCGGTTTGTCGCTGCACCACGAAACCGCCTCGCCGCCGGACGGCGGCGGCGACGACTCCCCCCCGGCAAACGATCAACAACCCGCAACGCCGCAAAACGCGTTCGCCCCGGTCGCCCCCGCCGACATGCTGGCGATGGTCGTCCGCAATCTGTCGCAATACGTCCAGCAGGACGACGAGAACCAGACCGCGTGGCTCAACCTGCCCGGCGGGTACTGGTGGCAGTGGTACGGCAGCGAGTACGAAGCCCAAGCGGCGTACCTCAAACTGCTGGTGGCCGCGGAACCCGACAGCCCCGTCGCCTCGCGGATGGTGAAGTACCTGCTGAACAATCGCAAGCACGCCAGCTACTGGAACAGCACTCGCGACACGGCCCTGGTGGTCGAAGCGTTTGCCGACTACTTGCAGGCGACCGGCGAGGCGCAGCCGAACCTGCAGGTCGAAATCTGGATCGACGGCGAGCGGCAAAAGTCGGTCTCCATCGACGCGGGCAACCTGTTCACGTTCGACGGCACGCTGGTGATCGAGGGAGCCGACCTGGCGGCCGGCAAGCACGTCGTTGAGTTCCGCAAAACGGGCGAGGGGTCGCTGTACTACAACGGCTATCTCACCAATTTCACGCTGGAAGACCCGATTGAGGCGGCCGGGTTGGAACTGAAGATCGACCGCAAATTCTACCGCCTGGTGCGTGAAGAGACCGAAACCGACGTCGCCGGCGCCCACGGCCAGGCGATCAGCCAGCGCACCGAAAAGTACCGTCGCGAGCCGATCGTCAATCTCGAAAAACTCGCCAGCGGCGACCTGGTCGAGATCGAATTGATCGTCGACAGCAAAAACGACTACGAGTACGTGATGCTCGAAGACCGCAAAGCCGCCGGCTTCGAACCGGTCGAGGTCCGCAGCGGTTACAACGGCAACGACATGGGCGCCTACGTCGAGTACCGCGACCAGAAGGTCGCCCTGTTCGTCCGCTCGCTGATGCGCGGCCGACACAGCGTCAGCTACCGCCTCCGCGCCGAGATCCCGGGCAAGTTCAGCGCCCTGCCCGCCACCGCCGCGGCAATGTACGCCCCGGAGCTCAAGGCGAACAGCGACGAGATGAAGGTGCGCGTGGTGGATCGCGTCGAGTAAAGGGCGCCATGCTCTCGCCGATACGCCGACTTGAGCATATGACGTGCAGTCAGTCATCGCCACGGCGGAAGGCATCCGCGAAGGTAACGCCCGGCTCTGACATTTTGCGGATTATCTGGCGGATTTCCGTTCTTCTTGGTCGGTCACGGTCTCTCGCGGGTGTTAGCGTTTTTGCCGCCCGGCAATGTGGTTAGGTGCAGAGCCGCTGGTATAATGACTCCGGCCTCGTCACTCGGAATCAGGAAGTGTAATGAACAACACTCTCAAGTTGCTCACCACCCTTACGGTCTTGTCTCACGCTCTTGTCGCTCAAGCAGTAGTTACGTTTGACTGGGTAATCGTTGGGAATGCCGGCAACGCTGCCGATCCTGAAACTGGTTACGGTTCTGTGGACCACGCTTTTCGGATCAGCAAATACGAGGTAACCAATACCCAGTATGTCGAATTCCTCAACGCCACCGACCCCGCAGGCTCTCAAGGACATCTCTTTGACTTTAGCCAGCTGCCCGAATATGAAAGGGGCGGCATTCAATTCGACAACCAAGCGGCCAATGGCCTTAAGTACGATGCAATTGCAGGTCGTGAAAACATGCCGGTACTCTGGATTTCGGCCCCCCGGGCCCAAATGTTCGTCAATTGGCTGGAGAATGGCCAGGGAAGCGGCGACTACGTGACCGGCACTTACGATCTCACCGCGAATTCCGATGGCACTCGCAAGTCGACGGCAACGTTCTTTCTTCCGAACAATGATGAATGGTACAAGGCGGCATATCATCAAAACGACGGCGTGACCGCCAATTACTGGGATTACCCGATGTCGAGCGATGACATTCCGTACAGCGACGATCCGGACAGCGTCAATACGCCGGACAGTTCGAATACCGCGAACTTCTTTAAGGACGACTCCAACGCCAACGGCTTCGATGATGGATATGCGGTGACTGGTCAACCTCTCCTGGACGCGAATGAGTACTATCTCAGTGAGGTCGGAGCGTACGGGACCGCAATGAGCCCATACGGCACCTTCGATCAAGGAGGCAATGCTGCGGAGGTCACCGAACCCTTTCCCGGGCCGCCTGGACTAAACATCTTCATCCTTCGTGGAGGGAGCTTCAGTTCAGGAAGCAATGGTTTGAACGCAGCTACCAGGGTCTTGGCTCGTGACGGCAGCTATGCGGCACGATACGGCTTCCGCGTCGCCTCCCGCATCCCCGAACCTAGCACGCTGCTGCTGGGGGCCTTGGCAGGCTTGGGCTTGTTGCTGCGTAGCCTCGTCTTTCGCTAGGCGCGCCGTCAAGCCTCTCACGCGGCATGGCTGAGTCGCCATCAAGCTTGAGTACGCCGACGAGTCCATTGCTGTCATCCACGATTCTGGCTACCGCACGGCCAAAGTGGACGTGCGCGTAGTGAATCGTGCGGAGTGGCGGCCGCGAAAGCGGACAACGTGAAGCCGAACTCACCCCACAGACCGGCGGCGATGAATTGTTGCCGGAGTCGAGTCAATTCTTTGATTTGGTCCCCGGCGCGTTTGCCGCCGACACCTTTGTCGCCCGTGCCGCGTCGCCTCGCCACGTGGTTTCGCGACAGAGCCTGGCGACATCGCGTCAGTGATGGAACCCCGAAGACTCCGTGGCGTTCATCGAATTCTGGACGGGATGCTGTTCGAAGTAGCGGAAAGCTTGCTTCATGTCTTCAATCAGCAGCGAGCCCAGATCACGGCTCACGCCGTGGCGAACGAGAATTCGCTGAATGGAAGTCTCCTGAAGGTTGGCCGGTAGCGTATACGCGGGCACCTGCCAGCCGCGGCTGCGAAGCCGATCGGCAAAGTCATAGAGATTGAACCCAGGATCGACTCCATCTTTGATTTTCCAGCACAAAGCCGGAATACCCCGGTTCATGTCTCCACCGTAGAGGACTTCGAAGGGGCCCAGTTTCTCGACTTCGCCCGCAAGGTACTGAGCCGTTTCGTAGCAAGCCGTATGCACCTTCCGGTAGCCTTCCTTGCCAAGCCGCAGGAAGTTGTAGTATTGGCAAACCATCTGACCGCCGGGCCGGGAAAAGTTCAGCGCAATGTCTCGCATATTGCCGCCCAGATAGTTCACCCAGAAGACGAGCTCGTCCGGCAAGTCGGCGACGTCGCGCCAGATCACCCAGCCGACCCCTAGGGGAGAAAGCCCGAATTTGTGTCCGGAGGCGTTGATCGATTTGACGCGCGGAATACGGAAGTCCCACACAAGATCGGGAGCGCAAAACGGCGCCAGAAATCCGCCGCTCGCCGCATCGACATGCATGCGGATGTCGAGACCCTGTTGCTGTTCCAGTTGATCTAGGGCATCCGCAATGGCCTGCACCGGTTCGTACTGGCAAGTGAAGGTCACCCCCAACGTGGGGACCACGCCGATCGTCCGTTCATCACAACGTTTGACGACCTCTGCGGGGGTCAACAGCTGCCGATCGGGCTCCATGGGAACCTCGCGCAGTTCAATGTCCCAGTAGCGGGCGAACTTATGCCAGCAGATCTGGACAGGACCCGTGATCAGGTTGGGTTTGTCGATGGGTTTGCCCGCGGCCTTTCGCTTGGCTTCCCAACTGCGTTTCATCGCCATGCCGCCGAGCATCG
>JAGQOU010000390.1:0-9548 GCA_020427145.1 Planctomycetales bacterium | reverse complement strand
TGCGGATACTCATCCTTGTCGATCAAGTTCTTGTCCATGCACTCGTCCATGAGCTTGTGGACCTCGGGTTCGCCCCATGTCTGGCAAAACGTCGCCAGATTCTGCCGAGAATTCCCATCGAGCATCAATTCGTCGTGAACCACGGAGTAGGCATGCCGGGGATCATGCTCGAACTGGGGAAAATTGTATTTTGGCAACCGCGTCGAAAGATCGCTGGACGCGTAAATGTCGTCTTCCAGCTCTGCTCGCACTGGATCCTTCTCATGCAATGCCATCTCTCGCCACCTTTCCACGAAGTCCCCATGGACGCGATTTGAGGCGCCTAAGCCCCGCCTCGCGTTTCGCAACATTTGTTAGGCTATGCAATCCGTCGCCGTGACGCTAGCCGCGGCGATATAGGCGTCAGGCACGCTCGCGGCGGCGACGATTCTCTCCGCCAGCGGCAGCCAAGATGTTTTGATCGCCCTGGCGCGCCCCGCCGGCGGAAGAAACGCCGTTCCCAGCCGGGACCGACGCGCCGCCGGCGGTGAATTGGCCCACATGAATTCCCCGTTTGGTCAGGTTGCGCAAACGCGATTCGCTGGTAAGCTACGGGAAAGAGCGACCGCCAAATTCCGTCGGCGGTCGAGTCAGACTTCCAAGATCAGGAGATCTGTTGTCATGATCGAAGAACTTCCCTCGCCCGCCGAAAACGTCATTGGTTTCCAACTCTCCGGCAAGCTGCACGACGACGACTACAAGACCTTCGTCCCGCGCGTCGACAAGGCGATCGCCGAAGAGGGCAAGATACGGATGCTGGCGCAGTTTCACGACTTTCACGGCTGGGACGCCCACGCGCTGTGGGACGACACCAAGTTCGCGACCACGCATTGCACGAAGATCGAACGCATCGCATTGGTCGGCGAGAAGACGTGGGAAAAGTGGATGGCCACGGTCTGCAAGCCCTTCACCATGGCCAAGGTGAAGTACTTTGACGTTGGCGAGATCGAAGCCGCCTGGAAATGGGTGGCTGAATAGACGCCTCGCGCAGCCGAATGTCAGGTATGACGCAAACTCCCCCCGACAATCCCGCCGGTCCTTTCGAACCGAGCGGGCCCTGCGACCCGTCCGTCCAGGCGAATCTGGTCGAGACGATTCGTCTGGCGCCGGGTGAGCTGCGCAAAGCCGTCGCCGGCCTCAGCGCGAATCAGCTCGATGCCGTCTACAAGAACTGGACGATCCGCCAGATCACGCACCACTTGGCCGACAGCCATCTCCACAGCCTCATTCGCTTCAAGTGGGCGCTCACTGAGGAGCGTCCTACGATCAAGGCCTACGAAGAAGCCGACTGGGTGCAACTGGCCGACAGCAAATCGGGCGACGTCGAGCCGGCCCTGCTGTTGTTGGACGGCCTGCATGCCAAGTGGGTGCAGCTGCTACAGACCATGACTCCCGAGCAATTCGCCCGCACGTTTGTGCATCCGCAGTCGGGCGAAACCGTGAGTCTGTGGCAGGCCCTCAACTACTACGCGTGGCACGGCCGGCACCACACGGCGCAGATTCTGTGGCTGCGTACGTCGCGCGGCGCCTGATGGACGGCTGCGCCGCTGTTGCGCGGCGTTCAGCTCGGGCGACGAGGGTGCGCCGTGCGACACGGTTTCCCGCGCTGTTGGTTTCGATCCTCGGAGAGGCGTCCTCGCCGTCGCTATGAAGGTTTCCACTGTCGGCGGCGGCATCGGGGGACTTGCCCTCGCGGCAACACTAGGTCGGTTCGGCGTCGAGTGCCAACTGTTCGAACAGCATCCGGGATTGCGCGAAACCGGCTTCGCGCTCACCGTGCAGCGAAACGCGCTACAAGCCCTGGGAATCATCGGGTTGGAGCAGGCCGTGCGCGGCGCCGGCCAGGCGCTGACCGACGGGCTGATCCTGACGCCCGCGGGGCGCGTGCTGGCCCGCATGAGCCTGGAGGCGTGCGCCCTGCAGCGGCGCACGCTGCAGGGCCTACTGGCCGACGCGGCGCCGCGTGATGTGATCCAATTCGGGCGCCGCATCGAGTCGGCCGTCAGCGACGGGTGGACCGTGGCGGCCGATGGCATTCATTCCTGCTTTCGCGACCTCGTGGCGCCGGGCAATCCGCCGCCGCGGGACGCTGGCTACATCGCCTGGCGGGGGCTCGCGCCCGCCGGCTCCGTGCCCGTCGCAACGGCCCGCCGACAGCAGGCGACCGAGACTTGGGGCCGCGGCGTGCGGTTCGGCGTCGTTCCCATTGAGAACGATCAGGTTTACTGGTTCGCAGTGGCGCGAGATGCGCCTGCCGACGAAGCGCCGCAGGAGATGCGCCGCTTTCTGCTAAAGACCTTTGGCCATTGGCATCACCCGATCGGAAACGTTCTCGATGCGACGCCGTGCGAATCCATTTTGCTGACGCGGGTTGTCGACAGGTTGCCGCTACCAATGTGGCACAGCGGCCAATTGGTGCTGCTGGGAGATGCGGCTCATGCGATGACGCCCAATCTAGGGCAGGGGGGCTGTCAGGCCATTGAGGACGCTGTGGTGCTAGGCCGCTGTTTCGCCCAGTTGCAGCAAGGGCGCCTGCAAGACGACGAACTGGGACCGCGGTACCAGCAGCTGCGCAAACCGCGCGCCGACCGCATCGCGGCGCAATCGTTTGCCCTGGGACGCGTTGCGAACGTCGGCAATCCGGCGCTGGTCGCGTTGCGCAACCTTGCCATGCGGGCGACCCCGCGACGCCTGCGAGAAAAGAGTCTCGGCGATATTCTCACCTTCCCCGCACCCAGCGCCGACTGATCGACGCGGCGAATCACCTCGCCCTGCGGGGCGGTTATGGTTGGCTCTCGCGAGCGTCTCACGACAGCGCATAAAAAAAGCAGCACCGCCGTGCCAGGCGGTGCTGCTCAATGGGTCTCGATTGCCAGGAATCGCTCAGGCAAACCGACGCCGCAGGGCGAGGGCGAGCAAGCCTGCCCCGAGCAGGCCAACCGTAGCCGGTTCCGGCACGGTGCGTTGGCCGCTAAGCGCGAAGATCGCCATGCGGTCGCCGCCGGTGTTGGTGATCGTCACCGAGGTGAGGATCTTCGATTGGTCCGCGACATCCAAGGTGAAGAAGGACTCGTTGATCGAAATCGCGTCATTCTGCTGATAGAACAGCCGCGTGTAGCCTTCTTCGCTCTTGTTCGACGCCCGACCCTTCACTTCGAGGGCCTTGTCGGCGTTGTTGTTGAACCAGTCGGTACCGATGCCGGTGCCGTTGGCAACGCTAAACATCGCGGTCGAAGTGTCGTCGAACGTGAGCAACACGTCGGCCGATTTGGCGCCAAACCCAGAGGCGCCGTACAAGGCGATCGACTCAAAGGCAGTGGGGGTAACCAGCGTCAGCGTGCCAGACTCTCCGCCGTTGAGACCGACGACATTGTTGCCGGAGAAGGATTGAAAGGCAAAGGTGCCGTTGCCGGTAAGGCTGCTGTGCGTGCCGGCGACCAAGCCTTCGTAGGCCTCGAGGTCGCCATTGGGATTGGTGTAGGTGCCTTTTTCGACCCAGGTCCAGTTTTCCACCTGGCCAAATCCACCGTCCATGGTCCCGGTGACCGACAGGTCGTACGGCGACGGATCGTTGAGGACCATGTCGTGGTTCCAACCCGTCGCGTGAACGTAACTGACCTGGGCGTTGACGCGGCTGGTCAGGGCGACCGCCGCTAGGACGAGGGCAGTCGTCACAATCGCTTTGAGTCTCATTAAATCTACCTCGCTTCAATGGTGCAGGAAACTAGAAGAGAACGTGCTCGGTGACTGCCGAGACTCACCGCGTGCGAGACATGAGCGATGCGGCGGGCGTGGGGCAGACAAGAATCAACGGCGGTGGATACGGATCAAAACCGCACGCGGAGCCCCCGATGCTCCGCGGACGCGATATGGTGCTTGAGGCGACGTTTACGCAGTCCGAATGCTCTGCCCCCAGGATGCTCGTTGCCCGCCCCAGGTTCGCCTCGCGATGTTCCGCGAGTTCGCCGCGTCATGCAGACGGGCGAACCTCCAGATGGCGAACCAATGGCGCGCAAAAAAACACTGCTTCTGCCGGACAACTGCCCGACAAAAGCCAGCATCAGGACTTCAATTTGCCTCTTTTCCGTACCAAAATCGCCTGATCAACCGGCGCAGGACCGCTTCGCGGTCAGGCGGCTCTCGACGACTGCCTTATGAGTAAATACCCATCGCGGCCGTTCGGTTACGAAGAAAATACGCACTTTTTGCGTCGTGTTGCCCACATTGGGCCGCGGGGGACGTGCCGCCGCTCCGTTTTTGCGAACAGGCGCCCGTGGCATCGCTCGGCGCGGAGCGGCTCGTGCGGGCCGAGCTGCCGATTGCTCCCGCCTCCACGAGGCGATCTGCCAGGCGGTCTGTCGCGTGATGGCAGGTCGCAGGGCACAAAATGGAACGTTGACGAAACCCGAGAATCAGCCTGCTGGCGATTCTCACTCGCTGCCGCGGCCCGCCGTTTCGGGTGCCTCAGCAGCGGCGGACGGCGCGTGACCTGCCGACCGTTGGCCGGTAATCAGCCGTGCGGCGCGTCCGTGCGTGACGTAGCTGCTCATCCACTGCATGAGCACGAGCAAGCGATTCTGAAACGTGACCAGCAGCACCAGATGCAGAAACAGCCAAATTAGCCACGCAAACAGCCCGCCGAATTGAAACTTGCCCATGTCGACCACCGCAGCCGAGCGACCGATGGTCGCCATCGAGCCGTGGTCGTGGTAGCGAAACGGCTTGGTCGCCTTGCCGGCAAGGCGGTTGCGAATGACGCCGGCGACATATTTGCCCTGCTGAATCGCCACGGGCGCCACCCCGGGCAGCGGCTTATCGTGCTCGTCCTTGGCATGCGCCATGTCGCCCAAGACGAAGACCTCGGGGCGCCCCGACAACGTCACATCCGCTTGAACCGAGACCCGACCGGCGCGGTCGGTCTCGCAGCCAGCCGCCGCGGCGAGTTTCTTGCCGAGTGGCGAAGCTTTGACCCCTGCGGCCCAGAGAACCGTTGCTACGGGAATCGTCTCCTGCCCCTCGGAATGCTGCACCGTTACGCTCGATGGCGTGATGTCCGTGACCTTCGTGCCGAGCTGCACCTGGGCTCCCAAATCCTCCAAATGCGTGAGCGCTTGGGCGGACAGTTTCTCGGGAAACATGGAGAGCAGCCGCGGCTCGGCATCGATCAGCAGAATCTTCGCGGCATCGGGTTGAATCCGGCGAAAATCGTTCTTGAGCGTGTGCCGCGACAACTCGCTGAGGGCGCCGGCCAACTCGACGCCAGTGGGTCCGCCGCCAACGATGACAAATGTGAGCAGTTCGCGTTGCTGCTGGTGGTTGTCCGCGCGCTCCGCTTCTTCGAAGGCCGAGAGGACGCGGGCGCGGATATCGATCGCGTCCTCGATCGACTTAAGCCCCGGTGCGAGCGGCTCCCAGTCGTCGTGGCCGAAATGGCTGTGCGTCGCCCCGGCCGCCACGATGAGATAATCGTAGGGAATCGCGTCGTCGCCCAGCAGCACGCGGCGATTCTCCAAATCGAAGTCGGTGACTTCGCCCAGCAACACGGTGACGTTCTTTTGCCGGCGGACGATGCTCCGCAACGGCGCCGCGATATTTGCCGGCGACAGAACGCCGGTCGCGACCTGATACAACAACGGCTGAAACAGGTGGTAGTTCTGCCGATCGATGAGCGTCACGTCGACGGGCGCTCGGCGCAAAGCGCGCGCGGCATGCAGACCTCCGAATCCGCCGCCGACAACGACGACGCGGGGACGGCTCGATTTGTTTTGCATGTCGACAGTCCAAATCGCGGCGGGTTCGTTTGTTGTCCAGTTGCGCCGGGGTTCAATAACCGCAGCGCGGAAGCTGCAAGAATCGCGGGCCGCAGGGCAATGCCTCGCGTCGCCTGCGGCGAATCCGCTTCAAGAAGCTGAGCGACCCTGCAAGCATATCAGCACTTGGCGATCAGTCGCGTGGATTCGCGAGCAATTCACCGTTCTGCGGCCGTTGTCTCCTCCATGTCAGCGAACAGCGCGTCAACAAAATCTTGCGGCTTGAACAACGCCAAGTCTTCAGCTTGCTCGCCCACGCCGACGTATTTCACCGGCAGGCCGACGCTTTGGCGAATTGCGACCACGACGCCTCCCTTGGCGGTGCCGTCGAGTTTGGCGAGCACGATGCCGGTGCAGTCAACCGCTTCGGTGAAGTTCTGCGCCTGGCTGATGCCATTCTGGCCGGTGGTGGCGTCGAGCACCAACAACACCTCGTGCGGTCCCTCAGGAATCTGCTTGCGAATCGAGCCTTGGATCTTCGTGAGCTCAGCCATCAGATTCTTTTGCGTTTGCAGTCGCCCGGCCGTGTCGACGATGCAGACGTCGGCGCCGGTGGCGAGGGCTTGCTCGGTCGCCTTGTACGCCACGCTGGCCGGATGGGCTCCCGGCTCGCCGCGCACGATGCCGACCCCCAGGCGGTCGGCCCAAATGGTCAGCTGCTCGACCGCGGCGGCCCGAAACGTGTCGCCGGCGCCCAGGACGACCGACTTGCCTTCCAGCGTGAACATCCGCGCCAACTTGGCGATCGAGGTCGTCTTGCCGGCGCCATTGACTCCGCAGACCATGATGACCGTCGGACCCGACTCAGCGTAGCGAATCGGGGTCTCGTCCTGGGCCATCAATTCCCCCAGCTTGGATTTCCAGGTCGCCATGACCTGCTCCAGCGTCACGACCCGGCCGCGAAAATCCTTGGCCACCTCCTCGACAATCTGCTCGACCGACTCGTAGCCCATGTCGGTCTTGAAGAGGATGGCGCGCATCTCGTCGAGAAACGTCTCGTCGATGAGCCGCCCCTCGTTCTTAAACAAGTCGCGAACGTCGGTCTTGAGGATTTGCGCGGTCTTATTCAGACCGCGTTTGAATTTGTCAAAGAGTCCCATCGACGACAGTCCGATCGGGTAGGTTGATTTCGAGGGCGCGAGAAGAACGCGAGATTACGGCGTCTCGATTATCGCGCAATGGCGCCGAGGCGCAAAGGACCGTGGGGGAGAAAGCTCCGACTCAAGGCGTTGAGAACCGGCGAAGTTCTCAGGTTTCGCGAGATTTTGCGGCTTTCGCGGCGTCAGCTATCGCTCGATCAGCTTGTCGAGGATGCCGTTGACGAACTGGCTGCTTTGCGCGGCGCCGAACCGTTTGGCCAGTTCCACCGCCTCGTCGACCGCGACGCGGTCGGGCGTGTCGGCGAAGCGGATTTCGAAGGCGCCGATCCGCAGGATATTGCGGTCTGTCGCCGCCATGCGGCCAAGCGACCAGTTCTCGGCCTTGGCCGCCAGCAAGGCGTCGAGTTCGTCCTGATTGCGCTTCACGCCCAGCACGATCTGCTTGGCAAAGTCGCGCAGTTCCTCGTCGCGCAGCCGACTCGCCAGGAACGCGCCGAGCCGATCGAGCGAGTTCTGCGGGTTGAGGTCTTCTTGAAACAGCGCTTGGAGGGCAACCTCGCGAGCGCGACTGCGGCGGGCCATGGGAGCAAAGGGGGAAGGCGGAGGGGGGAAGTGGGAAGGCGGTTCGCGGCGACGGCCGCGACGGGGTCAAGTCTCTCCGAGACTTGACTTGGCGGCTCTCGCCAGAGAACCGTCGTCGCGAGCCCCACATTCTACGCGGACGGCAAGTTGCGGAGCAATCCGACCATTTGCAGGGCCGCCTCGGCGCATTCGGAGCCCTTGTTGCCCACTGGACCGCCGGCGCGGGCCAGCGCCTGGTCCATATTCTCGCAGGTCAGCAGTCCAAACAGCACCGGCACGCCCGTATCCAGGCCGATTTCGCTGATCGCCAGGCTCACCGCCCGGTTGATGTGCTGGTCGTGCGTCGTTTCGCCGCGAATCACCGTCCCCAGGCAAATCACCGCGGCATACTTGCCGCTGGCGGCAAACCGCTGCGCAGGAAGCGACAGCTCCCACGATCCGGGGACCCAGGCCACGTCGATCGCGTCGCTGGGGACGCCGGCCTTTTCGAGCGTCGCGACCGCGCCGTCGAGCAACCGCCCGGTCACCCCGCGATTCCATTGAGCGACGACGATCGCAAAGCGATCGGCCGGGTCGGGCGGGGCGATGGGCAATTCGTTCATAATTCTCTGCCGTTGATCGGTAGCTCAAGCCAAACGAGCAGCCTGTTGAAATGGGGACAGGCTTGCTCCCCACGACGCAAATTCCGGCGTTCGCAGCGACTCGCCGCGAACCACCAGTCCCCCGATTCAACACGCCGCCAGACGCGGTTCGTCTGGCGAGAAAACCCAATTCGTATGTCGCGTCTCGGCCGACCATCTCAGGGCGCCGCGGCCCGTGAGTCTACCAAATGGGCGGACGGGTTGCCGACGCCTCTGATTGCGGAAAAATGGCATATTCGCTAGCGTGCCGGTTCGATTCGCCCGCCATTGACTCGCCCACACGCCCCGCAACACACAATGAGATTGTCGCATGTCGGACCGCCGCCCGGGATTTTGGCGCGAAGCCTTCGCCCTGCGCGGCTCGGCCACGCCGCATGTGTTGGCCGACGTGGCGATCTTTGGCGTGATCGCCGCGGCGGTGTGCGCTCTGGCGTGGTGGATCGAACGCCAGTTTGGCTTGTACGTCGGCATCGAGGTGGCGCCCTATGAAATCGCCGGCGCCGCGCTCGGCTTGCTGTTGGTGCTCCGCACCAACGCCGGTTACGACCGCTGGTGGGAGGCCCGCATCCTGTGGGGCGGGATCGTCAACCAGTCGCGCAATGTGGCGATCAGCGCCCTGGCGTACGGCCCCGACGACCCGCAGTGGCGCGATGAAATCGTACGCTGGGCGGCCGCGTTTTCGCACGTCTGCCGTTGCAGTCTGCGCGACCAAGGTCCAGGGCCGGAACTCACCGAGTTGCTGGGGCCCGATCGGGTCGCGATGCTCGCCGAGACGGTGCACATGCCCAGCCGCGTCGCCTTCGAAATCAGCCGCCTGCTGGACGAGGGCTGCGAACGGTTCGGCATGGATCGGTTCGCGTTCCGCCAGATCGACGCCGAAAAGGCCCGGCTGATCGATCACCTGGGCGGCTGCGAGCGGATCCTCCGCACGCCGTTGGCGCGGGTTTATTCGATTAAGATCCGCCGCTTCATCGCGTTGTTCTTGGTCGCCATGCCTTTTGCGCTGATTCACCGCCTCGAAGTCACGTGGATGATTCCGCTGATCACCATGCTGGTGGCCTACCCGCTGATCTCGCTGGACCACATCGGCGACGAGTTGCAGAACCCGTTTTCCACCGAGAACCTGAGCCACCTGCCGCTGAACGACATTGCCGAGACGATCACTCACAACGTCACCGGCCTGCTCCGCGAGGAGACGCCGGCCTCGTCGCGGACCTGAATCGCGCGGGAACGCGGGGCTCTGCCGAGCATAAGTTGAGAGCAGGCGACTGGCTCGGCAGAGCCTCGCACTCCCAATCGATGGTATCGGGGCGGCTCCAAGTTGCCGGCCGGACCGCGTGGCTAATCCTTGATGCTCATCAAGAATTCGGCGTTGG
>JAGQOU010000389.1 GCA_020427145.1 Planctomycetales bacterium | reverse complement strand
GGGCAAGGCGGCGGGCGCGAAGGGGGCGGCACGGGGGGGGGGGGGGGCGAGGGCGGGGGGGTGCAGGGCGGGCAGCAATGTCGCCAATGCTCGCTCATCGGCAACTTCGGTCGGCGCGGCGGGCGTTCTCCACAGCCAGTCGACTTTCTCCAGAATGCCTACGCGACCGACCTGATGCAAGCGGCGTAAGCCGTACAGATGTACGCCAACTAGCCCACGATGTAAAGCAGTTGCTTCAATTCTGTCACCACGGCATCGGGAACCACGCCGGCGGTACGAGGATCGTCCTCGCGCTTGCGCAACGACCGGGCGTCCCCCGCGAACAGGGCGGTGCGGAAGCCCGCTTGCTGGGCGGGCCAGACGTCGTTGAGCATGTCGTTGCCCACGTAGAGCGCTTCGCCCGGAGCGATTCCGCGGGCGGCGAGCGCCGCGGCCTCGCGCTGATAGAGAAACGTGCCCGGTTTCGCCTCCCGGTGCTCGTACGACCAGACGCACAGCGCAGGATCGAAGCCCAGATCAGCGAGCGAGCGGCCGGCGAACGCCTGCATCGCCAGCGGCGTGAAGAACTGGGCGTTGCTCACGATTCCCAGCTCGCGACCGCTGCCGGCCAGGTCAACGAGCAGCTCGACCATCGCCGGCATGGGCCAAATCGGGTTCACGCGACATTCGTATTCGACGGCGAGCCGCTCGATTTCTTCGGCCCCCGGCGTCACGTCCCACTCGGCCAGGGCGTCGCGCCAGATCTCGCGGATTTCGACTTCGGGGGTCTCGCTCGACGAGGCGGCGTGGGCGGCGCGGATCTGTTCGCGAAAAGCCGCGGCAATCTCCTCGCCCGTCGCTGGGAGCGAGACGCCGACGGCGCTCAGCGCGTCGACGGCCGCACTGGCGGGCGACCCTTCGCTTGCCAAGGAAATATCGCCGCTGGCGCTGACCAGCAGCGTGCCGTACACGTCGAACACCACGGCGCGAATCCCCGCCAACCCGGGCAGCCTGGGCGTTGCGTCAGTCGGGCGCGGTTCCAGCGGCGCGCTGAGCGCGCGGATGCGGTCGCCGAGCGCTAGGGGGTCGTCCATGGGGCAACTCGCACGGGAAGGATCCGTTCGGGGGTGACAAAATGATCGAGCACGGCCCGGCCGTTGGCGAGCGGCGTCACCTCGGCGGCCGCATTCGTGTCCAGCAGTTTTCGATACGCGGCGGCAAGCCGGCGGCCGAGCGTCGCCGTGGAATACCGGTCGCGGACGATCGCGGCGTTGGCGGCCACGCAATCCGCTTCGTCGCCGGCGCGCAACGTCAGGGCGTCGGCCAGGCCCGGATTGGCGGCCAACAAACTCTGCCGAACGTCGGCGTCGCCGGCGGTGCGTTCGATCAGTTCGTCCTGCCGCTCCGGCGTCAGGCGGCCAAAGTCGACGCATCCGTCAGCGAGAAACTCACTCGTACGCTCCGCAAACTGTTCTTCGTCCAGCGGGTCCAATCCGTACTCGCCGCAGACGCGCCGATAGGTTGCCGCAAGGTCGTCGCAAAACAGTTGGGCGCCGATCTGCTCCGTGGGGACGGCCAGCCGGTCGTAAAGATGGGGGAACTGTACGCCCTCGTCGCGAAACTCCCGGGTGATCTCCGGCAGGTCGCGGCCGACGAGCATTTGCCCGGCGAGCCACGCCTCGAGAAACACCATGCCGAATCCCTCGGCCACGCTGGTGGTGAGAATGGCGTCGGCCGCGGCGAGCATGTCGTGATAGCCGGCGCCGTACTCGCCGCCGGTGTCAAAGCGGCACCGCAAGTGAAGCCGCCGAGCCAGCTCGTTCCAACAGTCGAACGAGACGTATTCAGCTGGGTTCTTGGGGGCGAGCGTCACGGCCAAGTACGCGTCGGCCGGGGCCAGGGCCGCCAACAGCAGCATTTCGCCCAGATTCTTCCGCCGAATGCCGCGTACCGGATACACCAGCAGCCGTGCGTCGGCGGGCAGGCCGAGCTTGGCGAAAACGCGTTCGCGCGCCTCCGCGGCCGCTGGTAGTGGGCCGAATTCCGCCGCCGGGTTGGGCAGCGAATCGAGCCGTTCGGCGGCGACGCCGGCTTCGCGCAACACGTCCGCGTCGCGGCGCGTGAGCGTGGCGTAGTGGATGTGCGGCGCCTGCGGATAGAGCAGGCCGCCGATTTGCTCGGGCGTCGGGGAGATCCATGCCGTGCTCAACCGCTGGTAGTTGGCAGGGCGATTGTCTTCGGCAAAGTCGTGTACCTGCAGCAACGTCCGCCAGCCGCGGCGAGCCAGTTCGGCGAGCGCCCCCGGCCACGAGACGTTCTTGCCGAGGCTGTGATTGTGGACATGCAGCAGCGTGTCGCGGGCGCCAAACCCTTGGGCCTCCAACGCGGCCGCGACCGTGTCGGCAAGCCGCCGCGGCTCGGCGGGGGCGCCGGCGACGTCGTAGCCAAGCTCTGGCACGACCACCAGTTCCAGCGGAAACGCGGCGCCGTCGCCGGGCAAATCGTCAGGCCAACCGTCGCGCTGGCCGTCGAACACAATCGCCGTCCGCCCCGGCTGTTCGTCCGCCGGCAGCGTTGCCAGCGCCCGCAGATGATTGGCGATCACCTGCGTCACCCCGCCGCGATTCAGATGGTGATGAAGAATGACAAGATTCATGGTCCTCACTGCCTTCCGACCGGGCGATACGACGGCCAGGCCGCCGTCACGCCGCGGCGACAACCGCGCGCACGATGGCCGCCAGCTTCTCGCCGGCCGTGGCGGCGACCGTTTGCACCGCGTCGTGGTCCGTTTCGTCGAGCGCGTCAGGCGTGCCGACGTTGGTGATCGTCGAGACCCCCACGATCCGCATCCCCGCGTGGACCGCGGCAACGACCTCCGGCACGGTCGACATGCCCACCGCATCGCCGCCCAGCGTGCGGCACATGCGGTACTCGGCCCGCGTCTCGTAGGTCGGCCCAAGCATGCTGACGTACACGCCGCGATGCAGCGCGAACTTGTGATCAAGCGCCGTCTGCAGCGCCACGTCCTGCAACTGCCGATCGTACGGAGCGCACATATCGGGGAACCGCGGGCCGAGCAGGTCGTCGTTCACGCCGATCAGCGGATTGGCAAACATGAGATTGATGTGGTCGTCGATGAGCATCAGGTCGCCGACGCGGTATTGCGGATTGAGCCCGCCGGCGGCGTTGCTCACGATGAGCGTCTCGGCGTCCAGGCCGCGGAGCAGCCGCACCGGCAGCGACGCTTGTTCCGCGCTCCAACCCTCGTACAGATGAAAACGTCCCTGAAACGCGACCACCGGGCGCCCGTCCAGCGTGCCGCAGACCAGCCGGCCGGCGTGGCCCGCGGCGGTCGTGGCGGGGAAATTGGGGATGTCGCCATAGTTGACGTGCGTCGCCCGCTCGATGTGCCGCGCAAAACCGCCGAGGCCCGTGCCGAGAATGATTCCGGCGACCGGCCGCTCTTTCCAATGACGGCGCACCGCGGCGACGGCGGCTTCAATCTGTTCGGCAAGGTGAATCATCTTGGGGGATTCGTCTCAGTCGGGCGGAGATGGACAGGATAACAGGATTCGCAGGATTGACAGGATGTCGCCGCACGCCGACCTACGAGGCATGGTCTGGCACGCTTCGCAGTCCAACCGATCGCGCCTCGATCCTGATCATCCTGCGAATCCTGTTATCCTGTCAAAAATACAGAAGCCGATCACCCCGTCGGACGGTTCGCTTCGTACTGCAAAATCCCCAGCACAAGCGCCCGCAGCTTGGGCTCGGCGGCGTTGGCCACGGCGATGATGTCTTCCACGTTCGCCGGATGCAGGGCGTCGGGCAGGCACATGTCGGTGACGACCGACAGGCCAAACACCCGCAGGCCGCTGTGGACCGCGACGATCACCTCGGGCACGGTCGACA
>JAGQOU010000388.1 GCA_020427145.1 Planctomycetales bacterium | reverse complement strand
TCTTGGTGCGGCGGCAGAGCACCTGGATCGCTCGCTCGATTTCCTTCTCGCGGCCGATCACGGGGTCCAGCTTCCGCTGCTTGGCCAATTCGGTCAGGTCGCGGCCGAAGCTGTCGAGAGCCGGAGTCTTGCTCTTGCTGCTCTTGGAGCGTTCGCCCTCTTCGCCGCTGCGGGCCTCGCCGCCGCGTCCGCCGCGTCCGCCCGATTCTTCGCCTTCCAGGCCGTGGCCCAGCAGGTTGAGCACCTCTTCGCGGACTTCTTCAAGCTTGAGCCCCAGGTTCATCAGCACCTGAGCGGCCACGCCTTCCTGCTCGCGCAGCAGGCCCAGCAGGATATGCTCGGTGCCGACGTAGTTGTGGTTGAGGTTGCGAGCCTCTTCCATCGAATACTCGATGACCTTCTTGGCCCGCGGGGTCTGGGGCAGCTTGCCCATGGTGACCATGTCGGGGCCGCTTTGGACGAGTTTCTCGACCTCGAGGCGGATCTTCCGCAGGTCGACGTCCAGGTTCTTTAACACGTTGGCCGCCACGCCCGAGCCCTCTTTGATGAGGCCCAGTAGGACGTGCTCGGTACCGATATATTCGTGGTTGAACCGTTGGGCCTCTTGATTGGCGAGCTGCATCACTTTGCGCGCCCGATCGGTGAAGCGTTCGTACATGGCCCTTCTCCTGTCGTGAATTCGTGCGACCTGACTGCGGCAGCAAGCCCCGAGCGGTTACGCGGCTTGATTCCCTGCGGGCGGGTCGGTCGTGGTGGCAGTGCGCTCGTCCCGAGCGCGGCTGGTCGTATCGCGTCTCTCGTCTACGGTCGTTTGTTCAGTCGTCGCGGAGTTGGCGGCCCGAGCGGGACGTTCGTCCGACTCTGGCGGTGTTATATTGTTCAGTCGCCGTCGCTCGGCGGCAATCTCGGCCAGCCAGGGGCCGGCCGTTTCGAGTTGTTCCAAGCGGTCCAGTTCGGCGGTCGCCTCGGTCGCGCGGCCGCTGCGTCGCAGCAGCGTGGCCAGCAGCAGTCGGGCTTCTGCGTCGCGTCGGTCAAGTTTCAACAGTCGCGTAATCGTCTGTTCGGCCGCCACCAAGTCGCCGGCCAGGTAACTCGCCAGCGCCTCGCGGTACAGCCGGTCACTCCGCTCGGCGGGGTCGCCGCTCTCGCCGCTGGCCCACTCGGACAGGTACCGACGCCAATCGGCCCGCGCGTCCAACCACGCCAGCAGCCACACCGTCGCCAGCAGCACTCCGCCGCCAGCTTGCACTCGCGACGGCAACCACCGCGGCCACACCAGCGTGACCACCAGCAGTGCATTCGCCAGCGCCGTAAATCCTACCGCCAGCCCCAAACCGGCCCAAGACCCCCGAGTCCACACGTGAGGCAGACCCGGCCACAGGTACGTCGACCAGTGGAGTTTGGGAGGCGAGGCCACGGCATTCCTTGCCGAATCGCCAACGGTTGCGGCTCGCGTCGACGAAAACCAGCAGGGTTCCGTCGCGCAGCATCCGCGCCCGGTCGGCGTCCATGCGGCTGGCAAAGTGTAGCCCGCGGCGCTCGTAATTCAAGGCAACCGCAAGCGTGACAGGGGGTTACAGAAACTCGACCACAGCGATAGCAATCCCGAAAATCGCGGCCTGAGCGACTGCAGCGGTTCAGTGTACCGCTGCGAGACACTTCCGTGTGTGCGAACAGAGGAAAGATAACGATAATACGGCCCCCAGACGAGATCGTTTCCGGGAGGCGGAATCGGTGATGACTCGTTAGAATGGGCAACAGACGCGCAACCCGCTGGGGCTCTGCGTCTCTCCTGCCAAGTCGCCCTCCCCTGCCCAAGATCACTCGGCCCATGTATTCGGTCCGATTTAGTCTGAAACGCATGCTGGCATGGACCACGTTTGCCGCGGTGGCCCTGGGAGTGTGGCAATGGCAGCGGTGGCCGCTCACGGCGGTGGCGATGCTGGTGCTGCTGGTCGGAGCCGCCGAGGTCGACCGCCTGCGCCATCGCACTGGCCCGGTGTTGCTGACCGCCGCGGTGCTGACCATCGCCTACTGGTGTCTGTTCGGCCCGGCGCCGCGATGAGCGATCAGCTGCAGGGTGCGTGGAGCGGACTGCAACGCACCCTACGAATCGATTTGGCTTGATGCTCAAGCACTGACGAATGGCTGCTCCGGACCATCTGCGAATTCTCGACGCCGCGCTGAACCGCGCCACCGAAGGGCTGCGCGTCGTAGAGGATTACGCGCGATTCGTGCTGGACGACGACCATGCGTCGCGGCAACTCAAAGAATTGCGGCATGAATTGGCCGCCGCTGCGGAGACGATCCCCGCGGTCGACCGTCACGCGATGCGCGACACTCCCGGCGACGTCGGCACGACGATCACCACCGCCAGCGAAACGCAGCGTGCCGACGCCTGGCAGGTCTGCCGGGCCAGTTGCGAGCGCGTGAAGCAGTCGCTTCGCAGTCTGGAAGAATTCGGCAAATGCACCAATGGCGACTTTGCGGCTCGGTGCGAGTCGCTCCGTTATCGCTTCTATGCCATTGAGGCCGTGCTCACGCGGACGTCGGACGCGGCGGGCCGATTGGCCGCCGCGCGGCTTTACGTGCTTGTAGACGGACAGTCGAGCGAATCGGAATTTGTCGCGCTGGTCAAGACCCTCGTCGTCGCCGGTGCCGAGGTGATCCAGCTCCGCGACAAGCGTCTCGCCGACGCGGAGTTGCTGGCGCGGGCGCGCCGGCTCTGCGAGTTGTGCGCCGAGCGTGCCATGGCGATCGTCAACGACCGGCCCGATATCGCCGCGGCGGCCGGGGCCGACGGCGTGCATCTGGGCCAGGACGACATGGCCCCAGCCGACGCGCGCCGTATCCTCGGCCCGCGGAAACTCATCGGCGTCTCCACCCATGCGATCGAGCAGGCCCGCGCGGCCGTCTTGGCAGGGGCCAATTATCTCGGCGCCGGGCCGACGTTTCCTTCAGCGACCAAATCGTTTGACGAGTTTCCCGGGCTGGACTACTTGCGGCAAGTCGCCAGCGAGATTGCGCTGCCCGCATTCGCCATTGGCGGCATCAACGCCACGAACGTCGACAGCGTGCTCGCGACGGGCGTCCGCCGCGTGGCGGTCAGTTCGGCGGTTACCGCGGCCGCTTCCCCCGGCGAGGCCGTCCGGGAACTGCGCGAGCGCCTCGCCGCGGCGCCGCAGGAAACCTAGCAGAGTATTCTGGAAGCAAGCCCAGCGCGGTTCTGCGTATGGGGCGGAGCGGAGCCCCCAGGGCGACGAGTTCGATTCAGCTTCGGCGGGGGGCCGTACAGCGGTTATCTCCCCGACGCTGGCGTAAGCAGGCCAGACGAATTGCCCGCCAAACGCCGCCGGAGCCCTGCGATTCGCACGGCAAACGTGGTATCCTCACGGTTCGCCGCGCACGCGGCTGACCACCGACAACAGACAACGGATTCCATTTCCCTATGCTTCACGCTGTCATTATGGCCGGCGGTTCCGGCACCCGGTTTTGGCCGGCTAGCCGCGCCGCCAAACCGAAACAACTGCTGGAACTTGCCGGGCACGAATCGATGCTCCGCCAGACCGTCGACCGTCTTGGCGACCTGGTCACCCCCGCACAGACGCTGATCGTCACCAACCAACGGCTGGTCGAGCCAATAGTCGCTCAGTTCCCGGAACTGCCCGGCGAGTCGATCGTCGGCGAACCGTGCAAGCGCGACACGGCGCCCTGCATCGGGCTGGCCGCGCTGCTGGTCAGACGCAATGATCCCGACGCCACCATGGCCGTGCTGCCGGCCGACCATGTGATTCGCTCGGCTGATCGGTTCCAGGACGCCCTGGAGCAAGCGGCGCATCTGGTCGACGCCGAGCCGGACCGCATCGTCACCTTTGGCATTCGCCCCAGCTACCCGGCGGAGATCTTCGGCTACATCCAACGCGGTTCGCGCATCGATGTCCGCAACGGCGACGCGCCGGCGTTTATGGTCAAGCGGTTCCGCGAGAAGCCGGACGTGACGACCGCCACCGAGTACCTGTCGTCGGGCGATTTCTACTGGAACTCCGGCATCTTTGTCTGGAAGGCCAAAACCATTCTCGATGCGCTCAGTCAGCGGCAGCCGGAAATGCTGGCCCACCTGCAGGCGATCGGCGACGCGTGGGGCACCCCCCAGCAGGCCGAGGTGCTGGAAAAGGAATTCACCGCAATCAAAGGCATCTCGATCGACTATGCCGTGATGGAGCATGCCAAGAATGTCGCGGTGATCGAGGCGCCATACGATTGGGACGACCTGGGCAGCTGGCAGGCCCTGGGGCGACTCCTGGGAACCGACCACCACGACAACACGGTCGTTGGTCGCCACCTCGGCATCGACACCACCGGCACGATTGTCCGCACCAACAACGAGCACCTGGTGGTCACGATCGGTTTGAAGGATTGCCTGGTGGTACACACCGAGAACGCAACGCTCGTGGCCAACAAGCACGACGAGGAAGCGGTCCGCGAAGTGGTCAAGCAACTCGAAGCCCGCGGGTGGAAAGAGTATTTGTAAGGGGGAAGGCGGAGGGCGGAAGGGGGAAGTAAGTTACTTTCGGAGTGGCTGTTCGGATTGCTCATTCTGTTCTGAGCGAGCAATTGAATCATGTTTCATGCAACCCGTGAAATCACTGCTCCTGCTGATCGAAGTCTAGTTCTGTGTATGGAACCGTGGACAGATGAATTCATCCTTTCACCTGGTTCAATCGCAGTCATCTCCGGCGATTCCGAGGTCGAAGGAGAAATTGAAATCGAGGAGAAGCCGGATCTAGTTATCGCCTATGGCTGGCAGGGAAGTATTTTGCAAGTCTCTATCGACGGGTCGTCAGTTTGGGAAGCATGGGCCCGCTTACCCGTAGTCGGGAAGCCCGCTCAATAGATGCGCATAAAGTCCTGTTCAACGCGATTGCATATCCACGCCACGCCGCTCGGTATTCCCCTTCCGCCCTCCACCGTCCCCCCTCCCCCTTCGTTATTCCATGCCCCGCATCGCTGGCGTTGACTACGGTACGGTTCGCATTGGCATTGCCGTGGCGGATCTCGACGTGGGGATTGCCGGGCCGCTAGAAACCTACGCTCGTCGTAGCGAGCGGCTCGATGGCGAGTATTTCAAGACCTTGGCCCGCGAGGAGCGATTGGTGCGCTGGGTCGTGGGCCTGCCGGTTCACACCAACGGCGCCGAGAGTCAGAAATCGCGCGAGGCCCGGGCGTTCGGCGCCTGGCTGACGGAGCTGACCGGCGTGGCGGTCGAGTATTTCGACGAGCGGTATTCCAGCAGCGAAGCAGAGGCCGCCCTGCAAGCCGCCGGACTGACCAAAAAGCGGCGCAAGGCGCGCATCGATCAGCTCGCCGCCCAGATCATGCTCACGGCGTATCTGGAGGCCGGCGCCCGCGGGCAGGACGCCCCCGAAAGCCTCGACTGACAGTCTCCACGCGAAGGCGCCGCTTGACGGGAGCGACTGTCTTGAATATCA
>JAGQOU010000387.1 GCA_020427145.1 Planctomycetales bacterium | reverse complement strand
GAAGGCAACGGCGGCGTGATCGACCCGCGCGTCGGTTGGGTCCGCGACAGTTTCGTCGGCATGGCCTTGGTGCTCGACGCGATGGCGGCCCGCGACCTGCCGGTCAGCCAGTTGGCCGACGAACTGCCGCAGTACGCGATTCACAAAACGACAATCGCCGTGCCGCAGGACCAGATCGCCGCGGCGCTTGCTGCGTTGGAAACGGCGTTCCCTGACGCCGCCGTCGACCGCCTCGACGGCCTGCGGCTCGACTGGCCCGATGGGGCGTGGCTGCTGGTGCGGCCCAGCAACACCGAGCCGATCGTCCGTGCGATCGCCGAGGCCCCGACGCGCGATCGCGCGGTGGAACTCTGCGAGCAGGCCGCGGCGCGCATTCAACGATAGTCCGGGAGTGCGAGGCTCTGCCGAGCAAGGACGGGGACGCTTCTCTCGGGCTCGGCAGAGCCTCGCACTCCCGGGCCGTCGCGCCAAATCTTGCGGGACAAGACCTGCCTCATGCCCCCAAGTCCGAGGCCCTGCGGGGCGCAGCTTTCAGTCAGCGTGATACCCTCGCCACATCCACACGAGCGTGTCCGCCAGCGTCTGTTCGAACACCTTGCGTTCGCAGTGATGCGTCGCGCGACTGAACACAAACCGGTAGTCGTAGCCCTGGGCCTTCAGGGCCGCGGCGGTTCGCCGGTTGGCCATCACCCAGTTGTGGTGCGTCTCCTCGGGGTCGTTCGATCGAAGATCGTTCTGGGCCACGTGCGTGAAAATGCGCAGCGGTTTCTTGTCGCTCGACTCGATCAGCTTCATGCCGGAATGGTATTCCCACGCGCCATTCGGGTACTCCGCCTCCTCCGGTGCGTCGTCGTCTTGTTGGTCGACAAAGGTGCCGGAGTAGGTGATCAATCGGCGAAACAAATCGGGACGAAACCAACCCATGGTCAGCGCCGCCGCGCCGCCGGAACTGCAGCCCATGGCCGCTCGACCCCAGGGATTATCGGTCAACGCCATGTTCGGATAAGCGGCCTTGATCGCTTCGTTGTTGAGCACCGCCGGCAGCACCTCGTCGTTGATGAAACGCGCCAACCGGTCCGACATGGTGTCGTACTCAAGACCCCGCTCGCTGCCCTTGCCGTCGTCGCCGCCATTTTCAACGGCAATCGCAATGAACGCCGGCAGGCGGCGATCCGGGTTGTTTGATATCGTCAGGTTATCGAGCGCGTTGCGCACGAGGTCGAGATTGCTCGGGCCGTCGTGCATCACGAGAACCGGCGCGGCCGTGCCGTCTTTGTAGGCGGCCGGCACGTAGACGAAGATCTTGCGTTCGCTGCGCACAGGCTTGGTCGCGTCCAGCGTGGAATCGTCGCCGCGGAATATCTCGCTGTCCTCGAGCCGCATCGAGAACTCAAACAATCGCCCCTTGGGATTGCCCCGATCCGTGAGGTCGGGGTCGATGTTGTAGTCGGGGCCGATGACGACGTCGCCATTGCCCTGAGGCCCAGGGGTCTCGACATACGGCTCGGCCGCAACCGGGGCGTGCAGCGCCGCCGCCATCACCGTGGTGCAAGACAGACAGCGGAGAGGCGTCAACGTGAGCTTCGCGAACGGCAACATGGGCGTGGATCTCCTGAGACAAGCAACGCGGCGGGGGCGACAGGCGATACGGTCGCGGGCAGTTTGCCGGAGGGGCAAGAAGAGCGGGGCTCAAACCAGGGCGGCTGGGGACTGTCCGTGGGCCCACGACGTCTTGGCGGATTCTACCATCGGTCGCGGCCGTTTCCCACGCCGCGGCGCCAACGAAGAATCGCGCGGTTCCGTTGCCGGAGCGCAAAAAAAGCGGACATCCTGCCAGGGAGGTCTTCCCCGCAGGATGCCCGCTTGTTCGTAGCGGCGCGATCGATTTAACGGCGACGGCGCCAAGCGATCCCTGCCAGGCCCATCACGGCCAGCACGCACGTCGCCGGCTCAGGCGTCAGCGAGTTGGGGCCGAAGTTGCCGTTTTGCACGGCCTCGTTGAGCGTCAAGGCGTGGCTATAGATGCGCAGCTCGTTGACGCTGGCATCCACCAAGGCGTCCGGCCACTGCGACCGGCCGAGCCAGACGTTGACGTCGCCGGCGGTGGTCACCGGGAATGCGGTGGCCATGGCGGCGAGGTCGAGATTGGCTGCAATCCCGGCGGTGTTGCCGTACTGCACGCCGTTGCGATACACGGTGATCGTGCCGGGCAATCCGCCCGACTGATCGAAGACGGCCACAATATGCTCTTGGACGCCAACCAGCAGATCGGCGCCATCGCCCGGTTCGTCGACGAAACCTTCAGGGCCGGCCACGCCGTTGGTGGTGACGCGCAGGTCGTTCCCATCGCCGCCGTCGCCCGTGCGCGGGATAATCTGCATGTAGGGGAAGTGATCGTTGCCGCCCGCCGAGTTGCCTTCCAGCGCGCTGCTGGTACCGGCCGAGAAGAGCGCCGACCAGTCGCGGTTGGTGTCCATCGTGACCCACAGTTCGACGGTCACGGCGCCATATTGGCCCGCCGCGGCGGCCCCGCTGAAGAGTCCGTTGGGAAAGTCGACAAAGGCGCCGGTGGCGGGAATGTTGCCGTTGTTGAAATCCCCGGAGCCGACGCCGTTGGGGTTGTCGAGTACGATTTGGCCGCCCGCGAAGCTGGCGGTGTTGCCCATGACGACGCCATCGGCGGAGCCGACGGAGTCGCTCGCGTCGCTGTCAAAACTGTATCGATGCACCAGCGCGGCCGAAGCCGTCGTGGCGCAGAGCGCGACCATGCAGGTCGCTGCCAATAACTGCCGTCTCATTAGAACCTACCTCTTGAGATGAAGAAAAAGAAACACTGCCACAGACGAGGCGATCGGAGATGCCCATTAACCCACAAGCGACTTGCCACGGATCCATCAGGCGATGCGCCAAGTCGTGAAGCCTCGTCCGACGATTGCTTGATAAGTCGTTATGCACCACAGCGCTGCGAAAAGAACTAGCTGCAGCACCAGTCTTCACTTTAGATACGAAAACGCTGACTGAGAAGTGTTTTTCCGAAGTTAGCGAAAGGCGGTGCAGGCGCCAAGCGCGCCGTCACCGCGCACCATGTGTGCCAAAAGCGGTAATCGCCGACATAACAATAGATCTCGTGAAATACGACGCGCAACGATCTCAGAAGGTGCAGTGGCATTTTTCTTTCCGTGATTGAGAACTATATCGTGGGCCGTCTTCGCTACGGCAAACTTGGCAGTGGTCACGCTGGCGATTCGACGCGCTGCCCGTGGTCGTGCGTTGCGTCTCAACCGCGCGGCGCCGACGTGTGCGGACTCGCACGATAATGTCTTTGCATTAATTCTCGCGGTCGCGCTGCGCGGCGTTGGCGCCGCTGATTCACGTCGCGGCGACATAACGTTGAAACAGGTCGTGCACGAATTGCAGCTTCGCGACCACCGCCGGCGGGACGACTTCCGGCACCAAATCGGTGAGCCCCAGCGAGCGATTCACTTCGTTGAGCGCTACGCCCGCCTCCTGGAACGACTTGAGCATCGTCGGCAGATCTCCAGCACCGGCGCCCACCAGCTGCGGCGCCTGGCAGCGAAGCGTATCGAGCACCGACCGCATATCCAGGTAAAACGCGAACGACTCGGCGAAGTCTTCCCACGGGTGCGACGAGGCGTACTTGCTGATGAACCGCGCAGGCCAATCGGCTGCCGGCCCGTGGTCGTAGTAGGTTTTCATCGCGTCGCCGTACGCAGGATTCGCGTGATCGCCAAACACCGACGCGGACTGGTCTTCCCGCTGGCCCTCGATCTCGCGCATCCAGATGAAGTGCCCTGTTTCGTGCCGCATGTGGCCGATGAGCGTCCGCTGCGGCTCGCCAAACTGTTGCCGGGCCGTCTCGCGGTGAACCGGGTCGGCCTCGGCAAGGTTGATTGTGATCACGCCGTCGGCGTGGCCGGTGATGACGTGCTTTTCGGGCGTATCGGCGAGGAAGCGGAACGTCAGCGGCGGCGCCGCGGTGAGTTGGGCGTCGGGGTAGCCGACGGTTTGGAAATCGTACAGCAACCGCCGCTTGGCGGCTTCCAGCAGTCGCCAGCGATGCACGTTCTGCGGATCGCCCGCGTCGGGCGCCACGGAGGTCAATTGGCAGCTGCGACACCGGATGGTTTCGCCCGTGGCGGACTGCGGCACAAAGGCGTTGCATACGTCGTACGCCAGTCGGTTGCCGCAGGGGGCGACCGCCGCACCGCAGCCGGGGCCCAGGCAATGCCCGTCGCTCGACACCGCGGTCATTCGTCGACAGACGTCGCACCAACCCGCGTCGCAGCCGCAGGCGACGCACTTGCGATTGCCAAAAAACAGGGTCGCGCCGCACTGGCAGGCGAAGGTTTGCATAGAATTTCGTGCTCTCGCGGTAAGGCTTGTCGCCGATCCATTGGGCCAAGCGGCAGGGGGAGTGCGAGGCTCTGCCGAGCTAGGAAACTGGCAATCTCTCCCGGGCTCGGCAGAGCCTCGCACTCCCTTGCGGGCCACGCAGCGTCGCG
>JAGQOU010000386.1 GCA_020427145.1 Planctomycetales bacterium | reverse complement strand
ACTGTTGCGAACCGTCCTGCGGTTGCGACGACGATTGCTGCGGCGACGACGCGTGCTGCGGCGATCCCTGCTGCGGCGACGCGTGCGGTTGCGGCGCCGCCGTTGGCGGCGGGCTGCTGAGCGGTTGCGACTGCTGCGCCTTTGGCGCCATCGAAGGCTTCTCGTTGGCCGGCATGATGGGCCTGGACACCGACGTCTGGGAACTCGGCGGCTGGACGCAGTTGGGTTACACCAACAGGGTCACGCCGCTGGCGACCACGTTCGCCGGTCCCGGTTCGTTCAATAACCTGCCCAACCAGGTCAACCTGCAACAACAATGGTTCTACTTCGGCAAAGTGGCCGACGGGTCCAGCGGGTTTGACGTCGGCGGTCGGGTCGATTTCATGTACGGCACCGACGCCTCGAAGACGCAAGCCTTCGGCAACCCCGCCGGCGAGTTCGACTACCTCAACGGCTGGGATCACGGCTACTACGGCTACGCCATGCCGCAGCTGTACGGCGAAGTGGCCATGGGCGACCTGTCGGTGAAGATTGGTCACTTCTTTACGCTGGTCGGTTACGAAGTGGTTCCCGCGACGGGCAACTTCTTCTACAGCCACGCCTACACGATGTTCAACAGCGAGCCGTTCACCCACACCGGCGCCATCGCGACCTACACCGGTTTGGAAGGGATGACCCTGTACGGCGGTTGGACCCTCGGATGGGACACCGGCTTCAATCAGCTCAATGCCGGCAGCAGCTTCCTCGGCGGCTTTGGCGTCGACCTGGCTGACGCGGTGAGCCTGACCTACATCTGCACCTACGGCAACCTGGGCTGGCTCGACGGCGGCGCCAACGACAGCTACAGCCATAGCGTGGTGATCACGGCCGGCTTGACCGACAACCTCGAGTACGTCTTCCAGACCGACATGGTCAACACCGACGACTCGGCGGGCGTCGCTTACGACACCGTGGGCATCAACCAGTACCTGTTCTACGCCCTGACCGACTCGGTCAAGCTCGGCGGACGTGCAGAATGGTGGAAGGCCGACGGCACCAGCTACAACGAGATCACCGGCGGCGTGAACGTCAACCTGCTCTCCAACCTGATCATTCGTCCGGAATACCGGTACGACTGGTCGCCCGGCGGAGACATTGACCAGAGCGTCTTCGGCATGGACATGATCCTGTCCTACTAAGGATCGGATCCGCGAGTTCAGCTCGCTGGCGGTCGCCCTGACCGCCAGCGGGCGCCCTCCGAATGCCGCCGACGCGCGGCGAAGGGCCAGAGCAATCTGGCTGACGGTCCGCCGCGGTGGCGACCGGCTTTCGGAACCCAAACGCGATTCCCCATCGATCCGGGGGTCGAGCTACGGCTCGGCCTCCGGCTTTTTTATGCGCCCAGGGGGAACCCAAACGCTGCGGTCGGCAACCCGATCGGGACGACTTGCAACTCGCCCAGGTGCGCGGCCGCCTCGGGCGCCTCGAACCCGCGTTTATTGGCGGCGAAGGTGCACGTGAGGTCGGCGCGGAACGTCGTCGCGGCCGCCTCGCCCGTGTCGGCGTCCAGCCCCGTGGGAACGTCCAGCGCGAGTCTCTTCGCTGCTTGCGAATTCGCCCACCTGACGGCCGCGTCATACGGCGGGCGCGGCTCGCCCGTGGCTCCCGTGCCGAGCATGGCGTCGACGAGCCACGCGGCGCCGCCGAGCACCGCGTCAAGCGCAGCGGCGAGCCCGTCGGGGTTGTCGACGGCCGCGCGGCTCAGATCGCAACGCGGCAGATCGAGCCGCTCGGCAATATGGTGGTTGACGGCCGCATCGCCGGCAAGCTCATTGGGAGGACTCAACAAGACGAGCGTCGTCGGCACGCCGCGAATCGCCAGATGCCGGGCGACGACGAAGCCGTCGCCGGCGTTGTTGCC
>JAGQOU010000385.1 GCA_020427145.1 Planctomycetales bacterium | reverse complement strand
TTCAGACTAGAACGCGTATTACGCGCCCCGCTCGCTGGGATAGGGCGCCCTGCGCGACGTCAAATGTTCCCGAATTCAACTTTTTCAAGACGACGAAAACCCGGCAAACGATTGCTTGCCAGGGCCGGTCGACATCGGTCACAATCAAACTCATGTTCTTGCCACGTTTCTCATTGCGAACCTCGCTGCTGATTCTGACAGTCGCGGCGCTGTTTTTCCTCGTGCTCGCCAAGGGCATGGGCGGCTGGGCGTGGGCGTTTGGGATGGCGATCGGCGTTGCCAGCGTGTTTGCAGCCTTGGCGATGCACGCCTGCTTCTACATGGCGTTCACTGCGTTGGGGCGTTTCATGGGCGCCGAGGAAGTGGTGGCGCGGACGAGCCAGGGCGGCACAGTTCGCGCCAGCGCCGACGCGGCGCCTCGCCTGGAAGTGCCCGCGACGGAGGACGGCGCATGACCGGGGCGGAGCACGTGTCATATGAAATGTTGCAACCGTCACGGCAGCGGCGACAACGCAAGCTTGCTTTTGCACGCACCATTGTTGTCGCGCTTACGGCGATCCTGGGCGCCGCAGCGACGCACGGGCAGACGTTTGTGCCCGCGACCCCCGCCATGGCGTCCGCCAGCCAGCCGCAGATTGGCTTCTCGCTGCCGGCTCCTGGCCCGAATGCTCCGCCGGCGGTGTTAAGGTGGCAGCCGGCGGTGGCGGCGGCCCGGTATTCCAAACAGTCGGGTCTGAACGTCACTTGCCTCTCGGGCGTTACCGGCGAGTACGGTTATGTACCGTTGGAGATCACCGTCGGGGCGCAAAAGGCTACGGTTGACGACCGTGAACTGCGTTTTCGCTTCGCGATGGGCGGCTGGCAGAGTCGCGGGCAGGACATCGCGGTCGAGCAAACATTTACCTTGCCCGCGGGCGCCACGACAGGCGTCTATCGCATGCTGGCGCCGCGATTGACCGACTGGCAGTATGGTCATTGGCAAGCGTGGGTCGACGGGCGTCCCGATGACGAACTGCAGCTGTCCAATTTGCCGATCATCGGAGGTTCGTCTGGCGTCCGAACGACTGTCATCTCGGTTGGGACGCAACTGATTGACACGAATACGGCCAACGAAATCCAGGCGGCGAGCGCCCTCGGCGGCAGTTGGACGCAGGAAGTCGCGCAGCCGCAGGAACTTCCCGAGAACTGGCTCGAATACACCAGCATTGACCTCGTCGTGCTTCAGGCCAAGCAGTTGGTTGATTTGACTGCCGACGAGCCGCGACGCGCCCAATCGCTGCGTCGTTGGATTCGCAGCGGCGGAAACCTGTGGATCACAGAGTCGGACGAAAAGTGGACGGCGTTGAGCAATGTGGCCAAGGCGCTGGACATCAAGGATGCGACCAACGAAGCGGCGTGGCCCGAAAGCTCCGGCAAGACATTGCCACCAGGGTGGCGTCCCGCACCGCTGGCGATGGAGAACGACGGACCGCTCCAGGGCCTGCTGGCACTGAGACGGTCGGCGCCGGCGGAGCCTGATCCGGGTCGGCCCGACGCCGCAGGCGCGTCCCAATCCAGACCTGCCAACCCACGCGAGACCAACCGCTTTATCGTCATGCCCTACGGACTGGGGTTGGTGACGGCGTTTCCCGGGCGGCTTAATGGACTCAACCGCAACTCTATGTATATGGGCTGGGACAGCGGCAATTTGCTGAACCGGTCCGATTCCGTGACGCGATTGTCGTGGCGGGCACGGCACGGGCTGTCGCCGTCAGAGCCCAGCCTGGAGTTCAACAACTGGCTGATCCCCGGCGTCGGGATGGCGCCGGTCACGATGTTTCAGTTCTTGATTACCCTGTTTGTGATCGGCGTCGGTCCGGTGAACTACTTTCTGTTAGCGCGACGGCGGCGATTGCCTCTGCTGTTGCTCACAGCGCCGGCGGCGGCCATCGTGGCAGTGGGATTGTTGTTTGCGTACGGGCTGTTAACCGACGGGGTGGCGACTCGGGTCCGGGCACGGAGCGTCACGCTTTTGGATCAGGGGGCCGGGCAAGCCGCCACATGGTCGCGATTGTCCTACTACGCCGGCATGGCCCCCGCCGGCGGGTTGACGATGCCGGACGACGTGGCGATCTATCCGATTCTGCCCGAGTGGGCGAGCGATCGTTCGCGCCGCGGGGCATTGCGCCGCGAGATGGAGTGGACGGATCAGCAACGGCTTGTGCAGGGCTGGCTCCCCTCGCGGACGCCGACGCAGTTTCTGACCGTGTCGAGCCGTTCTTCGCCGGGGCGACTCATCGTGCGCGAGGGGGGGCAAGGCGTTCAAGTGGAGAATCAATTGGGCGTCGACGTGCAGGCGCTCGCGCTCCAGGACGGCCAAGGACGGCTGTATTGGACGGAGGAAATTGCTCGCGACGGCACGGTGCGATTGGAACCGGTCGAGTGGTCGACGGTGGCCATGAAGCTGCGCGGCGTGTTTGCCGATCACGAACCGACGTATCCCGCCGGCGGCGATCCCACGGGCGGCGCGCCCTCGTACTACGCCTATGCCGGGCAACTCTCGACGGGACTGCTCGAAGTGCAATTGGCTGCCATGATCGAGCCGACGATTCACGAGTTGGGAAATTGCACCTATATTGCCGTCACCGACCGCGGCATGAACCTCGACCTTGGGCGTCCGGCGGGCGAGATCACCGAAGAAGCCAGTTTTCACGTTGTGCGGGGGACGTGGTGAGATGATGATCACGCCCCGCCGCCCGGCGATCCAAGTCGATCGCCTGCACCGCTACTTTGGCGCGACCAAGGCGGTGCAGGATATGAGCTTCGAGGTCTACCCGGGCGAAGTGTTCGGTTACATCGGCCCCAACGGCGCTGGCAAGACGACCAGCATGCGGATCCTCGCCACGCTCGACGAACCGACGTACGGCGATGCGCTGGTCGATGGATTCTCGGTGGTCGATGATCCGGACCGCGTGCGTAAGCGGCTGGGATTCATGCCGGACTATTTCGGCGCGTACCAAAACGTCAATGTGCGGGAGTATCTCGATTTCTTCGCCCGGGCGTACGGTCTGCGCAGCGACCAGCGCAAGAAGGCGATCGAGTACGTCATGGAGTTCACGCTGCTGGACCGGCTGGCCGACAAGCCGATCGACGGTCTGTCGAAAGGCATGAAGCAGCGACTTTGCCTGGGTCGGACGATGATTCACGACCCGGCGGTGCTGATTCTCGACGAGCCGGCCGCGGGGCTCGATCCACGGGCGCGCATTGAACTGCGCGAGATGATTTCCGCGCTGGCCGATGCCGGCAAGGCGGTGCTGATCAGCTCGCATATTCTCACCGAGCTCGCCGAAATCTGCGATCGGGTCGGCATTATCGAGCAGGGGCGACTGCTGGCGGTGGGCACCGTCGACGAGATTAGCAGCGGCGTGGAGACGATCAGCCGCGTACGGTTGCGCGTGTTGGAAGACAACGACCGGCTGCAGGCGTGGTTCGCGGCTCGCAGCGACATCCGCGATCTGGAGTTTGCCGAGGGGCGGTTCACGCTCACTCACGAAGGCGGGCCCAACGAGCAAGCGGCGTTGCTCAAGCAACTGGTCGACGCGGGTTTTCGCGTGATTGAGTTCGCCAGCAAGACCAAGTCCCTGGAAGACGTGTTCCTGCACGTGACGGAGGGCCGTGTGCAATGAGCGACGTCGCCGCGATCAATCAAAATGACGCGCCAGCCGCGCCCCGGGCGCAGAAGCTCGCGCAACGCTGGGCTAGGGTCGAAGCGTGGTTCGAGCGCGTCACCGATCGAGCCAATCCAATTCTGGTGAAGGAAACCCGGCAGGCGCTCAAGAGTCGCCAGTTCGTGATCTCATTTCTCATCGTGCTGGTGGGCTGCTGGATCGTCACCCTAGGCGGCGTCGCGGTGATCGGCCCCGGCATTTACTTTGGCGCAGCGGGTCCGGAGATGCTGATCGCGTACTTCTGCGTCCTGGCCGCGCCGCTGGCGGTGATTGTGCCGTACTCGGCGTATCGATCGCTGGCGGTGGAGAAGGAAGAGAACACTTACGATCTGCTATCGATCACCACGCTGGGATCGCGGCAGATTATCACGGGCAAGCTGTGCAGCGCCGCAGCGCAGATGTTCGTGTATTTTTCCGCCGTGGCGCCGTGCATCGCGTTTACATTTTTGTTGCGCGGCGTCGACGCGGTGACTGTCGCTCTGCTTTTGGTCGTGGCCCTACTGGGATCGCTGGGGCTGTCGATGGCGGCGTTGCTGGTGGGGACGCTCGCCCAGGCCCGTTATACGCAAGTGATTATCTCGGTGGGATTGGTACTGTCGCTCGTAGGAGCGTTTTGGGGCGCCGTCGGCATGGCGGTTGTGATGCTCTACGAAAGCGGGTCAATGTATAGCGACCCCGAGTTTTGGCTCGTCATGCTGATGCTACTCACACTGTATGCCACGACCTTTGGGCTGCTGCACGCGGCGGCGGCGGCCCGGATTGCGTTTCCCAGCGAGAACCGCTCGACGCCCCTGCGGCGGTGGATGACCGTGCAGCAAGCCTGCTTCGTCGCGTGGCTGGCCGGCGCCTTCTTCTATGCGTGGACCACGTTCGGCCAACAAGGAGTCGGTCTGAACGACCTGGGCGAGGCTTTGATTGTGTTTGGCGTCATGGCGCTTGTTTACTGGTACGTTATGGGCACGCTGCTGACCAGCGAGTGGCCGCACTTGTCGCGGCGCGTGCAACGTTCGCTGCCGCAGAGCACCATGGGGCGGATGTTCTTCAGTTGGTTCAATCCGGGCCCTGGCGCCGGGTTTGTCTTTGCGGTTTCCAACTACACGCTGCTGTGCGCAGCCGCGATGCTGATGTTAGGGCTGTGGGTGGCGGCCGGGTGGCCCACCAGTTCCCGCGGGTTCAGCGAGGCGTTCTACTACTTCCCCATCAGTTGGGGCTACCTGGTAACGTTCCTCGGCGTCGGTCGGCTGTTGATCAACCTGTTTCGACGCTTCGCCTACGTGCCGCTGGCCGCCGGGTTTCTTACGCATCTCATCCTGCTGCTCACCGGCATCGGCGTGCCGCTGTTGATCTACTTGATGTCGGCCAGCAGCCGCTACCTGGGCAGCTATTCGCTGGTGCAGATCACCAACCCGGCGATCACTTTGGGGAAACTGCTCGACGACGGTCCCAACGCGATCGACGCGCCGACGGTCATGCTGATCGTGCTCGCCGCGGCGGTGATCACGCTGCTGCTGAATGTGCGATCGGTGGCCACGGAATTGCACCGGCAGCGCACGCCCGTGCCGATTCGGATCGTCGAGGAAGACGCAGCGGCCGTGGTCGCCGAGCCGCGCAAGCCGCAGAATCCGTGGGAAGCCGACGAGGCGGCCGCGGCAGCGTCAGGCGATGCGCCCCCGTGAGCGTGATCGCCGGCTTACGTCAGTTCTCCAGCGAGGCTTGCCATCGCTGCCGGCCGCGCTGCAGTACGACCTTGGGCGGCTCGATCGAGATGACCTCGATGCCGAATTTCATGTCGCCCTGAGCGACGGGCGCCACCTGGCCGTCGATCGACAGCACAGCGCGCGGCTTATCGACCGTGACGAATCCCAACAGTTCGACCGCCTCGTTGAAGACGCCCTGTTTGCGTTCGCTTTTGCCGGCCCGCTTGGGAGCCACGAACAACTCCACACGATCGGGGAACGGCGCCACGTACTCTTGCTCTTGCTTGACGAGTTCGTCGCCCGCGTCGCCGTCGGCAGGCGGTTGGCCTTCGGGTGAACTGGCATCGTCCGCCGGAGCGTCCGCTGGGGCGCTGGTGGTCGTGGGAACCGCCGCGACGCCAGCGGGCGTGGCAATGACCTCTTCCCGCGCGGAGTCGGCGCAACCCAATCCGACGGCAGCCAGCAACGCCCAGGCCGCCCAGTACGGGGCGTTGATGACAGGCGACGTGGCGGAGCAGTGAGTGGGCATCAGGGCGTCACGACTTGCAGGAGGGGCCGTACGGCGCGTCCCCGGAGGGGATTCTCGGCTGTGCAAGTCTAGGACGCTCCGCGGCGTTTTGGCTGCCGCCGCGACCAATCGCTGGAGGCTGACCCGATCGTGCTGATCGCGGCAAACAGCGCGAGCGCTACAATCGCTACTTCCAGAACGGCAGCGACCAACTCGATTTCTTCTTGGTCGAGCGTGTCGGAGACGGCGGGACCAGTCCCTGCCGGCGGGCGTCCAACTCCCCGGTAGCGCGGTAACGATTGTCATAGTGCGGGCGCAACGGGCTGAGCGTCGGCCCGCCGACCGCTGGCATTGGAGCGGGCGCCGTCTCTGGATCAACAGGCGGCAGGGGAATGACGCTCGTGTCGGCGCAGCCGCCGGGGTTGCAAGCCCCGTCCTGGCATCCCTCGGCCATGGGGATGCGATCGAGCCGGCACGTGACCGTCTCTTGGGCCTGAAAATCCCGTGGCGAGCTGACGACGTCATAGCCGACGACTTCGGGCGTCAAGAACACGATCAACTCGCTCTCGCGCACGTTCGTATCTCGCGAGCGGAACAGCGGCCCGACATATTTGATATCCTTCAGCCAGGGAATGCCGTTGAATTCGCCCGTGTCGCTCCGCTGGCGCAGGCCGCTAATCACGATAGTTTGCCGATTGGTGACGCGGACGCGCGTGACGGTGGTGCGGGTGTCGATAATCGGTTGGTTTTCCTTGGGAGTGAACCCCGCCAGCCGACTGTATTCCGGTTCGACGAGCATTTCAATTGTGCCATCCGCGGCGATGGTCGGCAGCACGCGCAGCGTAATTCCGGCCTCCTTGAACGCCGTCGTGCCAATTTGGCCGCCCAACTCCGATTGCGTGATTTGCTGGTAGGGAATCTCCGACACGCTCTTCATCGTGGCCTGCTCGTTGTCGAGCACAGTCACGTTGGGGTCGGCCAGCAGACGGGCGTCGTTGGCCGTCTGCAGCATCTGCAGCACGGTGTTGATGTCGAAATTGCGCGCGAGGCTCCGCACCGTGAACGCGCCGCCCGCGGCTCCGGCGTTGAAGGGCGCCAGCGTCATGGTGTCGAACTCCAACGCATGGCTGGCCCGGCCATCGCTTTCGAGCTCGTTGCCTTTGCCGCCGCCGCCCCAGTTGAGGCCCAACTGCTCGACGTCCTGCAGGCTCAAGTCGTAGATAAACGCCGTAATTCGCACCTGCGGGCGCGGCCGGTCGACGCGGTCCAGCACCTTGCGAGCCATAGCGATGTTGCGGGGCATGTCGACTACCAGCAGTCGGTTCTCGGTCGGCATCACGGCGACGCGGCCCTGGCCGCTGAGGACCGCTTGCAAAGCCGGGCGCGCGTTCTCGGCCGGAATGTACTGCGTGTGGAAGTACACGACCTCCAACTGATTAGCTGTCGAGACAGGCTGACCGCCGCTGTTGTTCGACGCCGCTTCCTCCATCCGCTGGACGAACGCAGCAATGGATTTGACGCGGTCTTCGTAATCGACCACGAGTAGGCTGCGGGCCGATCCCAGCGAGTGAATCTGTCCTTGCGAACTCGCCAGCATCTTCGCCCCGTCGGCGATTTCATCGAGATCGCCGAAACGAATGGGAAGCGTGGTGGAACTGAACAGCGGGTTGGCGCTGCCCACCTCGCCTGTCGCCTGCACCACCAGGCTCTCGCCGACAGGGCGGTAGCTGTATCCGTTGGCAAGCAGGATCGAGTCGAGCACTTCGCGCAGGGCGGCGTTCTTGAAATCGCAATTGACGGCCCCTTGAACTCCTTTGCCGGTGACCACGTTGACGCCCCAGATTTCGCTGATCGTGAACAACGCGGCTTCGATCGACGAGTTTCGCAGCTTGAGATCTCCGCGTTGCATCAAAGCTTCGGCCAACGACTTTGTCACCCGCGGGGAGGGGGAGTCTGCAGGAATCGAACTCGCAGGCCCCGACAGGGCCTCGTCGTCCGCCGGCTGACCAGCGAGAAAATCAGGCCCCTGGGCCAAAGGCGCTGGGGGGCGCTGGTTGTCTTGCGCCATCGCAGGAAGTGCCTGCAGCGCATGCAGAAGCGCACATGACGCCGCGACGGCGCAGATGCATCGTCGGCAGCACCGCGTCGCAAGCGGTCCATCAGGGCGTGCTGGGTGCTTCATCGGGCGGCGTCCTCCTTGACGAGCCGCTCCCACGAGGCGAATTGACGAGTCGGTTGGAGCCGATCGCGTCGCAATTCGCCCTGCTATCCGTTTCGCCCGGCGAGGGCGAAGTACCATAATTCCAATTCCATCGTCACAGTGTCTCCGCCGCGACTGGCGGAGGCGAGTTGCAGGCGGTGCGGGTGGGCCAGCTGCCGCTCGTCCTCGATGCGCTCCAGCAGGCCATGAATGGCGGTCATCGGGCCGTCGACGGCAAGCAGGACCGCGCGTCGTTCCAAAGTGAACGGCGTCGGCTGCGGTGCGCCGGCGACCAGCGTCTCGTCAATCGCGTGAGCTCCCTTCGTCCACGGACGCTGATTGGGCGTCCCCACGTCAAGCCGACGAATCTGGCATCCCGATTCGCGAACCATCTCCACCAGCCGGCTGCGGAACGCCGGTACGGAGGACTCGTCCACCGACCGTTCTTCCATCAGCGCGAGTTTTTCGGCAAGTTCGGCGACAGCCTTCTCTTCGGCAGGCAGAGCGGCCGCCGTCGTCTTGGCGTCCTTCAACTGAGCGCTCAAATCGCTGTGTTTGGCTCTTTCCTCAAGGTACTCATCGGCCAATGGATAGACTGTGGCTAGCATTAGCAGGGTCGTCACGATAGCGACGATTGGCCAACGGTAGCGGGATTCGCAGAATTTGCGGATTAGGTCGTCATTCACGGCGAGCTACCTCCTCGTGAGATTCGCCAGGTTCGGCCAACCGCACTTCCAGTGTGAAGTTCGTTACGGGCCCCGCTTCGGACGTGCCGGGGTTAGCTCCCTGGAGAGCCACCTCGCGGCAACCGGGAGCTTGTTCCAGCCAACGAACAAAATCGTAAACGCCCGCTTCCAGGTAGCTGGCGCCCTCCAGGGAGACGGCGTCCATGTCAATCATCGTGAAGCGCCTCAGCCAAACGTCATCCGGCATGGAATTGGCGATCAACTGCAATGCGCTACGGCCCGTGAGTCCCGAGATCTGGCTTGCTAGCAACTCCAACTCGACCAACTTGGTTTCGGTGCGTTGCCGCATTAGTCGCAACTCTGTGGCTCGTCCCTGGACCGAGGCGACGGCGGCGAATTCCTCCTCCAGCTGCGCTACGCTTTCCTGCTCGTGCCAAAGCAGCATCGAAGCGCCGATCGCGAGCAGCACCGTCGCCGCGATTGGCAACAGGGAACGAACAATGATCGGTCGCACCGGTTCGCGAGATTGGGCCACCAAGTGTTGCAGGAGATTCGGGCAGTCGCGTTGGCTTGGCGGATAGTAGGCCGCCAGCAGGCCGCCCAGCGAGGCGGGCGTCGTCGCTTCCGCGGCGTCGGGTTGGATTTCCCACGTCGCTTGGACCTGTTGCGCATCAATTAACCGGACATCAATACTCGAGACGCCGGAGAAGTCGAGTTTAATCTTGGCCACCGCCTGGGCATCGCCGGCCAGGTAGATGCGTCGAATGCGTGCACTCTCCCCTTCAATGAAGCGCGCCGCATACCGCTCCAGCCTGGCGAGATGCTGGTTAATCACCTCGGGGAGCGACGCGGAAGCGACGCGACCGCCGGGTCGGTAGTCGGTCAGCAACTCGCCATCGAGACAGAGCCCTAATTCAATGCTGTCGCCGTCGACCAGCGCCAACAGGTAGGGGTCATCGGGCACGTCAGGCAATCGGGCGGCTGCGCGCGACAGGGCGGTCAGTTCCGGTTCGATGCACTCGACGTGCAACCCGGCGGCTTCGAAAGCCAGGTGAACGTTTTTCAACGTGTCCTGATGGCAAGCGACCGTGATTGCGTGCATGACGCGAGCGCTCGGCGCTTTGACTTGCGTGACGGTCGCTTTGTCCCCAGGCCCCAACGCTAGATACAGGCGGCTGCGTTGCTCGAGTTCCTTGAGTTCCGCGCGAATTTCGTCGGAAGGACCGCGGAGCACGCGCGTCACACAATACTCGCCGCTGAGCACCACGTGGACCGAAGCGCCGTTGATCGCGTGCCGCGACGCAAGTTTCCGCAAAGCGGCGGAGAGCTCCTTGACGGCCTCCTTGTCGCGGAGATGGGGAGCGTTCGATCGCCACGCGATCGACGAAGCATCGACGGAGTCCGCGCCATCGCCGGCGGATTTCGTCAGCACGCCGGCGCGCAACGCGTCGCGCGTGATCTCGATCACGATGAAACGCTCGGGACCGGAACGACGGCGGTCGCGACGACGTCGATCGCCGCGCTGACGCCGGTCGTCGCCAGATTGTTTTTTCGATAGGAGTTTCATAGTCGTGGAATCTGCCTGAAACTAAAGCTCAATGACTGCGGTCACGGTGCGAACGACGGAGCCCGCGGCGCCCTGGGCCGTAATGGTGACCGTTGAATGGGCGCCATCGACGGCGGTGGCCGTGTACGTGCCATCGTTGGGGAACGCGCCTTCGGACACGGTGTCCCGCCAAGTGGCATCCGCCTCCAACTCCGCGGCGACCGCATGCACGCCAGCGTTGGCCAGGTACAAAGCACGCTCATATTCCACGGTATTGCGAAGCGCCGACAACTCGGCCGTCAGAGTATTGAGCACATTGACCGTCGCCATCGACGCGGCAAAAACGATGAACAGCGCAATCAACAACGCCGCACCGCGGCGAGGCGGAACGGGGCTGACCCGGCGGCCATGGCTAGTGGAGTAACGTTGATGCATCAGTCAATCTAGGGCGAGTTGTCACCAAGATCGGAGCCACGCCGTGCAAGAAAGCGTCTCGGTGGTGGTTCCCGTCGGTCGAAGCAGGTCGTACGTGACCGTGCACCGAACCGAGTGGATCAAATCCGTCTCTGTCGTCGCGGACGATCCGTCGGCCTTCAGACCGGTGAATTTGAGCGTCTTTACATAGTTGGCCAACAACGAATCGGCCGTATTTTCTCCATACAGAGCCTGCTGGCTGCCAGTGTCGTGGCCGTACGCGATGCGCGTGCCGTCGGCCAGGGCGAGTTCCAGCGAGCCTGAGGTTTCCGTCGCCGCCGAAATCGCCGTCACGCGCACCGACTGCCTGACCATTCGCGACACGTGCCGCAACGTCGCCAGGGCCGATTGCCGCACCGCGAGGTCGTCGCGATGCAGCTTCCAAGCGCTTTGACTGCTACGCAGCAAGACGACGCTTGTCGCCGACAGCGCAGCAAGCATCGCTGTCGCCGTGATCAGTTCGATCAAGGTGAAGCCGCGTCGCCGTCGGAGACTAGTTGGGCGCATTGGCGTAGCTGACTAGTTTCGAGACCTTAGTGCGAAATGAAACCTGGAGTTCGTCGGAGTCGATTGTCGAGTCGCCGTCCCCGTCGTCGTAGACGGTGACGCGAATATCCATTAGCCGGTCGACGATACCGCCGGAGGCGGGTTGATCGGTTTGAACTGCGAGGTACTTGACGTTGGGGTGTCCGTCTGAGCTGAAGTTGCCGTTGACTGACCCGCTGGTCCAATTTTGCATGACCAGCGCGGCCTGACTCTCCAGGACGAGCACGGCGTAGTTGGCCAAGAATTGTCGACGCACGGCTTCGCGACTTTGCACCATGGCGTCGCGCAACACAGCGATCGTCGGCACAAGCGTGCCGGCGACGAGTCCCGTGGCCGCAATCATTTCCAGCAAGGAAAATGCGCGGCGCCTCGGGGCGCGATGTGCGTTTTGCGAGACGATCATGGCGAGTTGATAGTCAGATCCGGATTCCCGGCGCCCAGTGCGCAGGAGCGTGCGCAAAAGTGTAGGTTGCAAACGATGCGCGACGCCGGCCTAGCGACCGCTCCAATCGCCATGACCGATGCATGACGTCGAACTCGCGCCAAAGCATGGTCGCTTGATCTGCGGTCGCGGAAGGCCGCAGGGGAAAAGCCGCGGATTTGTCTCCGGTCGCTAGGGCGTCGTTTCCACGACTTGCTGTGCGCCAGTGGCGGCCACGGTGGTGAGCGACCAGGACCGCGCGGGTCCCGCCACGGAGAGCGTGTAGCCGCCGAGGGCGGAGCCGTCGAAATCGAATTCCAACTCAGAGTGACTGGCGACGACAGTCGTGCCAGCGGGCGTCGCGCGGGGTTCGTCGACCACGACGTCGCCGCCGCTGGCGCGTCGCGTCAGGACATAGCTGGTCACCTTGCCGGCGGCTGTCGTGAGCGACAGATAGTGGTTGTCGCCCGTAGAGATCGTGGCGCGGCGAGCGTGGGCCAGGTCGAGAGCCAGCCGGCGGACGTACGATTCAGCCTGAATGTTCTCAAGCGTGCCGCTGCCAAAGCGTCCGATGCCGGCGGCGACCACCAGACCCAAGATCGCCAGCACGGCGATCAACTCGATAAGGCTGAAGGCTCGGCGCGTAACGCGCCGAGCCTTCGCCGTTTTGGCCCCAGCAATATCCATAGCGACCAATTCGCTCGCCTAATTGACCCGGTGGGTCGTGGTGTTGAGCGAGTAGCTGCTATTGTCGACGGGATTCTGAGGAATTCCGTCCGGGAAGTAGTTGGTATTGTTCGCGATGTCATTCAGATTATCCGCTGGCCACGATCCGGTATCGACGTAGTAGCGCTCGACCGCGGCGTTGATTGTCGCCTTGTGGTGATCGCGGACCTTCTGTTTGGCGGTTGCGGCGGAAATCGTCACGCGCGGCACGATAATGGCGGCAATGATGCCGAGAATCGTCACCACGGCAAGCAGTTCCAGCAACGAGAAGCCGCGTCGACGATTCTGGGGACGTTTGGTGTTCATAGTGTCATTTGCTCCGAAATCAACATTGATGGGGCTGATCGCATTCGCCGCCAGTCTTGGCGCCGTGGTCGGCAAGCCAGCCTCAGCGTATTTAAGACTAGGTTACGGTAATGCACTGGCTTTCGATGCGAGATAGAATCCAAACTTTCTTGACGGGATCGCGCGATCAACTGACTGTCGCGCAGCGGGCGCAACCGGCACAACTGTCATGAGCGTTTCGATCCACGCCCGTGTTGCGCCAAATCCCGCCGCCGCGTCACCTGCTCGCACTCCTTCGGGATCAACTGCGTCCAGCGGCTTGGCGCTGCAGGAGGTCCCGATAGGGTAGGTTGCTCAGTGAGCGTGTCCTACGACGTTGCCCGCGCCGTCCAGTTCGTACGCGGAACCGTCGACGGGGCAAGTTGGCAAACCGCTGGGGAAGTAGTTCAAATCGGCTCCGACGTCGGAGAGACTGTCCGCAGGCCAAGAGCCGGTCTGCTGCAGCCAGAGTTCCGCCTGCAACTCAATGTCGCCGATGTTGGTGTGACACACCGCGGCCTTCGCGCTTGCGGCGCACTGATGCGAGTTGGCAATCACCAGCGCCGTGACAATGCCGAGAATCACAATCACGGCAATCACCTCGAGCAGGGAAAACGCCAATCGTTGGCATTTGCGTAGTTTCGTTGACACTTTCCTGAATACTCCGGCAGGGACTCGTCATTTCACGGTATTGATCATGTCGAACATCGGTAGATAGATCGCCAGGAGAATCACAGCGATCGCGGCCGCCAAGGAAATCGTGAGCAGCGGCTCGAGCATGCCGACCATCAGCGACGTGCGGCGTTCGATCTCTCGCCGCAGGTGCTCGCAGACTTCCTTGGTCGACTTGGTGAGTTGCCCTGTGCTTTCGCCGACGACCACCAGTTGGTAGACAATTGGCGGAAACAGCGACTCGAGTTTCTCGATTTCGCGGCTAAATCGCTCGCCGCTTTGTACGGCCAGTTGTAGGTCGAGCACGCCGCGGCGCACGGCCCGGTTGACGGCCGACTCCGAAGTTTGTCTTAGCGCCTCGACCAGCGTGAAGCCCGAGGCCATTAGGTTGTGCAGCACGTCCATCACCCGCAGTACGGCCATATCGCGCAGCCAGTCGCCGAACAGTGGCATGCGCAGCAACATACCGTCGAGTTTTTCCGCGATCGAATCGGTCTTGCGGGCTTGGACGTAAGCGGCAACCGTCACCCCGATCGCCAGTGCAACGATCCACAGATAGCGCTTGGCCAGTCCCGCAATCGTAATCATCGCGCGGGTGATGAGCGGCAGGGGAACGCCGGCGTCGGCATAGGTCTGCTCGAACACCGGAACGACATACAGCATCAGAAACGACACCAACCCCGTGCCCAACACCATCAGCAGCGCCGGATACGCCAGCTTCTTGATCAGTTCTTGGCGAAGCTGGGCGAACTTGTCGCGGTTCTCCGCTAAATGTTTGAGCGTGTCGGCCAGCGTTCCGGAGCGTTCGGCAATGCGGATTTGGCTGACGGCCAAACGATCGAAGACATGAGGACAATCTGCAAGAGCGGCGCTGAAGGGCGAGCCCGATTCGACGCGACGGTGAAGCCCTTCCAACGTCTTGCGATGCCCCGCCAGCGAATCTTCCTTGGCAAGAGTCGCAAGCGCCCGCGGCAACGACACGCCGTTGCCGACGAGGGTGGCCAGGTTGCGCAGTAGAAACGTCGCCTCATGCGACTTGAGCCGCTGCGGTCCGCGCGGCGCGAACAGTTGGCCGAGACTCGTTCCGCCGCCGGTATCGGCGTTGCGCACGCTGGTCGCAGCCGCTGCAGTTCCCGCTAACGCGTAGCGTTTTCTTCGTGCCATGAATTAAGACCCGTAGGTTCGACGCCGCGGCGCGCACGGCCAGCGACGTTTAACCGGACACCTTGTAGAACACTTCTTCAAGCGTTGTGCGACCCGCAAGGACTTGTTCGATGCCTGCCGAGGCGAGTTCGACCACCCCTTCTGAGATGGCCAATTGCCGGAGCTTGGTGCTCGGCAAACCCTTCTCGATCGCTTGGGCGAACGACGGCGTGATCGACAGAATTTCATAAACGGGAATTCGCCCGGCGTATCCCGTGCCGAGGCACTTCTTGCAGCCGCGGCCGCGGTAGAACACCGAGTCGGCCACGGACTTTGCATCGACTCGCAATGCCGACAAGTAGTGGGGATTCGGCTCCACCGGTTCCTTGCAGTGCGGACAGATCGAACGCAGCAAACGCTGGGCGATGGAGCCCAATAGCGCACCGCCGATTTTGAAGTGGTCGACGCCCAAGTCATTGAGTCGGGCCACGGCCCCGATCGAGTCGTTCGTATGCAGCGTACTAATGAGCAAGTGCCCGGTGAGCGCGGCCTGCACGGCAGTCGTGGCGGTTTCGTGGTCGCGGATCTCGCCGACCATAATCACGTCGGGGTCTTGCCGCATGATGTATTTCAGAGCATTGGCAAAGCCCAGGCCGTGCTCGCTGTCGGACGCCACCTGGTTGATGCCAGGCAGGCGATATTCAACGGGGTCCTCAACCGTGACAATGTTGCGGCTCACGGCGTTCAGCTTCGACAGCAGAGCGTACATCGTCGTGCTCTTGCCCGAGCCCGTGGGCCCCGTCACAACGATCATGCCATGGGGCTTGTCGATCAGGTTCTGGATCAGATCGATGTCGCGTTGACACAGCCCCAGTTCTTCGAGATGGAACGAGCGACTCCCCTCGTCAAGCAGTCGCATCACCACCTTCTCGCCGCCGACGGTGGGAATGGTGCTGACGCGAAAGTTCACCCGGGCGCCTGCTTCGTGAATTGTCAGCTGGCCGTCCTGGGGACGCCGATTCTCGGTCGTGTCCATGTCGGCCATCACCTTGATACGCGCGACCACGGCTTCTTCAATGTGCCGGGGAATCGTCATGACCGACTGCAGCGATCCGTCAACGCGATATCGGACCCGCATTTCGGGGTCATGGGGTTCGAGGTGGATGTCGCTGGAACCTGCATTGATGGCGCCCATGAGGATGGCCCGCACCAGTCGCACGACGGGCGCCTGGTCTTCGTCGAGCGTCACGTCGGAGGCGAGTTCATGGTCGATCGCTTCTTCGGCCGCTTCCAGATCGGCCATCTTCATGTCGACAACCGTTTGGCGGGCGACAACGCGGTCGTCGAAACCACGATCAAGCGCCGCGTCGATCCCCTGGGCTAGCGTGACCACAGGTTCGATGTGATAGCCGGTAATCAGTTCCACCTCGCCGATCGCATCGATGTCATCGGGGGCGAGCATCGCCAGTTGGAGCGACCGGTTGCTGACGCTGATGGCGGCCATCCGCCGCGACCGGGCGAGGTCCTCTGGCAAGAGCCGCACCACCTGGGGGTTGATTCCCTCGGGAACAATGTCGAGGTAGGGTACGCCGTATTGCTCCGACAGGGCCTCGCCCAATTGGTCGGAAGAAATCAGGCCGCGGCGCACGAGCAGCGTTCCCAGCAGGCCTTTTTCCGAGCCCTGGGCCGCAAGCGCGCTGTCCAATTGGGCGGAAGTGATCCAGCCTTTGGATAACAAAATGTCGCCAAGTCGCGCCATACGATGACTGTCTTCGTCAGTTAGTTCTCAGGAACGCCGCTCCGCTGGCGGATCCCCTGCGGTATCGAATGCACTAGTCGCGGTTGGATGCTGAACTTGCAGCGAGCAGCAAACCTTCGATCTTCTTCTCGAGCACGGATGGGTCGTAGGGAGTCACCAAATACTCGTCAGCCCCGGCATTGAATGCACGTTGCACTTCCGTCAGATCTGAATTTGCAGAAATGTAGACAAGCGGCAGCACGCTCGTCGCCGGCGCGTCGCTCAGCTTGTTCAATAATTCAACGGGATCGATGTCGGAGACGTGGCCCACGGCAATCAAGTGAGGCATGTTGTCTGCAAGCCACGCGTTGGCAGCCGTTGCGGACTCCACGGCGTGAACGGCGTGCCCCAGCAATTCCAGGCGAAACGCCGTGATTTGCAGCAGCGTCGGTTCTTCTTCAATCAGCAGGATGACGGATTGCGGCTTGGGCATACTGGCGCGGCGGGCGTGACGAAGACGTTGACATTGTGCAACAGGCTCACAAAAGTAGCTTGCTGGGAGCAACTCGGCAAAATGCGCCCCTTTGCTCGAACTTTACCGCTGCGGGGTCATCGGCACATCACGAGAAACCGCCGCGACCGATGCAATCGTTGCCACCGCGACGACGCGTCTCTTTCTCGTATCCCGGACTCTCCGCTGCATTGTGGGCGACAAACCTTGCGTCTATCTTCCGGGCGAGGACCGGACCCGCGTTTCAGAAAGTAGATTTCATGAAACACTGATTGCGGGTTGTCGCGACAAGCGTTTCGTTGCGATGGAAACCCGGCCCGTCCGACTCTGCTGCGTCCCAGCGATGAGCTCATCTCGACACAGCCAGCGCCCCGCCCTGTCGCTCATTGAGTTGCTGGCGGTCGTCGCCATTCTTGGCGCCTTGGCGGCCATCATCGTGCCACGCATTACCGTCGCCAGCGGCTCGGCCCGCGAAGCGGTTTGCCAGCACAACTGCAAGCACATCAATACGGCCGTTGATCGCTATGCGTTGGACAACGACGGGACGTTTCCGACGGACATCAGCGATATTAACACCGTCTACTATTTCCCAGAGGGCATTCCCGTGTGCCCTGTGAGCGGGTCGGCCTACGCGCTCAACTCGACGACGCACCATGTCGACGGTCACCCGACGACGCATCCATAAACGGGCGTCGGGGCCTTGGCGACCGCGAAACGCCCGTCGGCGTCACCGCGTTTCGACCCATTTGAGAATCTTGATGCCGTTGATCCGCGACCCGCGATAGAGGTTGAAGACTTCCTCGGACGTCATGCGGCGATCGAAGATCCGCACGTCGTCGATGCGACCGGAGAAGTCGAAAGAGTCCTGTCCGTCGCCGTGCGATCCGATCCGGGTGGTCGAGCCGAGCCCGGAAAACGAAATGGAGGGCGTTGCGGCGGTCGATCCGGCTTCGTTGCCGTCGATGTAGAGCGTGATGGAGTCGTTTTCATTCAGCACTGCGGCAAAATGGTGCCAGCCGCTCTTCTCAAGCGGGTAGGCGCTGTCGGCGCCGATCCACGTGGAGCCGTTGTAGTAGCCGGCCAGCGGGCCCCCGCCGTGATCGTCGACGCGAAGGAGAAAGTAGTCGCCAATGCTGACAATCTCGGCGCCCTCGGAGTCGGCGGCGTCGAGATTCGCCCACCCCGCGACGCTCACGCTGTCTGTGGTCGTCACCAAATTTGGGATCTCCACGTAGTTCGTGCCGCTGAATTCGGCAGCAGTTCCCATTCCCGGCCCGCCATTGCTGGTCGCGCCCAGGGTGGGACTGCCGATGTACGTGCCGTCGTTTCCCAGCCCGGTGCTGTCGGCCGCGAGCGTGCCGCTGGTTTCATCCAGCTTGTACCACGCGACCAATCCGTAGATCTCGTAGATCTCTTGCTGTGACAGCTTGCGGTTGTAGATGCGGAAGTCATCCACAGCGCCGGAAAAATAGTCAGTCGCGCCCGTCCCTGTTCCGAAACTCAGCAGGTCAGCAGCCTCGTCCTCGACCGCCCAGGTCGAAACGCCCGATTTGTGCAGCTCGCCGTTGAGGTAGATCGAGTAACTGTCGTCATCGGCGTCGTATACGGCGGCCAGATGATACCACGTCCCCGCCGTGTCCAGCGGCTCGGCGGTGATGAAACCGCCCTGAAAGCCGTCAGTGGCCACGTCGCAGGAAACGAAACCGTCGTCCTGTTGCCACATCTCAAATTCGCTGCCGACGCCCCAGAGCCGTTGGACGCCGGCGGGCGGACCGTCGCTGCGAAACCAGAGCGTGATCGTGCCCTCATTGGGCGGGTCGACGGCCGCGGTCGTCACGGCGCTGCTGGCGCCGTCAAACTCCAAAGCAGCGCCGCGCACGCCGTCGATCCACGTCGGCGTCCCGACGGCGAAGGCGGCGTCGTTGCCCATACCAGAGCTGTCGGCAATCGACGTTCCCGCGCCCTCGTCGAACTTCCAGTGGCCAATCAAACCGTAGATCTCATTGACCTCGGCCGCCGTGAGCGGATGGCCGTACACGCGGATGTCGTCGAGCGAACCGGCGAAGTAATCCACTGTTCCAGTGCGCGTCCCCAGGGTGAGCGTCCCGGCGGCCTGATCGTCGAGGGTCAAACTCCCCGACTTGTGGAGTTGTCCATCGAGATAGATCTCGTACGTATCGCCGTTGGCGTCGTAGTTGCACACGACGTGATGCCAGCGTTGCGTCGACGTGAAGTTGGATTCGAGACTCGGTCCTTGATTGGCCCCCAAGTCGCACCACATCACCCCGCCTGATTCGAGCCGCACTTCCCAGCCGTTGCTCACGCCGAAAAGTCGCTCAGGTCCCGTCGCCACGGCGGCAGGCTTCGCCCAGAAAGCGACGCTTCCCTGGCTCGGCGGGTCAAACGTATCGTCGCTGTCGGCGGCGTTGGTTCCATTGAAACTTAACCCGCTGTCGCGAACTGCGGTCGTCCAACTTGGGCTCCCGGCGGAAAACGCGCCGGTGTTGTCATAACCCGACGCATCGGCCAGCGTCGTGCCAGACGCTTCGTCGAGTTTCCAATGAAGCAACAGGCCCGTCCGGGCGATTTTGACAATCTCTTCCTCGGACAGGGCGCGGTTGTAAATTCGGGCATCGTCGACGACGCCGTCGCAGGGATAGCCCCACGGATATCCGCCCGGCTCGCCGATGCCAATCCGCCAGAGATCGCTGTTGTACTCTCTCGCTGCAGCCCCGGCCGTGAACGTATCAGTGTTCTTCAAGACGCCGTCCACGTAGATCTTGACCGTGCCGTCCGTTCGACTCACAACGCCGGCGATGTGGTGGAACGTGCCTGGCGAATAGAATTCCCCCCACGTTCCTGTTCCCGCCCACGTATCGCCGGCGAGCCAATGTTCCACCTGGAACTCGCCGTCGGCGTTGTACAGCAATCCCAGGTGCCAGCCATATTTGAGCAGAATGCCGTAGCTGCTGTCATTGTCCGACCCGGTTCCAGGAGGTACGGAGTTTGGCTTGAAGTAAGCCATGACGGTGTAGTCGTCTTCCTGAACGTTATCGAGGGCGTCGTTGCTGGGCGCTTCGAAATACTCCTCGCCATTGGCGTAGTCAAAATCGTGTCCATTGGCGTCGAATCCGGCTGTCCAGCCCTGTGTGCCAGTGAGCGTGGCGTCGTTGCCCGCGGGCGTGGCGTCGGCTGCGGTCGCGCCAGACGTCTCATCGAGTTTCCAGTGAGCCACCAGGCCGTACAGTTGCATCACCTCGGCCGCCGTCAGGCCCTGGTCGTAAATGCGTACGTCGTGAATACCGCCCTTGAACTTGGCATCCCCCCCGTAATTGCTGCGGGCTACATAGTTCAACGTCCGCGTCACGTTGCCGGGGAGTCCCACCGAACCACTCGAAAGCGCCACGCCGTCTCGATAGATCGTCCCCGTCCCCGAAGAATCCACTGTCACGGCATAGTGATGCCATTGGTCGTTGATAATTCCGCCGTCGGCCCAAAGTGCGCGGTCGCCGAGCGAGCCATCTTGAAGCTCGAACCGCAAGTAGCTCGACGTGCCGTATCGGGTGAAGATCAGGTTGTCGACGCCGGCTCCATTGCCCAAGTCAAAGAAGCGAGCCCAATTGGCGTTCGCCGTCGGTTTGGCCCACAGGGCGAACGTTAGACCCTTTGAGAACGTCGTGCTGAGGCTCGGCAACACAATATGGTCGTCGCTGCCGTCAAACTCCGCCGCCACGGCTCCCCGCCCGGGAAAGGGGCCTGCTTGATTCAGCGCCACGCCGCCCGTGTAGGCGCCGTCGCGGCCGTACTCGCTGCTATCGGTCGCGGTCGTGCCCGACGTCTCGTCGAGTTTGTAGTGAACGACGAGCGGACCGCCGCCGGCGGCCCAGGCGATGGCCTGCTGGGCGATTTTAAGGCCGTTGGCGTTGAGCGCCGACCAGCTAAACGACGGCGAGCCCCATGGCAGCCTTACCCGCCGCGCGGCCGCCGTACCGCCGCCAGCCAAGGCGCCGCCTGTGTCCATGACGCCCAGCATCTTGCTGGGACCAAAGCTCGTGTTCTCTCCCAAAGTCGTCATCGACGACGAGATGGTGTTGTTGAATAGCGCCAACTCTTGGTTCGAACTGACGATCGTGACAGTTCCGGCGCTCAACCCCGCCGTAACGTCGTGCGAGTTGTCGAGGTTGTTGATCTGCGAGAAACTGGTATACCACCCCAGATTGGTGGAGAACCCCATGTTCACGTCCATGTAGGGTTGTTCGCATACGACGCCGCAGGTCGAGGCCTTGACTTTTGTCGTCAATTCCCATTCTTGGATCGTCGCAGGAATGTAGACGACGTCGGCAGACGCCATAGCCGTGTTGAAGCTCGATTGCGAAGCGCTGTCCTGGATCGTCGTAACCGTGTGGCCCCAGCCTTGAAACGAGGTGCGGCGAGCGGACTCGCTGCTGTTGATCGAACTCCCGCTGATGACCAGCAGCACGTTAGCCGCGCGAGCCGACGCCCCAACAACGCCGTTAACGATGAAGCAAGCCGACAAGGCCAAAAAGAAGCTGCGGCGGACGCCCCGTGGGGACGCCGCCGCGGCGGTGTGAACTTTGTTGTCGCGATTCATGTTTGCCGGCCCGACGCCGAGGCGCCTTGAGGCCTTGTCGGGATGGTTAGCGGCTTGCGCAGACTGTTTGTGGCTTGTACATCGCCTGAAGCACGTCGCGGTGAGCAACCAGACCGACCAGCCTGCCCCCCTCCAGCACCGGCACGCGACGCACACGATGCACGATGCACAGGTCGGCGACCTTGCTCACCGGGTCGTCGGCGTTCACCGTCAGCACGTCGGTGGTCATGTGTTGGGCCACCGTATCGCCGCTCACGCGGTCGTCGTAGGCAATTGCCAGCAGGGCGAACTCGGTGAGGATTCCCACCAATCGGCCAGCTTCGTCCACCACGGGAAGGCCGCTGATGCGCTTTTCCAAGAGCAGGTCCACAGCCACGTGAATTGGGCTTGCCGGGCTGATCGTCACGGTGTTGGACGTCATAATGTCGCGTACGGTCGGCATGGTCTCGGTCCTCGAAATGTGCGTTTTTCGTTTCGCAAGCAGGCAGCCTGACGGCTGAATCGCCGTGAGTACGTGACAATTCCTGCCCTGCGGCGCGCGTTCACCGGAGAAAGCTTAGGTCAGCAAATTCCTGAGCGCCCGTCGCAACCACGCCACCCGGAGGACGAGACATGCGACAACGCGGCAGCAAATTGGGGAAAACCGCTGCAAACGGCACGTGACGCCTCAGCACGTCCCTGCCGAGGCGTCGCGTGCTAGAAACGACAGTGGCATCGAGAGCCGTGGCGCGTTGGGGGCAGGTAAGACCCATTTTGCCGGTTGGCCGTTGCCGAGCAAATCAATCTCGCTTCCCTCGCGAGCGACGCTGCTAAAATGACACTGTCGAACCTTGTTTCGTGTCTTGCTCCGTTCCGCTGGGGAGTTCTCGATGCCCGTGCCGCTGAAGATCGCCGAGTCTGCGCTCGCGTTTCGCGGCTACAACGTGACCAACCTGGGCAAGACGCCCCAACTGCTCGAGGTTGCCGCCTACGAGTCGATCGTGCGCGAGGAACTGACCCGGTTCGGAAAAATCTGCCGCGAAGTCGTCCATCGGCCAGTCGACCTGGTCTCGCGCGTGCGTGAGCGGCGCGAGTACGCGCTCGATCGCTACGCCGAGGCGGTGGCGCTGGTCGTCGCGGCCGAGTCGGCCCAACTGCGATTGCTGGCCGAGGTGCATGGCGTCGATCCGCGGGCGGCGCGGGTCAGTTTTGGCTACAGTTTGGGCGAGATGTCCGCCGTCTGTTGCGGCGGCGTGTTCGCCCTCGACGACTTGGTGCGCGTTCCGTTGGCGCTGGCCGACGATTGTGCGGCGATGGCGCACGACGTGACGATGGGCATTCTGTTTTCGCGCGAAACGGACGTTTCGCTCGCTGAGATTCAGGGACTGTGCGAGCGAGTTTCTGCTCAGGGCGCCGGTACGGTTGGAGTTTCCGCCGTGCTGTCACCCAACTCGTTGCTGCTGTTGGGGCAAGGCGATACAGTGGCCCGCCTGAAGACGGCTGTCGACGATGCCAGCCATGCGCGAATTCATCTGCGCATCAATCAACATCGTTGGCCGCCGCTGCACACGCCGCTGGTACGGCAGCGGCACGTGCCGGACCGCGCCGCTGTGCTTATGGAGCAGTTGCCCGGCGGCTGGCAGGCGGCTCGTCCGCCGGTGTATTCCCTGGCCGCGGGGCGCCGCGCCTACGACGGCCGAGCGGCC
>JAGQOU010000384.1 GCA_020427145.1 Planctomycetales bacterium | reverse complement strand
AATTCGTCCAGACCGGCGAATTCTTATCTGGGCGAGAAATCTGTCTCGCGCTGCGCACTCTGCGCATCTAAAGGTCGGTGTGAGGTCACGCTTCCTCCGCAGTGCGCGTTCGCGCGCTGGCGTCAGGCAGCCGTCTGGTCGAGCAATTCATGCTGCTCGCCCGATCATTTCTTCGCACCCCTTGCCTGAAGCTTCACTATGGTTCTCCGAACCGCCTTTGCGCTGTTGGCATGTGCGGCCGTGGTCGCCGCTGGTTACGTTGGCTGGCGACAGTACGGCCAACGGTCGCAGCCTGCCGCCGGACCCGCCGCGCCGACCATCGAGTCCGATGATTCCAGACCGACCGATCAGATCATTCTCAGCGAGCAGGCGCAGAAGAATCTCGACCTTGTCGCTAAGCCGTTGCGCACGCAGGTTTACTGGAAGACAATCACGGTGCCCGGCATGATCGTCGATCAACCGGGGCTCAGCGACCGCGAAATCGTCGCCCCGGCCAGCGGCACGATTAAGGAGCTGTTCCATGTGCCGGGCGACTCCGTGCGGCCCGGCGACGCGTTGTTTGCCTTGCAGTTGACCAGCGAGTTCGTCCACCAAACGCAAGCGTCCCTTTTCAAGACGACGCAAGAACTGAAACTGGCCGGCGCCAAGCTGGAACGGCTCGCCTCCGGCGGCGCGGCCATCCCCGGCGCCCGCAAGATCGAGGCTCAGTCCGATATCGCCCGTCTGGAAGCTTCCGCCAAGGCGATGCGGGAGGAACTGCGACTGCACTGTTTTTCCGACGCCAATCTGGCTGCAGCGGCCCGGGGCGACCTCGTGACGGAGTTGATTGTCTGCACGCCGTCGGCGATGGGCAGACAATCCGGCGCCGCCCACTCGTCACTCGCAACATTCGGAGTTCCCGCCGACGAGCAACCGGACTTTGCCTACGAAGTCCAGTCGTTGGCCGTTGACTTGGGGCAACATGTCGACGTGGGGCAACCGCTGTGTCGGCTCTCCAGCCACGTCGCGCTGGCGGTCGAGGGGCGGGCCTTTCGTGACGAGACGCACCTGCTGGAGCGGAGCGTCGAGCTGCAATGGCCCGTTGCCGTTGATTTCCAGGAGGCGGGCGCCGGCGACTGGCCGGCCGTCGAGCAAGAGTTCTTCATTCGATATATCGCCAACACAATTGACCCGGCGACAAGGACGTTCGCATTCCTCATGCCTCTGAGGAACCAATTCAAAGAGGTTCAGCACGGCGCATCGACGCAACTGCTATGGCGATTCCGCCCCGGCCAGAAGGTGCTCGTGCATGTGCGGTTCGAGAAGCTCGAAAACGTCTTTGTGTTGCCGGCCGACGCGGTCGTGAGCGAAGGCGCCGACGCCTACGTCTTCACACAGAATGTCAACACGTTCCAACGCAAGAGCGTTCATTTGCTTCACCGAGATCGTCACCAGGCGGTGATCGCCGATGACGGCGCTCTGCCCGCCTATGCCAAGGACGGCGAGCGGCGAACAATCCCCGCCATCGTGCGGACCGCGGCCGCCCAACTCAATCGGATGACCAAGTCGGGTTCGACAAGCACGCCCAAGGGTTATCACATTCACGCCGACGGCAGCCTTCACAAGAACGAATCCGAAGTCCAGTAGCGAAAGCTCCTCGCCAATATGCTCAACACTGTCATTCGACTGTCGCTTCGCTATCGCACGCTGGTGCTCGCCGCATCGGTGGTCGTGTTGGCGTATGGCGGCTACCTGACCACGTCGATTCCGATCGACGTCTTCCCCGATCTCGATCGTCCGCGAGTGGTGATCCTCACGGAATGTCCGGGATTGTCGCCCGAGGAAGTGGAAACGCTGGTCACGCTGCCGATCGAAACTGCGCTGTTGGGGGCCTCCGGCGTCGAGGCCGTGCGCAGTCAGTCGAGCCAGGGCATGAACGTGATCTACGTCGAGTTCGGTTGGCGAACCGAGGTGCGCTACGCCCGACAGGTCGTGATGGAACGGCTGGCCACGGCGCCGATGCCCGAGGGGATTCGACCGCAGATGACCCCGCCGGCTTCAATCATGGGCCAAATCTTGCATGTCGGACTGCAGTACCGTCAGGGTCCGCGCGGGGGGGAACTGACGACCATTGAGGAAACCAGCCTGCTCGCGGAACGGATCGACGAAACGCCCGACATCGTCACGTTCTGGAATCCGATTGTTCACGATCGTCTGGACGAGTGGCAGGAAGTCGAGGTCGAGGATTTTCGCTGGCGTGACGACGAGCGCACGACGGCGACGTTCTTGTACGCAGGCCACCCGTTGCGCGTCGAGTTTCAGTCCCCTTTGCAGCGCCGCATGGAACTGCGCACGATCTCCGATTGGATCATCCGCCCGCGATTGCGCAAGCTACCGGGCATCGCCGAAGTGATCACGATGGGCGGCGACGTCAAGCAGTACCAGGTGTTGGTCGATCCGCTCAAGTTGCAGGAATACGGCGTTTCACTGCAGCAGGTCGAGGAAGGGATCCAATCGAACAACCTCAACACGAGCGGGGGATTCTTGCAGGAGGGTCAGGGAGAGCGACCGGTGCGCGTCTTGGCACGCCTGGGACCGCTGCCCGAGGGGGTGATCGACGACCTGCTGAAGGTCCCGGTCAAGGTCAACGCCGATCGGGCCGTGCTGCTGCGGCACGTGGCCACGGTGCGAGAAGGCCCGGCGCCCAAACGAGGCGACGCGGGCATCGACGGGCACGCGGGGATTGTGATCACCATCGTCAAGCAGCCGCACGCGGACACGCGGGAACTGACGGACGAAGTGAAGCGAGCCCTCCGCGAGACGGAGGCCACTCTGCCGGCGAATCTCGTTGTGAATACCGATCTGTTTCAGCTCAAGAGCTTCATTGATCGAGGCATTTACTACGTCGAAGAAGCCTTGGTGATCGGTGCGGTGCTGGTCGTGATCGTCCTGTTCTTGTTTCTGCTGAACGTCCGCACGACGTTCATCACGCTGACCGCAATCCCGCTCTCGCTAGTGATCACGACGCTGGTGTTTCGCCTGATCGGACTGATCACGGGTGCGGAGCTGTCGATCAACGTGATGACACTGGGCGGCATCGCGGTGGCCATGGGCGAATTGGTCGACGATGCGATTGTCGACGTGGAGAATATCTTCCGGCGACTCACGGAGAATAACGCCCTGGCGCATCCCAAGCCGGCGATTGTCGTCGTCTATCAGGCCAGCCGCGAAATCCGATCGGCCATCGTCTTTGGCACGGCAGTCGTGATTCTGGCGTTCTTGCCGCTGTTCGCCCTCTCGGGCGTCGAAGGCCGGTTGTTCGCGCCGTTGGGCCTTGCCTACATCGTCTCCATCCTCGCCTCTCTCGTCGTCTCGCTGACGGTCACTCCGGTCCTGTCTTACTACCTCCTTCCGGACTCCAAAGCGACGCATCGCAGCGGCGACGGAATGCTACTGGCTGCACTCAAACAGACTGCAACTCCGCTCATCCGCTTGAGCATGTGGAAACCCAACGCACTGTTGTTCCTCACCTGGGGGCTGGTCGCGTTCAGTGCGTGGCAGCTCACGCAGTTGGGCGCCGACTTCCTGCCGAAGTTCGACGAGGGGAGCGTGCAAATCAACGTTGCCTTGCCGGGCGGCTCCTCGCTGAAGGCGTCCAATGACGTGGCCGCCGTGATTGATCGCAAGCTGACGACCATGCAGCAGTCTCCCGACAACCCTGACGCTCCGGTCGTGCATTTTGCCCGGCGCACCGGGCGGGCCGAACTCGACGAGCACGCCCAGCCGGTCAACGTCACCGAATATATTCTCACGATGAATCCCCGCGCCGAGGTGCAACGGGACGATTTTCTTCGCATCGTGCTAGACGATTTGCGTGCGGAAGTCCCCGGGGTGGAAATCGACGCCGAGCAGCCGCTTTCGCATTTGATCAGTCACATGCTCTCGGGGGTCAACGCGCAAGTGGCCATCAAGATTTTCGGCGACGATCTCGATCACATCCGTCGACTGGCGGAGCAGGTGCGAGACGCCGTCAATCAGGTCGACGGGGTGACTCCTCCGATCGTCGATCCGCAGGAGCGAGTTGACGAACTGCACGTGGTCTTGCGGCCCGACGACCTCGCGCTGTACGGCGTTAGCCGCGAGTACGTCGCCGATTTGGTGCAAACGGCGCTCAAGGGCGAAGCGGTCTCGCAGATCCTCGAAGGGCAGCGCCGCTTCGACCTGGTCATCAAACTGCAAGAGCAGTTCCGGTCCGACCCCGATTTCCTGAAGGACCTGCGACTCGACCTGCCCGACGGGCGCGGGCAGCTCCGTCTGAAGGACGTGGCCGATTTTCCCGCAGCGGCGAGCGGCCCCAACCTGATCAACCGCGAGAACGTGCGGCGCAAGCAAGTCGTCCGCTGCAACGTGAGCGGCCGCGATCTGGCCAGTGCAATCGCCGAAATTGAAGCGACGGTCCGCCAGGGCGTCGACTTGCCCGAAGGCTATTTCCTGGAATTCGGCGGGCAGTTCGAGGCCCAGAGATCGGCGACTCTCTTGATTAGCACGCTGGCGTGCGTGTCGGTAGCCGGCATCTTTGTCGTGTTGATGATGCTCTACCCGTCGGCGCGCATCACGCTGCAGATTCTCAACGCCATTCCCACCGCGTTCGTCGGCGGCGTGTTGGCGCTGGTTATCACCGGGCAAACGCTCACCGTCGCCAGCCTCATCGGCTTCGTATCGCTGGGGGGCATTGCCGTGCGCAACGGCATCCTGCTGGTAACGCACTACTTCTATCTCATGAAAGAAGAGGGCGAGCCGTTCGCCAAAGAGACCATCCTGCGCGGAAGTCTGGAGCGACTGTCGCCCGTGTTGATGACGGCACTCACCGCCGGCATCGGGCTGGTGCCGTTGGTCGTGGGCGGGAAGAAGCCAGGGCTGGAAATCTTGTACCCCGTCGCCACCGTCATCCTCGGCGGACTGACGACCAGCACGTTTTGCGAGTTCTTCTTGCATCCCGGGCTGTTCTGGAAGTTCAGCGGCAAGGACGCGCAGCGACTGGTTGAAAAGAAGGGATCGGAAGAAGAGTTGCTTGCCGCCGCATAACTGGCGTGAAGCATTTGGGACAAGTTCTTTGTTATCAGATTTTGAAAGGACTGCAATCATGAAGTACCGCAATGGAATCGCGACTGTGTTGACGCTTTGCGCCTTCGTTTGTGGGGGCTGCTCGAAGCCCGCTGAACCATCGGGCAGCCAGGCGACTGACGAGTCGTCGGCCAGCGCTGACGCGGGCGAACATGCCCACGGCAGCGGCCCCAACGGCGGCGTCGTTTTTGACTTGGGCAGCCATCATGCCGAGTTCACCGTCGACCACGGCCAGCAGCAAGTCACGATCCTGTTTCTCGGCGCGGACGAGAAGTCGGCCCAGCCGATCGCCGCCGAAGAGTTCATTCTCAACATTCAGGAGACCGCAACGGCCGAGGGAACGCCGGTGCCGGCCATGACGATCACCATGCTTCCCCAGGAAGCGAGCGACGGGACGGCAGCAGCGTTCGTCGGAACCGACCCGGGAATCGGCAACGTGGCCGACTTCGCGGGAATGGTTTCGGGAGAAATCGACGGCAAGCCCGTCATGGGCGAGTTCGCCGAGTGACGGCTTGAGACGCGCAGGCACTGCTGTCGCGGCCTGCGGAACCGAGGCAGCTTGCGACGCCTGGGGCGTCTGGCGTGGCCGTCCTTGCGAGCAATCGCCGATACTATTACTGGCCGCGTATCTACCAAATCGAGGGAAGGGAATCCCTGATGGATGTCACAAGCCGGAGATTCTCGAAGAACTGCCGCTCGCGGTGCGCGCCCGCGGTCTGGCGATGCCTCGCGGCCCTGCTGGTCGGCATAGTTAGCGCGCCGTGTCGCGCGGAACCACCCGTGCTACTGAATCCGGCGGCCGAGGTCGTCCCACTTCCGCCCGTCGAGATTGGCCTGACGCTCGATCAACTGGAGGCAACGGCGCTCGCTAGCAATCCAAGCATCTGCCGGGCTTACAACCTTGTCGCCGCGGCGCGCGGGAATTGGGTCCAGGTCGGTCTCAAACCCAATCCGTCGGTCGGCTACGAAGGACAACAACTCGGCAGCGGCGGCCTCGCCGAGCAGCATGGCGTGTTCTTTGGCCAAGAAATCCCGACGGGCGGAAAACTGCGACTTAATCGGGCCGTCGCTCAGGGCGAGATACTCGTTGCCCAGCAGCAACTGGCGGCCCAACGTCAGCGCGTGCTGACCGACGTTCGCAGCAGCTACTACCGAGTCCTGGTTGCGCAGCGTCAAGTCGGATTGGCCGAGGAACTGATCGAAGTCGCTGACGAAGGCAGTCGAGCCGTCGAGGCGTTGTTCAAGGCGAGCGAAGTCGGCCGTGTCGACGTGCTCCAATCGCAACTGGAATCCGAGCAAGCGCAGATCCTGCGACAAGACGCCCGGAACGCCTACGAGGCGGCTTGGCGCGAACTCGCCGCGGTGGTCGGCGTGCCGGATTTGCCCGTCCAGACCTTATTGGGCGATCCCGCGGCTCCGTCGCATGAGCTTCAGTTCGAGGCAACGTTGAGCCGCCTCTTGGCAACGAGCCCCGAATTGAGCGGGGCCGTGGCCGACCTGCAGCGCGCTCGTCGGGCCGTGGAACGGGCGCGCGTCGAACCGATTCCCAATGTCACAGTCCAGGGCCTCGTGAATTGGATCGACAACGGCATCGGCGGCAAGCCGGACGGCGGCGTCGCTATCAGCGTTCCCCTGCCGCTATTCGATCGAAACCAAGGCGCCATCATGCGCGCCGAACGCGAGGCCGCCGCCGCGAGCTACGCTGTCACTCAGACGGAACTCGATTTGCGCAGCCGCCTAGCGCCCGTCTACGAGGCGTATGCGAACGCCCGTAACCAGACCGAGCGTTACCGGAAAACGATTCTCCCCGCCGCCGAGGAATCGCTCGAACTAACGCGCAAGATGTACGGCATCGGCGAGACTAATTATATCGGATTGTTGACGGCGCAACGCACGTTCACTCAGACGAACGTCAACTATCTCGACGCGATTCTCCGACTGCGGCAAGCAGAGGTGGCGATGGAAGGTCTGCTACTCTCCGGCAGTCTCGGTTCCAACGGGGAAAGCTCCTCTGCAACGGCGTCTCCCGCGTCACGCGGCGCAACCGCTCCACAACTGCGAGGGCCTGGCAGATGAACGAAAGAAGTTCGCCGCCGTAGCACGCCGGGGGGCATCTCTTACGCGAACATGCGCGTAGTTCACTACTGCCGCGGCGAATCTCGAAGCTGGCGTCGATGCAGCGGTTGCATCATCCGCTGCAGATGCCGCTCCTCCGCAACTCACTGCGGGGAAAACGACCTCCTGCATTTAGAGAAGGCGGCGGGCGTCGTCAAACCGATGACGCACAGGGGTTATCGGCGAGTTGCGTAGGCGACCAATTGCACCCCGATCTGTGCTTGCCAGTTCAATGCCGAACCTGCACAGGACCGACACGTCGGCGCAGCTTCGGGA
>JAGQOU010000383.1 GCA_020427145.1 Planctomycetales bacterium | reverse complement strand
CGGGCGGCGGTCGCCGAACTGGCCGACGAGCATCGACAGATCATCGTGCTGCGCGAAATGGAAGGACTGGCTTACGAAGACATTGCCGAGACGTTGCAGTTGCCGGTGGGCACGGTGCGTAGCCGCCTGTTCCGCGCTCGCGCACAACTGAAGGACATCCTGCAAGCAAAACTCAACGAGTGACGAGTGAAGAACTGGAGTGGCGGCTGATTTCAAATGGGGTGGCTGGGGACGACCAACGGGAGCCCCCAGTGAAGCGCACCCCCGCGAGGCGCCCCTGGGGGCTCCGCTGCGCTGCGTCCCCAGCCACCCGATAGAGCTAGCCCCCCGACACAGTCTGCCGCTCAACACATCAACAATCAAACATCCCCCATCACACATCACCGATGTCTGCTGACAACTTCAACGCCGAACTGCTCAGCGCTTACCTCGATGGCGAGGTGACCGATGCTGAGCGTGCGCTCGTTGAGGAGCGACTGGCCAGCGACCCGGCTGCGGCCGAGTTGTTGCAGGAGCTGCGCGCCGCGTCCGACGCTGTGCGCGGCTTGCCGCGCGAGCGGGTCGACGGCGACTTTGTCGGCGGCGTGTTGGCGGCGTTGGAGGACGAACCGTCCGCGGCGACCGTGACCTTGGCGAGTGCTCGCGAGTCGCTGTGGCAGCGCCCCGGCGTGCGCCGCGGTTTGGCGTGGGCGAGCCTGGCGGCGGCCGCGTGTCTGATGTTGGTGGTGTTGCAGCCGGGCGACCAGGAGCCGCGCGAGCGCCGGGTGGCTCAGGCTCCCGAGGATCGGCCGGTGCAGCATGACCGGTTCGCCAAGGCGCCGCACGCCATTGGCGAATTGAACCCCAAGGGGACGACGCCCCCGCGTGAAGAAGACATGCCGGGGTTGTATGCCGCCGCCCCAGAGGCGACATCGCGTGGCGACTCGAAGACGCTGGCGGACGAATCGAATTTAGCGGAAGCGGCGCCAGCCTCGCCGGCGGGGGGGCGGTCGCGGGCCTTTTCCGACATGGACGCCTCGCGGTCGGTTGCCGATTCCGCGGCGAACGCGCCGGCGCAACTCAGTAGCGGCATGGGCGGTGACGCTTCGAAAGCCACCGCCGACCAAGTCGCCGCGCCCGCAGCGCCGGCCATGGCCGCGACTGCCCGACCCGCGGTCGCCGAGACGGCCACGGCGACCGAAAGTTTCGCCGCTGCCGAGCGCGCTCAGCCGCCGATCGAGGTGTACCGACTGCAATTCGCCGGCGACGCGGAGGCCGCTCGCAACGAGCTACTGGCAGCGTTGGCTGCCGAGAATGTCTCGCTCCGCGCCGACGGCGGGGCATTGGGCCGCGACATCGACGCCGCGCTCGCTTTGCGCCAAGAAAGCTCGCGCGTGGAGCCCGCGACCGATTCGTTGCGAGCTTTCAAGCCGCAACGCGCGGCAGCGACTCCCCCCGCCGCCGTTGTGGCCGACGGTTCGCAGGACTTCGCTGCCGGGGAAGTCGCAGAGCGCGGCAGCGGGCCTGCGCCCGTTGATCGCCCGTTGGTCGCCGACGCTGTCGACGGCTATCTCGTGTCGTTGCCCGCCGACGCGGCCGCGCGACTCGTGACGCGCTTGCAGCGACAGGCCGGCGGCAACGGCGTCCTCGCCGGTGTCGAGCTGCGTATGGCCCCGCCTCAGCCCGGGTCCGCTGGCGAGAACCTTGGCAGCATCCCACTCGCCCAGGACAAGCAGGCGCAGCAGTCGGAAGTCGCGGCAGCCGGCAAGCTTGAGGATCGCGCGGCTGGCTTGGCAAGGCGCTCCGACAGCGACCTCGGTCTCGCCGTGCGCGGGGGCGGCTGGGCCGTTCGCTTGCCGGCACGGGGGGAGGGGGCGGACGGCGCGGGTGGCGAGCAGGGCGCCGTGTCCGTCGAATCGCTGGGCCGTCGCCTGGCCGGCGGTGCGTCCGCCCCTCGGGGCGTCGCCAGCGGCGGGAGCGAGGAGCCTGCCGAGTCTGTCGCGAGCGATTCCGCTGTTAACAATCGGGTGACTTCGCTGCCGTCCGCAGGCCATGTGCGCGTCCTGTTCTTGCTGGAACCGACGCCATCGGGCAACGAGTGAAGAAGAAGGACAGGAGCGGCGGCTGATTTCAAATGGGGTGGCTGGGGACGACCAACGGGAGCCCCCAGTGAAGCACGCCCCCGCGTCGCACCCTGGGGGCTGCGCTTCGCTTCGTCCCCAGCCAC
>JAGQOU010000382.1 GCA_020427145.1 Planctomycetales bacterium | reverse complement strand
CTGCGGAACCCGCCGCCGCCACGACGACGACCGCCGCCCGGCGCCCCGTCCTGCTCGCTCGCGGCCGGCGTGCTGCCGCCGCTCAGGCGGGTCTGGTACACGCGGTCGCCCGTCGCGGCGTCGACGCAATTGGCAACCCCGCGACCCACAAAGTACAGCCGCCCGTCGACCAGCGCGGGGGTGAGGATGCGATTGCTTTGATTGCTGCGCCATTTGACCGCTGTGTCGGTGACGTCGCCCTCGCCGCCAACCTGCACGGCGCACGCGCCGCCGTTGCGGCCGTCGAGGGCGTAGACCATGTCGCCGTCGGCGACCAAGCTTGCACAAAACGAATTGCTGTCGATGCCTTTGCAGTGCCAGCGGAGTTTGCCGTTCTCGGGATTGATGCCCCAAATCTCATACGGCACGCCGATCACGATGTCGGTCCGCCCGTCGACGCCCTCGATCAAGACGGGGGTGCCCCAGGTGCCGGAGAAACCGGACGCCTCCTGCCGCCACACTTCCGCGCCCGTCCATTTGTCGAGCGCGACCATCGCTTCGCTCTCGGCCGACGCGGTCACGATCAGCAAGTCCTTGTAAAGGATGGGGCTCGCGGCGGAACCCCAGTCGCGCGGGTCCGATTCGGTGCCGACCGAGGTCAGCCACAGCTGATTGCCGTCCATATCGAACGCCACGGCGCCCGTCTTGCCAAAGTAGCAGTAGACGCGCTCGCCATCGCTGACCGGCGTGTGCGAGGCGTAGCCGTGCTCGGCGAACATGCCGCCGTAGTTGTCCTCCGGCAGGTAGGGATCAACCGTCTTGTCCCAGATGACCTCGCCGCTCTTGCGATCGATGCAGACGAGGTGACGCTTGAGATCTTTCTGATCGCCAGGATCTTCGCGATTCATGCCGTAGCCGCTCCAGCAGGTCACGAACACACGATCGCCAACGACCAGCGGGCAGCTTGAGCCGCGCCCCGGCAAGTCAATCTGCCACGCCAGGTTCTTCTCGGGGCCGAATTCCACAGGCAGCGGCGCTTCGTCGGCGCTGACGCCCGTGCCGTTGGGGCCGCGAAAACGCAGCCAATCGGACGCGGTTGCTCGGGGAGCCGTCAGCCAGGTCGGCAACAGGAGAAACGCCACAAGGCAAACAATTCGCGACAGGGCAGACATGGCAACCTCAGCGGATAGAAGCGGCAAACAAGATCCGGACGGCGCTACACTCTGCCAGCCGGAGCACGGGCCGCATTATCAGCGGATCGCGTCGCTGCCGGCAATGTTTGCGCTGGCCGCTACGGTACTGTCCCTCACAAACGGCAAGAGTTGCACGATCCGACGCTGCGAGGTTCGAAATCGCGCAGCCGACGCCGAGCCGCCTCAGCGCGAGCGCACCTGGCGGCCGATGACACAGATAGCAGTTCATCGGCGTCGGCAGGCGCCCGAGCAATTTGTCTGCGAGGAGTTCTCACATCATGTGGCGGTCGCTGTTTTTAGCGCTGGGCGTCTCCAGCGCCCTGTTGGGCGCCGAAGCTCTTGCCGTGGAAAAGGCGGTGCTGAAGAACCCCGAGAACGCCCCGGCCACAGCCTCGGTGAAGGAAGTCAACCCGCCGGAATGGGCCCCCTGGAGCCTGATGGCCGGCGGCGCGGTGGTGATTCTCTATTCGTTCACCATTCCCCGCCGAGTCAACGCGTAACCGCCTCGCAACACTCTCTCATGTTGCCCGACGTGCAGGGGATCGGATAGGCTCGCAGTCGAGCTCCGTTTCCATCTCGCATTGGCATACTCATGCACGTCGCCCTCGTACAGCTCGACATCGTCTGGCACGACAAGGCCGCGAATGTGGCGAAGGTCCTCGACCTGACCGCCGACGTGCCGGCCGGCGCGCTGATCGTGTTGCCGGAGATGTTCGACGTGGGGTTTTCCATGAAGGCGGCGAGGACGGCCGTCGGCGACTCGGTGGCGGCCGTGGCCGAGCTGGCCCGCGTGCGGCGCTGCACCGTCGCGGCGGGAGTGGCGCTGCGCGACGGCGACGCGTACCGCAATGCCTGCCTGATCTTTGACGCCAACGGCGAACTCGCCCGTTACTACAAGCGCAAACCGTTCGTCATGGTGAACGAGGGCCGGCACTACGCCGCGGGCGACCAGGTCGTGGTGGCCGAGATCGCCGGCGCGAAGTTGGCGCCGACCATCTGCTACGACCTGCGGCATCCGCACGTGTTTCGCGAAGCGGCGCTCGCCGGGGCGGAAGTGCTGGTGAACGTCGCCAACTGGCCGAGCGCCCGCGCCGCGCACTGGACGGCCCTGCTCACCGCCCGCGCCATCGAGAACCAAGCGTACGTGCTGGGCTGCAACCGCTGCGGCCGCGACCCGTACGCCGAGTACCCGGGCAAGAGCGTCGTCATTGATCCCCTGGGCGAGATCGTCGCCGAGGCGGGCGCCGACGAAATCGTGTTGCAGGCCGAGATCGACGTCGACCGCGTGCGGCAAGTCCGCAGCGAGTTGCCGTTTCTCCATCCGTAGCTCGGGCTGCGAACTATCGCGTCTCTCAATGCCGTCGCCGCGCGACTGTTGCCCGTGTGCAAAACAATTGAAATCACGAAGCAAAACTCACGCCGACGACGGCCAAGGCATTCACCGTACTGCTTGCCGGCGAACAACTTACGCCCGACGCCGCCAGCCGCGGGCAACGACTTCTGCCAGCAGAACTCCTCCACCTCGAGCAAAACACGCTGCGACGCCCTGTTCACGGGCCGCGTGCTCACCCGCGCTGAAACCACTGGGCCACTCGCGCGAGACGCCGCCCGTGACGATTTTACCCCATGCCGTGGCACATTTTCTACCACGAAATCAGGGCAACTTCCCAAGACGTCGGGCAATAGTGTGGACGCGATGCCGCGGAGTGTTTCAATGCCCCGAGGTCGGGGTCACTAGCGTCGGCATACTGGTCACTGACGATGCCAGTCAGCTCATTTCCGGCTTAGCGTTTGCAACAGTTTCATTGGGAAATCAATCAAGTGCCTATGACGCTCTTCACGCAGCTGGAAAAGAAGGAGCTTGCAGCGTTGAGACATCGCTTAACAGTTGATAATTCTCGGTCAATCTCGTCTTCTTCGACAACAGATTCGATAATCACGGGAACGTCACTGGGAATCCATCGGGCCGCCTTGTGGTAAGAAAGGGCGGCAGCCGTCCCAATTCGACGATGCTTACATTCCCAATTGACCTCGCTGATATGGACTTCTGCCAACCTCGACCCAAACAGTTGCAGAAATTCAAACGCCACCGTCATTGTCGCATCGACTTGGCGAGCATGGCCAATGTCGAAGCAAAACCTCGCGGCGGGCAATTCGTTGAAAAACCACCGCATCTCTCGCGCAGTTCGGCAGACACGTTTTCGAGTGTCCATATTCTCAAGCAAGAGCCTGTCGCCAAGAAGCCGCCAAGGCTGCAAGTCTTCGCCCAACACATCAGGGTGGACGATGATCGAAAAACCTTTTCGAGCAACCGGCAGCAGTTTCTCCGCAAGGTCTGTGCTACTAAGGTTTTCCAAATTGCTTGGAGCGTGAAACGATCGGTAGCTGAATTGATCAAGCTTCAAGCGATCGAGCGAAGCAACTAGGTCATCCAGTTCCGACTCCCTCAGCGCAGAAAGCTCGATGGCGTCAATTCCTGGACGCTCTTGGAGATGCACTCCTCTTTGAAAATCTCCATAGGCCAGCGCTCCGGTAGAAAACCCAATTCTATTCATCAGAAGACTCCGTGCTTCTGGGTTAATTCAGACAATTGCGGGCACTCAGTGAAGAACAGCTTTGCAAGCGAATCTCCAAACTGATTGCCAATTTCATTGCGAATCTTCGAAAAGGTAGCGTTGTCGTTCGCCGTTTCAAACGAGAGGTTCTCAAGTTCTTTGCGTTTTTGGACATCGTCGACGACGCTTAGAAAATCGTCGTAGGAATTCAGCAGTTCAATAGCGATGTCATCGAGCTTGAGTCTTGATAGAGTCCTGCATAGCAAATCTATCGGCGTTTCCTCGACCAGCACTTCGCAGCCGGCCGCCAGCCATCGTTCGATGTCATCCCAGAATTTGCCGGGTAGATCCACTTCGCACCATGGCGATTCGCTCGGGAACAATTCGCAATCGAAGCAAAGCAGTAACCCTTTAACGAAAGTCATTTTTCGAGTCACTCGCAATTTGGCATTGCGTAATGCCCATTTCTTATCATCCTGCTCCCATTTCTTGGCCGCGTAGTCGACGGCCATTGTCCGCCAGTATCGGACGACGTCGTTCAGCAAGAATCGGGGGACTCGCAAGCGAGGATCGCCGGTTCCTGGCAAGCCTCTTCCCCAAAAAATGTACCTGTCGAGTACTGCCCTGATGACGCGGCTCCGCACCGAATTGTCGCCTATCGCACGAGACTCCAGCAACAAGAGCAGCCGGCGCGTCATGTTGCGATTCGTGTCATCTAGCCCGCCAATATGGTGGACTATCTCATGACTGCTCGCGAGTGTTCCGAACGTACCGGATGCACCAGGTTCTGCGAGCTTAGCGTCAGCAAGAATGTCACGCACCTTAGAGGCAACTTTGACATGGACGGCATCCACGGGACCGTCGACGAGTAGCGTCCAGTCGACATCGCTGCGACTTGTTGCTTCACGTCGAGCCAATGAGCCAAAGACAACCAGCGTGAGCGTATCACCAAGATCGATGCATGCATCTTCCAGCAACTTGCCGATCCACTCGACCTGATTGTCCGCCTCACGCCGCGCTTTGGCGATCGACGGAAATTCTCGTCCGAGCCTTTGGCAGAGCGTCTCGAACGGCGGAAGCTCCGCACCGCTAGCCGTTTGCATGGCGTATTACTTTCCCAACGGCGATGACTGACACGATGCGAAACTAATGGTAGCGAGTCGCAAAGCCAAACACATCCCCAAAAGCACTTTCGAACGGTTCAATCGCTCTCTCGACGGTCGCGTCGACGGGGCGGATTTCTTGGCCTGGCAGCGCGGCGAGTCGCCGACCGCGGGTAGCCCCGCCGATCTCGCCACGTGGCAAGCGAACTTTGGCGTCGGCGCCACGACGCCCGGCGCGGCGGTTGTCCCCGAGCCGGGGTCGTTCGCTTTGTGGGGACTCGCCTGGGCAGGACTGCTGTTGAGCGGCGGAGCGGGGCGCGGTTGGGGCGCTTTGGCAGGCTCGCAAGCCTGATCTACGATTTGATCACGCCGCGTTTGGCCAGCAGCTTCATCACCGCTTCGACGCAGGCGTCCAGCGGCGTGGCGGCCGTGTCGAGCACCAGGTCGGCGTCGGTGGGCGATTCGTAGGGGGCGCTCACGCCGGGGAAGTTGGCGATGTCGCCGCTGTCGGCGGCGGCGTAGTGGCCTTCCTGATCGCGTTCGCGGCAGACCTCCACCGGCGCGTCGAGATGCACCACCAGGAACCGGTCGTGCCCCACCACGTCGGCCGCCTTCTTGCGGGCGGCGTCTTCGGGGGCGACGAACGCGCCCAGCACGATCAGCCCCGCATCGTTGAGCAGCTTGGCCGCTTCGCTGCTGCGGCGGAGGTTTTCGCTGCGATCGCTGGCGGTGAAGCCCAGGTCGCGGCTGATTCCCTTGCGCATGTTCTGCCCGTCGAGCACCGCGGCCGCGCGACCCAGGTCGAACAACCGTCGCTCGACCGCATAGGCGAGCGAAGTCTTGCCCGCCCCGGCCAACCCCGTGAGCAGCACCGTGCAGGGTTGTTGTCCGAACCGAGCCGAGCGCTCGTCGGTCGTCACGGCGCTCTTGCTGGCCTGCAGGTGCGAGTCGGCTTCCTGCTCCCAGTGGTCGTCTTTGTCGGCCGTGGTGCGGTCGAGGATCATCCCCGCGCCGACCGTCACGTTGGTGATGCGGTCGATGATGATAAACGAGCCGGTGCCCTTGTTGCTCTTGTAGCCGTCGAACGCGATCGGCTGGTTGAGATGCACGCGGCAGCGGCCGATTTCGTTGAGCGCCAACGCCGGGGCGTCCTGCCGGTGCAGCGTGTTGACGTCGATGCGGTA
>JAGQOU010000381.1 GCA_020427145.1 Planctomycetales bacterium | reverse complement strand
GGCGTGGCGACGCTCAATCTGTCCTTCGGCGACCCGGGGACGCTTGACGCACACACGGTGGAAGTCGACTGGGGCGATGGCGGCCCCGCAGAAACGTTTACGCTGAGCGCCGGCGCCCGGCTCTTTAGCACGACGCACCAGTACCTTGACGACAATCCCACGGGGACGTCGGTTGACGACTACTCGGTGCAAGTGAAGGTGATTGACGACGACACGGGCGAAGCGACCGGCAGCGCCACGGCGACGGTGCGCAACGTGGCGCCCAGTGAGTTGGTGCTAGCGCCCCCCGCTGCGATCGACGAGAACGGCGTCGCCACGCTGAACCTGTCGTTTGTCGACCCCGGCACGCTCGACATGCATACCGTGCAGATCGACTGGGGCGACGGCACGCCGCTGGAGACCGTCGTGCTGGCGACCGGCGCCCGCACGCTCGCGGCCACGCATCAATACCTGGACGACAATCCCACCGGCACGCCGGCGGACAGCTACGCGATTTCCGTCACGGTGACTGACGACGACGGCGGGTCGGCGAGCGCCTCGACGCACGTGCAGGTGGCCAACGTGCCGCCGCAGAATCTCGTGCTGGCGCCGGTCGCCGCGATCGATGAAAACGGCGTCGCCACCTTGCAGTTGTCGTTCGACGACCCCGGCACGCTCGACAGTCACACGGTGGAGATTCTCTGGAACGACGGGTCGCCCGTCGAGACGTTCACGCTGCCGGTCGGCCAGCGGACCCTCGCCGCCACGCACCAGTATCTCGACGACGACCCGACGGGCACGCCAGCCGACACGCACTCGATTGGCGTGACCGTGCGGGACGACGATGGCGGCGCGATCGCCAACAAGACGACGGTCGAAGTGCGCAACGTGGCGCCGACGTTGCCGTCATTTGGTTCCTTCACCGTGAGTTCCGGCAACGAAGGCGACATCTTCACCGCCATGGTCGAGTTCGTTGACGTTGGAACGCTGGACACGCATATGGTCACGGTGGATTGGGGCGATGGGTACGCGACGACCGGTGCTGCGACCGGGAATACCTTCACCGCAACGCACACCTACGCCGACAACGCCATCTATTTGGCGCGTCTCACTGTCGTTGATGATGACGGCGGCCAGCTGCAAACTGGACGGTTTGTCGTTGTCCAAAACGTCGCGCCCACGCTCGCCGTCGTCGCCGACCAGACGGTGGCCGAGGGCAGTTTGCTGTCGCTGACCGATATCGGCACGTTCACAGATCCCGGGTTCGATAATCCGCTGAATGTGATCGATCCGATCAGTGCCGGCGAAGTCGAAGAGACCTTTACTTACTCGATCAACTGGGGCGACGGCACGGCGGTCGACACGGGGATGGCGACTGTCGACGGGCCAGGCTCGCCTGGCGTGCTGACCGCCGGTTCGTTTGACGGCGCTCACACCTACGCCGACGACGGCGTCTACACCGTGACCGTGAGCGTGTTTGACGACGATGGCGGCGAGGATTCCAAGACCTTCCAAGTGACTGTCGGCAACGTGGCGCCGACGCTCGCCGTCGTGGCCGACCAGACGATTGCCGAGGGGAGCTTGCTGTCGCTCGCCGACATCGGCGCGTTCACCGACCCGGGGTTCGACAATCCGCTAAACACCGCCGATCCGGCCAACGGCGGCGAGGTGGCCGAGACGTTTGATTTTGAAATCAACTGGGGCGACGGCACGGCGCCCGATTTTGGCTTTGCGACGATCGACGCGCCCGGCATGCCGGGGTCGCTCACGGCGGGTTCGTTCGACGGCCAGCACACCTACGCCGACAACGGGCTGTATACCGTGGAAGTCCGGGTGCTGGACGACGATGGCGGCATCGATATCAAGACGTTCCGCGTCACCGTGACGAACGTCGATCCGACGCTGACGGTGATCGCCGACCAGACGATTGCCGAGGGGAGCCTGCTGTCGCTCACCGACATCGGCACGTTCACCGATCCGGGGTTCGACAACCCCGCCAATACCGTCGACCCGGCCAACGGCGGGGAAGTCGCCGAGACGTTTGATTTTGAAATCAACTGGGGCGACGGCACCGCGCCCGATTTTGGGTTCGCGACCGTTGACGCGGCCGGCTCGCCAGGGGTGCTCACCGCCGGGTCTTTCAACGGGCAACACACGTTTGCCGACAACGGGCTGTATACCGTGGAAGTCCGAGTGCTGGACGACGATGGCGGCCTCGCCATCAAGACGTTTCAGGTGCTGGTGACCAACGTCGATCCCGTGCTCACGGGCGTCGACGGGCTGGCCGTGGACGAAGGCTCCGCGTTCACACTGGCTGGACTGGGCGTGGGCGTGTCGGACCCCGGGTTCGACAACCCGCTCAACACGACCGACCCGGCCAATGGCGGCGAAACGGTTGAAACGTTCACCGGCGCGACCGTCGATTGGGGCGATGGCACGGCGATTGACTCGCTGAGCGTCGTCGGCCGGGTGAGCGGCTCGCCCGGCGTGCTCACGACCGCCGGCTTCGACCACGCCCCCCACACGTACGCCGACAACGGCGTGTACACGGTCACGTTGCGCCTGTCTGACGACGACGGCGCGGTCGTCGCCCGCACGCTGCAGATCACCGTCAGCAACGTCGCCCCGACGCTCACGCTCACCGACGAGTTGTTCACGCTCAACGAGGGCGAGACGCTTACAATCCCCGACTTGGCGAAGTTCACCGACCCGGGGTTCGACAACCTGGCCAACACGAATGACCCGGCCAACGGCGCCGAGACGACCGAGTTGTTCACGTACACGATCGATTGGGGCGACGGCACGCCGGTCGAGTCGTTTGGCTCCGGCGACATGGTGCGCACCAGCGGCAGCCCCGGCGTGCTCACCACGGGCAGCTTCGGCGGTAGCCACCTCTACGCCGACAACGATGCCGACAACAAGTACATGGTCACCGTCACGCTCGCCGACGACGATGGAGGCGTCGACGAGCGCACCATCGAAGTCACGGTGCTGAACGTCAACCCGACTCTCGACCCCGTCGCGGCGACCGACGTCACGGCGTCGGGGGTGACGACGCTCGATCTGACCTTCGCCGACCCGGGGACCGACTCGTTTGAGGTGCTGGTCGATTGGGGCGACAAGCTGTCGCTGCCGCCGCAGGATCGGTTTGTCGTCGAGACGGTACACGCCGGCCCGACGCCGAAGTCGTTCACCCTCACGCACAAATACAACGGTCCGCCCGACCCGCTCAACCCGGCGGCCGACATCACGATCACCGTGAAGATCCACGACGACGACTTCGGCACGCCGCTGATCGTCCAAAACGGCGAGAGCAATCTCGAGCTGGCGGTCATCACCAACCCCGGCGAGGGGAAGCAGTTCATCTACATCGACACGACGCCGCAGGTGCCGCGGCTGGAGTTCACGCCGCGCGTCGAAACGGGCGAGTTCATCGGTGCGAACACCGGCGTCGTGCAGGTGGGCACCGGATTCGGTCAACGCGGCGGCGCCGGCGAAGCGAAGATCGGCGCCGAGCGGTTTTTCGAGTTGCGCGTGATCTACCCCGATGGTCGGCAAAGCGACGGCTACCGGCTTCCCAACGACGCGATCAGCAATATCCCCTCGCTATTCCGCGACCTGCCGGACAACCATTACGCGATTTACCTGGTGCAGCCGCAGACCGGTTCACGGCGACTAGTGATCGAAGTGTTCGTGCGCAACGGCAAACTGATCGACCCCGGTGACGACAGCGAAGGCGCCCGCGACCGCCCGCCCACCGACGACGCCCAAAAGCCCGCCGAGGAACTGCCGGTGCCGCCGGTCGACCAAAGCGTCGACGCGGCTCCCGCGCACCCTCCCGCATTGGCGACCTCGTCCAGGACGCCCTTACCGCTGGCGGTTCGCGCCGCGAACCCCGCTGGGGAGGCGCTTGCCGAGCCGGCGCCAAACGAAACGACGAACCACCAGGTTCCCGTGCTGGGGGCCGCCGGGCTGGCGATCTCGGCGACGGGGCGCGCCGTGCTGCGTCGGCAGCAACAACAGCGCGAGGGAGGCGAGCGCCGGCGGCGGTTGCAGAACGCCGCCCGTGCTGGTGCGAACGGTCGCCGCCGACCGCGCTAACGCCCTGGAACTGTTCACGCCTGACCTCTGATCTCCGACCTCACACCTCTTCCGAACAACATGCTCGTTTGTCCCGCTTGCCAAGCTGAACTCGACGAAGCCGCTCTCAGCGCCGGTCGCTGCGCGTCGTGCGGCGCCCGCTTGCCGTCGATCCCTCAGCGCCGCCTGTCGACTCGCGGCGACTCGGACAAGACGATTGAAATCACTGAACAGACGCTTGATCCCCACGATATCGAAGGCACGATCGAGTTGAGTCTCGACGAAGCGACCGGCAAGTTCAGTACGGCGGGGCCGATGGAGACGCTGGAGCTTTCCGACACGACTCCCGACGGCGTCGACGGCCCCCCGCCGCCGAAGTCGCCGACGATTGAGCTGCGCACCGACGCCACGATCGAATTCGTCGGCCCCGAGGAGATCCCGCTCTCGGTCGGCGACGAGGAATCGGCGGGCATGCTCACCTCGCAGTGGGAGGGCGCCGTCGCCGAGAGCGGCGGCAAGGCGGGTGCGACCATCCGACAGAAGGACACCATCGTCGGTAAGTTCGCTTCGCGCTCCTCGCTGGTCGTGAAGTCGCGATCGTTGTCGCCGCCCGGCAAGCCCAAGGACCTGGCGATCCTCAAGCCCGAGGACGCCCCCGACTACGAACTGCTCGACGTGATCGGCGAGGGCGGCATGGGCGTCGTCTACTCGGCCCGGCAGGCGTCGATCGCCCGCACGGTGGCGGTCAAGATGCTCAAGGGCGCCGGCGAAAAATCCGCCGACCAGCGCGACAAGTTCATCTCCGAGGCGGTGGTCACCGGCGAGTTGGACCACCCCAACATCGTGCCGATCTACGACCTGGGCTCGAACAACGACGGCGCGTTGTTCTACTCGATGAAGAAGGTCAAAGGGACGCCGTGGAACAAGGAAATCGAGACCAAGTCGCTTGACGAGAATATCAATATCCTGCTGCGCGTCGCCGACGCGGTCGCGTTCGCACACGCCAACGGCGTCATCCATCGCGATCTGAAGCCTGAGAACGTGATGCTGGGCGACTTTGGCGAAGTGCTGGTGATGGACTGGGGATTGGCCCGCATCAGTCCCGAGTTCCCCGGCGCCGGGTCGGTCACGCAGTCCAACGCAATGGGCGGCACGCCGGCGTACATGGCGCCGGAGATGGCCGCCGGGCCCATCGACTCGGTCACCGCCGCCAGCGACGTGTACCTGCTGGGCGCCATCCTGTTTGAGATCGTCGTCGGTCGCCCGCCCCACACCGGCAAAACGGTGATGGAATGCCTGCTGGCCGCGGCCAAGAACCGCATCGTGCCGGTCGAGGACGGCGGAGAGCTGCTCGACATCGCCCTGCGGGCCATGGCCACGAAGCCGGAGGATCGCTATGGCTCGGTGCGCGAACTGCAGCATGCGATTCGCGAGTATCAGTCGCACAGCGAAAGCATCGTGCTGACCGACAGCGCGGCCAAGACGCTTGCCGCGGCCGAAGGGGGCGGCGACTACGAGCCGTTCGCGCGCAGCATGTACGCGCTGGAAGAGGCGCTGCAGTTGTGGCCGCAGAACCGCCGCGCCGCCAACCTGTTGGTCGCCGCCCGCGGGAGCTACGCCGAGCAGGCGCTCGCCAAGGGCGACCTCGACCTGGGCCTGTCGCTGGTCAGCGCCGCCGAGCCGCGTCACGCGCCGATTGTCGAGAAACTGACCCAGGCGCGGGCCGAACGCGATTCCCGCCAGCGGCGCATCAAGCTGCTCAAGGGAGCCGTGGCGGCGCTGGTGGCGGCGGTCATCGGCATTGTGTCGGTGGCGTACGTGGCGGTCAGCCGGCAGCGCAACGAAGCCGTCGCTCAGCGCGACCGGGCGGTGAAGGCCGAGGGCGAAGCGCGCGACAACGCCATCCGCGCCGAGGCGAATGCCGAGGAGGCTAGGGCGAACGCAATAATCGCCGATGCGAATGCCGAGGAGGCCAAAGAGAACGCATTGATTGCCGACGCGAATGCCAAAGAGGCCGACGCGCAGCGCGAGATCGCTGAGGCAAATGAAGTTGAGGCTGTCAAAGCAAAAGACGCCGCCGTTGTCGCCAAGCAGGAAGCGGTCGTCGCGCGCGAGCAGGAAGAGTACGCCGCCTACGTCGCCCGTATTGGTTTGGCAAACGCCAAGATTGAAGAGAACGCCTTCGACCGCGCGGGCGAACTCCTGGAGCTTTGTCCGGCCGATCTTCGCCAGTGGGAGTGGGGTCGTCTCAACCAGCTCTGCCGCCTGGCGACCCGGGCCTGGGATCTCGCCGCGCCGGTCGACGCGGTGGGGTTCGCTCCCGACGGTCGGCATTTTGCCGCCGGCGGATGGGACGGCAGCGCCACGGTGTGGGCGATCGACGGCGCGCAGCCGGTGTTGCGATTGCCGCAAGGGCAGTATGTCCACGCGGTGGCCTACGACCCCAGCGGCCAGCGGCTCGCAGTCGGCAGCAGCGACGGCATCGTGCAAGTCTACCGCGTGAGCGACGGCGAGCCGCTCGCCCGTTTCGATCGACACGAGGACGCGGTGCTCAGCGTGCGATTCTCGCCCGACGGATCGCAGGTCCTCTCCAGCGGATACGACAACACGGCCCGGTTGTGGGACGCCGCCACCGGACGCCAGGTGCAGGTGTTGCGCGGGCACAGTTGGTGGGTCTGGTCCGCCGAATTTTCGCCTGACGCCGCGCGAATCGTCACCGCCGGCCAGGATGGCAAGGCGATCGTCTGGCGGCGCGATGCAACGGGGAAGTATCAGCAATTCACCGACTTCACCCGCCATCGCGGCGCCGTGTACGCGGCGCAGTTCTCGCCGGACGGGCAGACCGTGGCCACCGCCGGCTACGACGGCCGCGTGCTCACATGGTCGCCCGACGCCGTGCAATCGGTCGACATCGAACGTCGCATTGACGACCTGCCCGACCCGCCGGCTCCGTATCGCGAATTGGCCGGCCACCGCGGCCCGGTGCGCACGTTGGCGTTCTCGCCCGACGGCGCCCAACTGGCCAGCGGCGGACAAGACAACGTCATCGTGCTGTGGGACGCGACCACCGGCGCCGAACTCAAACGGCTGCGCGGGCACTCGAGCCACGTGCGCGCCGTGGCGTGGGATCCCAGCGGCGAGTGGCTGCTCAGCGGCGGACGCGGCAATCAGGTGAAACTATGGCGTCCCAGCGAATATGCCGAGGCGCGGCTGGTCGCCTCGACCGACGCCGCCGACCGCGACGCCGTGCTCTCGGCCCGGTTCTCGGCCGACGGCTCGCAGATCATCACCGCGGGGCGCGATCGCAAGGCCGACCTGTGGGACGCGACCACGCTGGCCCATGTGCAGCAGTTTGCCGAAGGGCACGACTTTCTCGCTTCGTCCGCTGTGTTTTTTGCCGGCGGCGCGCGGCTGGCCACCGGCGCCGGTGATGGCACGGTGAGACTGTGGGATGTCGGCACGGGCTCCGAGACCAGCGTGCTGGAAGGCGTCGGGCGCACCTCTGCGCTGGCCGTGAGCGATGATGGCCGCTGGGTCGCGACCGGATCGCCCGACGGCGCTGCGCTGGTGTGGGACGCCCGCACCGGGCAAGAGCTGGCGAAGCTCGCCGGCCACGATGCCGAGGTGACGGCCGTCGCCTTGGCCCCTGCGGGCGACTTGCTCGCCGCCGCCGACGAACGGGGCCGCGTGCAGTTATGGTCGTACGACGCCGCAGCAAGACAGTGGCGCAGCATGCATTGGCTGCGGGGCCACAGCGGCACTATCACCGCGATGCAGTTTGTCGACGGCGGCTCCCGGTTGGTCACCGCCAGCGGCGACAACACGTGCGGCGTGTGGGAGACGGCCCGCGGCGAGGAACTCACCGCGCTGGTCCTCAAGCACCCGGCGTGGGTGTCCGATCTGACGGTGAGCGCCGACGGCCAGACCGCACTGACCGGCTGCGACGACGGCGCGCTGCGCATCTGGTCGCTTGCCGACGCCCGTCTGCTGCAAACCATCCAACCCACCGGCGACGACACGGCGATCACTTCGGTCGATCTATCGCCCGACGGTAAGTTCGCCGCCGTGGTCTGCGCCGCCGAAGGGGTCGTGCGGTTGTGGAATTTGGAAACAGGCAATGAGGTAACAGTCACCGACGCCGGCGGCTCGCAACAGCCGTGGCTCAACTTGGGTCGTCGCGGCGGCCTGGTGTGGGCCGCGCGATTCGCCCCCGACGGCCGCAGCTTGCTGACCATCGGAGGCAACGACGCCCGCCTGCTGGAACTCGCTGATCGCACGCTGCTGACCCGCTTCAGCCCGCACGGCGTCGTGGCCGCGGCCGACCTGTCGCCGGATGGCTCCCGCGCGGTGACCGGCAGTTGGGACCGCTCGGCCAAGATTTGGGACGTCGCCGCCGGGCAGGTAATCGCCAAGCTCGACGGCGTGCATACCGGCTACGTCAACTCGGCCGTCTTCTCGCCCGACGGCGCCCAGGTGCTCACCGCTAGCGACGACGGCACGGCCCGGTTGTGG
>JAGQOU010000380.1 GCA_020427145.1 Planctomycetales bacterium | reverse complement strand
ACGCTTGGTTGCAAGGTCAACCAGTACGAGACCGAGTACCTGCGCGAAGGGTTGCTGGGGATCGGCTATCGCGATGCGCTCGACGCCGAGGGCGCCGATTTGTGCGTGGTCAACACCTGCACGGTCACGGCCGAGGGCGACTCGAAGAGTCGGCAGATCGTGCGGCGGCTGGCGCGGGAGAATCCTGCCTCGAAAATTGTCGTGATGGGGTGCTACGCCACCCGGGCCCCCGAGGAAGTGGCGGCGCTGCCCAACGTGACCGAGGTGCTCACCGACAAGCGCGAGCTGCCCGACCTGCTCGGCCGGTTTGGCGTGACCGACGTCCCCACGGGGATCAGCGGTTTTGCTCGTCGACAGCGGGCGTACGTCAAAGTGCAGGACGGGTGCATGCTGCGCTGCAGTTTTTGCATCATCCCCCACGTGCGACCGCAACTGACCAGCCGGCCCCTGCCGCACATTCTGGACGAGGTGCGGCGGTTGGTCGACGGGGGGCACCGCGAGGTCGTGCTCACCGGCATCCACCTGGGGCACTACGGCGTCGACTGGAACCGGTACGAGCCGAAGGAGCGCTGGACGCGGCTGTCGCATCTGGTTCGCGAGATCGCGGAGCTGCCCGGCGATTTTCGCGTGCGGCTCTCCAGCATCGAGGCGACCGAGGTCACCCGCGAGCTGATCGACGTGATGGCCCAGCACCCGGAGAAGGTCGCCCCCCATTTGCATATTTCCATGCAGTCGGGCAGCGACAGCGTGCTGCGGCGGATGCGACGCCGCTGGGGCGCCAAGCGGTTCGTCGACCGCTGCCAGCTGGTCCGCGAGCGGCTCGACCGCCCGGCGATCACCACCGACGTGATCGTCGGCTTCCCCGGCGAAACCGACGCCGAGTTTGCCGAGACGGTCGACGTCTGCCGGCAGGCGGGTTTCTCGAAAATCCACATCTTCCCGTTCAGCGCCCGCCGCGGCACCCCGGCCGCCGACATGCCCGGACAGCTGCCGAAGCAAGTGAAGCAACAGCGCGGTCGCGAGTTGGCGCGCGTGGAAGCGGAACTCCGCGACGAATATTTCGCAAGTTTACGCGGCATGAAATTGCGCGTGCTCGTGGAAGACGAAGCGCCCGCGGCGACGCAACACGCTGTGGCGTCCCCGAACGCGGCGCACCCAAACGCCGCGGCAGCCAACGGGCAACCTTCCAATCTCCTCACCGGCACGAGTTGCCGCTACGCCACCGTGGCCCTGCCGGCAGCGAGTGGCGAGATCGGCGCGTTTGCCAACGTGACGGCGGGCAAGAGTTGCGACGGCGTCATTGCCGCTGCTGTTTAACGCCGCGGCGACCGATAAGTGCGAACCGCGGAGAGGCGTCGCTACCACGGTTCTTCCATCGTCGACACGATCTGCTCGGCCAGTCGTTGGATGGCCTGCTGTTGCTGCACGGCGATCGATTGGCCCGCGGCGGTGATCAGCGCGCTGGTCTGCCCCATGGGCAACAGCGCCGGCGGCACGGCGATCGCCGCGGGGGCCCTCAGCGGTGCGCGGCGGCGGTTGTACCAGGTCACCTCGGCCAGCAGATTCACTTCAATCGCCCGGGGGTCGTCGTTCTGGTTCTCGACGGTCACCCGCTTGATGTCGCTGACAATCCGCGCCGACAGCACGCTATCGGCGTCGGGCGTGCCGACGACTTTGAAGGGCGTCTTCAGCTCGATCTCTTTGATCACCGCCTCGGTCAGCCGCTCGCCCAAGTCGGGGCGAAAGCTGTCTGACTCGATCATCGGCACGTAGACCGTGGCCACGTCGGGGGCGTAGAGCGTCTCGTTGCCCACGCGGTAGGCCGCGCAGCCGCCCAGCAACGCGACAACCAGCGGCATCGCGAAGAGCGCCACGACGGGGTGGCTGGGGACGGCGCGAAGCGCAGCCCCCAGTTGCAGCGCCTTGGGGGCTCGCTGCGCTCGTCCCCAGCCGCCCGGACGGACGCGGTTAGCGGCGAATTGTGCCATTGATTTCCCCGTCAGCGGGCGGCGAGGCAATTTGCGTCTGCCCTTCGTCCACCATCGGGACGTTGTTCAGCTTGCTCCGCTCTTCGTTCTCGGGAAACAGATCGACCAGCGTTTGCAGCGGCTCGGTGGGATGATCCGGTTGGCCGCCCAGCTCGACGAGCCGGGCCCGCGCGCGGACCGCCAAGTCCGACGTCGGATAGTTCCGCAGCACGTCGGCGTAATACCGTTTGGCGGAGCCGTATTGTTTGATGTTGTCAAAATGCTCGGCCATGCCGAACTCGCGCAGGGCGAGCTGCTTGGTCAGCTGACTCTGCACGTCGACCAGCCGCTTGCGCTGTTCGTCGTCCAGGTTGTTGTTGAACTGCAATTTCAGTTGCGCGACCAGCTCCTTGGCTTCCTCCAACGGCGTGCCGTCGTAGTCGGGCCCCTGGTACTTGCGCAGCTTGCACTGCAGACCCAACAGGTGCGCTTCAAACTGATGCTCGCTGCGCGGGTACTCTTTGCGGATCAGGTCGTAGTGGTAGTCGGCGTCGTTGTACCGACCGCGCAGAAAGTACGAGTTGGCCGTGGCCATGATGGCGTCGTCCGCCAGCGGCCCGGTCGGGTCGTTCAGACGGATGTTTTCGTACGTCTTGATGGCGCGGCCGGTCGTGTCGAACAGCGGCCGGCGGTTGTCGACGAGGTTCGGCGTTAGCGGCCAGTCGGGGCGGTACTGCTCGTACTGCTCCCAGTACCGGGCGATCGCGAACTGCCGCGTGATGGTCTTATCGAGGTGCGGCGTGTTGGGGTACTTCTGCAACAGCGCTTCGTAGGCGTTCACCGCCTGCGGGTATTTCACGGCAAAGAACCGGCACTCCGCCACCTGGAACATGGCGTCTTGTTCCAACGCGGTGTCCGGTGCGCGCGAGATGGCCTCTTGGAACCGGGCGGCCGCCTTGGCGTATTTCTGCTCGCGGAACAGTTCCTCGCCCTCCGCGTAGGCGGCTTGGGCCAACTGCTCGTCGGGACCCAGGCCGATGCGCTCTTTCACGTCGGCCACGGTGTTCTGAATGCCGACGTCGCCCAGCAAACTCTTGCTGGCATCCGCCTTCTCCAGGCGTCGGGCAACGCGTGAGTTGATCGGGCGACCGTCGCCGTCGAAGTAGCCCGGCACGTCGGCCACCTGGTAGCCCTGGCCGGGCACGAACGTCGCCTTCTTCTTATGCGACTTCCACCACCCTTTCGTGCCGACTTGCGCCGTCGACGAGAAACCCGGAACGGCGGGGCCCGGCAGGCCCAGCGACGCGCAGCCCCCGGCAACGCTCACAACGAACGCCAGGATGGCCGTCAGCAGCGGTGGTTGGTGTCGCATGGGCAGTTGAAATCGTCTGAACTGAAAAGGACGAGTGTCGGCGAACTCTCAAGTGGTCGCGTCAGCCAAGCGGCGACGCGGTCCGCGGCGCGGCTCGGGCGCTTGCGGACTCAGTTGCGCGCGTAGGTCGAACTGACGCTGTCCCGCGGCACCTGAACCGGTTGCGGGATGATGTCAAACGGGATGCCGGCCAGCGTCTTGGGGTTGAAGCCGTCGGCCACCCGGCCCTGACCGGAGAACAGCTGGGCAAACTTCTCTTTCGCCAGCGGTTCGTCGAGCGGATTCTGCGGGATCGGCTTCTTGATGAACGAGTTGTTGGGCGTGGTGGCGCTGAACGTGGCCATGATGAGCTGCGCGTTGCGATCGTTGACGACAATCTGCCCGTCGGGCGTCCGTTGGGCGTCGTTGAACGCGCCCACCGTGACGTAACTCTCGTTGCGGTCGTGCATTTCGTAGGCCTCCCAGCCTTTTTCCCGCAGCGCCACGACCAGATCGTGCGCTTTCTGAGCGCCTTCAATCAGCGGGTCGTTGGCCGTCGGACGCCGGGTGCGCTCGGACAACTCCGGCGCGCCCTTGGCGCCATCCAAAGCAATGCGACCGCGGAACGTGGCCACGCGAATCGAATACTGTCCCGGGCAATCCAACAGCGAGTGCTCGACGCCCGCGTTCCACTTGGCCACCGCGGGATCCACCCGATTGGGCACAAAGTACTCACGCGGCAACAGCGGGTTGCGCGTCATGAAGGCGTGCGACATCGGCCCCGCCGGAACGTTCTGCCCCATCTGCTGCTTGGCCCGATTGTAGAACTGCCGCACGCCAGCCAGCGTCTGCGACGTCTCGCTCGCGTCGACCGCCAGCGTCTTGGGTTGCATAATCTTGATCTGGTCGAGCAGTTCCTGGGCTTCGACGTCGTCGATCGCTGGGAACTCGCCCACCAGCACCGCGTGCTGAACCACCTCGTTGCCGCGCTGCAAACGACGCTTGATCGATCCGCCGTACTGGTTGATCCCCCGACCGGCGTCTTCGCCGTTCAGATCGAACGTCATGCCGTAGTAGTAGGCGGGCAGGTTGTATCGCTGACGCATTTCGAGCACCAGCTCGCGGGCCTGCTGTTCGCCGGTCTCGCCGGTAAAGGACGCCGCCAGAACCAGCCACGGGCCGTTGACGTCGGCCAGCGTGTAGTCGGCGTTGGGGTCGGCCGCCACGCGTTTGCGGGGCATCAACTGCTTCCACAGCGGCGCCGCGGTCGCGTCGTGCAGCCCGGCCAGCGCCGTCGCCGCAGCGAGGAAAAGCATCATCCAACGAGCGCCTGTGCGGCGCGCAGACAGTTGCGAATTCTTCATGATCGGTCGCAGGAAAACGGGGGTTCGGGAGTCCAGAACCGCGCCGACGTCCGCCGGCGCAACCCACTTGGGCGGCGGAAGGTAGCAAAGCTCCGCGGGCCCAGCCAGAGCGAATCACCCGGCCGCGCAGAGGCGATAAATCCCGGGGTGCGCCAAGATTCCCCCGAGCGGGGCGAAGTACCGCCGGCAGGGTGGTATAATCTCTACGACTACGGTTACTGATTCGCGTGCCCGCCCTGCGGGGCCGCCCTCCGCGGCCCGGACTTCACCACTTGTTTACGGGCACGATTGCACTGCGAGCCAGCGGCTCGCCCGAGGGGGGAAATACTTATGACTCGTCAGCTTTGCTCGCTTCGCCTGTTTCTCGCATTGGCCCTGCTTGCCGCCCCGGTTGGCGGCTTGCTGGCGCCCGCCCCAGCTGCCGCCAAGGAAACCGCTGGCGCCGACGCCAAGGATTCTGCCGACAAGAAAGCCGACCCCGCCAAGGTGCGTCTGGCCCACATCACCATCAGTGGCGCGCTGCCCGAGTCGCCCGGCGAGATGTCGCTGTTCGGCGACCTGGGCGTCGATCTGCGCAAGACTGTCGCCCGGCTCGACCAGGCCGCCCAAGACGACAAGATCGCCGGCGTGATCCTGCAGATTGACTCCGCGATGGGCCGCGGCAAGTACAACGAACTGCGCGAAGCGATCAAACGCACCCAGGCCGCCGGCAAGAAGGTGTACGCCCTTCTCGATTCGGCCCAGGGCCAACAATACGTGTTGGCCGCGGCGTGCGACGAAATCATTCTGCCCGAGAGCGGCGTCGTGCTGATGCCGGGCATCTACGGCGAGTTCGGCTTCTACAAGGACATGCTCGCCAAGATCGGCATCGAGGCCGACTTCATTCACATGGGCGAAGCCAAGGGCGCCGCCGAGCCGTACACCCGCACCGAGTTTAGCGACGCCGTGCGCGAGAACATGACCGCGCTGATCGACGACCTGTTCGACCAGACCATCGCCACGATTGCCGCCGATCGGCAGCTGAAAGTCGAAGCCGTGCGCGAAGCGGTCGATCGCGGCCTGCTCACCGCCAATCAGGCCAAGGAAGCGGGGCTCATCGATCGCGTGGCCTACCCCGACCAGTTCCGCACTTCGCTGTCCGAGGAATACAAGGCCGACAAACTGGTCTACGTGCTCAACTACGCCAAGGCCAAGATCGACACCGACTTCTCCGGCCCGATGGGCATGATGAAGCTGTTCCAGGCGATCCTCGGTGAAGACGGCGGCAGCGACCGCGACAAGGGTCCCAAGCTGGCCATCGTGTACGCGGTGGGACCGATCATCACCGGCAAGAGCCAGTCGGGCGCGCTGGGCGGCAGCTCGATGGGTTCCACCACCATTGTCGAGGCGCTCAAAAAGGCGGCCGACGACGAGCAGGTTAAGGCGATCGTGCTGCGGGTCGACAGCCCTGGCGGATCCGCCCTGGCCAGCGATCTCATCTGGCGTCAAATCCAGACGATCGAGCAGCCCGTGGTCGTCAGCATGGGCGACGTCGCCGGCAGTGGCGGGTACTACATTGCGATGGGCGCCGACCGCATCTTCGCCGAGCCCGCCACGATCACCGGTTCCATCGGCGTCGTCGGCGGCAAGCTCTGCCTGGGCGGGCTGTACGACAAGATCGGCATGACGACCGAAACGATTTCCCGCGGCAAGAACAGCGGCCTGTTCTCGAGCACCGCGAAGTTCACCGACAGCGAACGGGCCGTGATGCTGGGAATGATGGAAGACATCTACGACCAGTTCACCGCCAAGGCCGCCGCCGGGCGCCACATGGAGCAGGACGCGCTGAAGAAGCTGGCCGAGGGCAAAGTCTACACCGGTCGCGTCGCCAAGCAGTTGGGCCTGGTCGACGAACTGGGCACGCTCAAGGACGCCATCGCCGCCGCCAAACGACTTGCGGGTCTCGACCCCGACGAAAAGGTCAAAGCGATGATCCTGCCCGAGCCGGAGAATCCGCTGGAGGCCCTCTTCGGCGCCGACATGGACCAAGAGCGCGAAGCCTCGCTCTCGATGGCCGCCGTGTCCGTCGCAGCAGGCATCGCCCCCGAGTTGGCCGGCCACCTGCGCGAAGCCCTGCAGCTGCGACAGGTGATGCAAGAGCCCGTCACGGTGATCATGCCGTACTGGATCGACATCAAGTAACCCCGCTCCCCCCTCCCTCGCAGGGAGG
>JAGQOU010000379.1 GCA_020427145.1 Planctomycetales bacterium | reverse complement strand
TCCCAGACCACGTCGTCCAGCGAGAAGGGAATCTGCTGGCGTGCTTCGTACTTGACGATGTCGGGGATTTTTTTGGATTCGACCGGCGGCAGCTTGATGAACCGCGCCAGGCCGCTTTGCCCGGCGACCGACATGGCCACCGTGTCGCCGACGATTTCGTTACGCGAAAGGAATTCCTTGAGTGCGTCGCCGATCAGCTCGGCCGGGTCGGCTTCGGGCTGCGACAGGATCTTCGGGTACTCGATATAATCGAACGACTCGACGACCATTTGCCGCGGGTCTTTTTCGTGTGGCCGACACTGCAGCGCTTTGAGCGCGCATTGGCCGATATCGATACCCCAAACCGCATTGCCCTTGGCCATGACGAGACACCCCGGCGAGAAACCTCTGTTCCGTAATCTCCCGACGGGCCAAACGGCGTTGGCGCCTGTCGGTTGACTGCTAATTCACGCTCTGCGCAGCGCAGGAGTCGCCCCCTACGGGTCGTGACGAGACGCCGAGCGCGGTCAAACTGTTCCGGCAGTTCAACAGCTAAGCAGTGCCTTCTCTGCAAAAGCAATTTATGCGCGGCATGCGCGCAAAGTCAAACTTCCCGCGCGCACCGGCGAAAAACGGCCATCGAACGGCCTCCCCCCCGGCATCCGCACGGGCGCAGACACGGCACGCGGAGGTCGGCTAAATATCCCCCACGACTGTTTTCCATTCTAATCGGGCGGAAACGCTTGTATAGCAGCAGACGGGACTTACGACGTGCGGGCCAGGGGAGGGCATTCGGCACAATCGGGTCCCCCGGGTCCCCCGCGGCCACCATCACACCGCCGGAGGGGCGAGCGGCGGGCATATGCCCGCTGTATGCCCGATCCAACAGCGGGCTGACGCCCGCCGCCCGCCACGCCGCCGCGGACCGGTTGCATCGGGGAGGCTTTGTCCAGATAACTGGGGGCAGCTGCCAGTGCGCCAATCCGTCCACCCCGTACCCGCTCCCCTGCCATGATTGTCACTCTCGACGGCCCGGCCGGAGCTGGAAAGAGCAGCGCCGCACGGCAACTGGCCCAGCGGCTGGGGTTTCGCTTTCTCGATACTGGGGCCATGTATCGCGCAGTGACCCTCGCTGGGATGCAGGCCGGGATCGATCTGGACGACGAGGCCGCCTTGGCCCGGGTGGCGGCAGAAATGGACCTGGAATTGACCGGCGAGCGGGTGCTGCTGGCGGGCCAGAGCGTCACCCGAGCGATACGTACGTTCGAGGTGACCACCCTCACCCGCCACGCCGCCGACAATCAGCAGGTGCGGAAGCTGCTGGTCGACCGGCAGCGCGCCTGGGCCGCCGCGGGCAACGTGGTCACCGAGGGACGCGACCAGGCGACCGTGGTGTTCCCCAATGCCGAGTGCAAGATCTATCTGACCGCCAGCGAAGGGGAGCGCGCTCGCCGTCGTTTGGCCGATTTGCTGGCCAATGGCGAGGATCTCACCTACGACGAGGTTCTTCAAAAGCAGCGGGCCCGCGACGCCCAAGACCGAGATCGCCCGTACGGCGGACTGGCTCGGACGCCAGATTCCATCGAGGTGAATACCGACGGGCTGACGCCCGAGGAAGTGGTCGATCAGTTGGAGGAAACCGTCCGGCGCGTCCGGGCGGAGCTAGCCCGGCGGTAGGCGACGGCGGTCCTGAAGCGTTTCCGCCCGGAGCCCCCAAACTTCTTTCCGGGCCTGGACTTGTGTCCATTGTTCCGTTCGCGGCAATTTGCTAAAATGCGCGGTTCTTTGGCTGCCGATGGCAACCCAGGACGCCGACGTTCGGCGATCGCCCGGCGGCACGATTCCTCTAACCCGCGAAAACCGGCTCTCCCCGGGTTCTGCCGCATGGCGGACCTGCGCCGCAATCGCACCAATGGTTCTTTCATTCATGGTCAACCGTAACCTCATCCGCGAATTCGACATTTCCGAGGAAGACTGGAACGCCGCAATCGGCGAACTGGCCCCGGACGATGTGAGCTGGCTTGACGGCCAGGACATCAGCATCAACCAGATTGTCGAAGGCAAAGTCATTCGCATCGACGAAGAATTCGTTCTCGTCGACGTCGGCTACAAGAGCGAAGGCTCGATCCCGCTGGTCGAGTGGGAAGAAACCGAAGAAGACGACGCAGCCGAGCCGCCCAAAGTGGGCGACACGATCCGCGTGTTGGTCGAGGACGTCGAAGACGCCCTGGGCCGCGTGGACGACCGCGGCATGATCGTGCTCAGCAAGCGCAAGGCTGAGAAGATCGAAAAGTGGATGAAGGTGATGGAGAGCGTCCACGAAGGGGACGTTGTCTCCGGCGAAGTGACGCGCAAAATCAAGGGCGGCCTGTTGGTCGACATCGGCGTCAACGTGTTCTTGCCGGCCAGCCAGGTCGATATCCGCCGCCCGCACGACATTGGCGAGTACATCGGCAAGACGATCGAATGCATGGTGCTGAAGATCGACGAGGCCCGCCGCAACATCGTGGTGAGCCGCCGCAGCCTGATCGAAGCCCAACGGGCCGAGAAGAAGACGAAACTGCTCAAAGAGCTGGAAATTGGCCAGTTGCGCAAGGGCATCGTGAAGAACCTGGCCGACTTTGGCGCCTTTGTCGACTTGGGCGGCATCGACGGCCTGCTGCACATCACCGACATGAGCTGGGGCCGCATCAGCCACCCCTCGGAGATGGTCAAGATCGAAGACGAACTGGAAGTCGTCATCTTGCACATCGATTACGAGAAGGAAAAGATCGCCCTCGGCTTGAAGCAGAAGCAGCCCAGCCCGTGGGAAAACGTCGCCACCAAGTACCCGGTTGGCTCGCGCGTCAAGGGCACCGTGGTCAACGTGATGAGCTATGGCGCCTTCGTCAAACTCGAAGACGGCATCGAAGGCCTGGTCCACATCAGCGAGATGTCCTGGACCAAGCGGATCAGCCATCCTTCGGAATTGGTCAACATCGACGACGAAATCGAAGTTGTCGTCCTGAGGATCGACGAGCAGAAGCAGGAAATCTCGCTCGGCATGAAGCAGACCCAGAGCAATCCCTGGGAGAAGGTTGCCGAGCGGTATCCCGTCGGCACCCTCGTGAAGGGCAAGGTGCGCAACCTGACCAACTACGGCGCCTTCATCGAAATCGAAGAGGGCATCGACGGCCTGTTGCATGTGAGCGACGTCTCGTGGACCCGCAAAATCAGCCATCCCAGCGAGGTGGTCGAGAAGGGCCAGGAGATCGAATGTCAGGTGCTTTCGGTCGATCAGGACCGTCGCCGCATCGCTTTGGGTCTCAAGCAGCTCGAAGAGGACCCCTGGCACAACGATATTCCCAACCGTTATCAGCAGGGGCAGCTGGTCAGCGGCAAGGTCACCAAGATCACCAATTTTGGCGTGTTTGTCGGGTTGGAGGACGGTCTGGAGGGCCTGTTGCACATCAGCGAGCTGGCCGACCATAAGGTCGAAAATCCCCAGGATATCGTCAATGTCGGCGACGAGCTGGAGGTCAAGATCTTGCGGGTCGACACCGACGAGCGAAAGATTGGCTTGTCACGCAAACGCGTTGAGTGGGCCGAGGAAGATGGAGTAGCCGACTCGGCAAGCAGCGGCGGATCGACTGTCAGTACCTCGGGCGGCGAGCTCAAGGGCGGCATTGGCGGCGGCAGCGGCCCGTTGTTCAAGCTGGGCGGCGACGACGCGGCGGAAGGCGATGCTGCAGAGAGTGCCGCGCCGGCCGACGCTGAGGTAACCGCCGCCGAATCGACTGACGAGACCGCTTCCGAAACGGAGGCCGTCGCAGCCGAATCGGCCGCGTCAGCCGACGAATCGGTCGAAGCCGAAAAACCGGCTGAGTAAGGTCTGTCGGTTCGCCGGGACCGGACGGTCGCGGCGCATTGGATGACGAATTTGCAAGGCTCCGCGGGTGCAACCCGCGGAGCCTTTCTTTTTGATACGTCCGGCAGGTCAGGCACATCCGCGCCACGGGTGCGCGAATCCGACACTTTGCAGCCGCTGATGCGCCCGCGTCGATAGCACCACTACGGACGGCAAACTCGCCGATGCGCCTCGCGTGCGTCGTCGGGCGGTGTTTGCTCTTCGCGCGGCGCCGCACGACGGCGCGCCGCCACGATGGTCGCTTGGCAAGGAAGCCCCGGCGCAGGCTGTGCTCATGGTACATGGGAGACGGCAGTGCCTGGACATTGGCGGCCCCGGCTTCCCCGCCCTCCCCTTCCTTCCGATGGACAAGCGACGATGGCCGCCACCAGCAAACGCCGACGAACCAGCTCCGCGGTCCAAACGCCGCTGGAAACGTATCTGCGCGAAATCAACGAAACCGCCCTGCTGACCGCCGCCGACGAGCGCGAGTTGGCCACGCGGATCGGCGAGGGCGACCTCGCGGCTCGCGATCGCATGGTGCGGGCCAATCTGCGACTGGTCGTGAACATCGCCCGCGGCTACGCCGGCAAGGGGCTGGCGCTGCAGGATCTCATCGAGGAGGGCAACCTCGGGCTGCTGCGGGCGGTCGAAGGGTTCGACCCGGCGATGGGCACGCGGTTTAGCACGTACGCCAGCTACTGGATCAAGCAGTCGATCAAGCGGGCGTTGATCAACACGGGCAAGACGATCCGCATTCCCGCGTACATGGTCGAGCTGCTGTCGAAATGGCGGCGGGCCAACGCCCGGCTGACCGAGGAGCTCGATCGCACGCCCACGCCCGAGGAAATCGCCCGGGTGCTGGGCCTGCCGAAGAAGAAGCTGCCGA
>JAGQOU010000378.1 GCA_020427145.1 Planctomycetales bacterium | reverse complement strand
CTCGCCGGGCGGCAGCGTGACCGCCGGGATGGCGATTTACGACACGATGCAGTTCATCACCTGCGACGTGGCGACCTACTGCATTGGCCAGGCCGCGTCGATGGGCGCCGTGCTACTGGCTGCGGGCGCCGCGGGCAAACGCCACGCACTGCCCAACTCTCGGATCATGATCCACCAACCCTCCGCCGGAGCCGAGGGCACCGCCGAGGACATCATGATTCACGCGGCCGAGTATCTGAAGACCAAGCAGAAGCTCAATCGCATCCTGATGGAGCACACGGGCCAGACGATGGAGCAGTTGGAAAAGGACACCGACCGCGACAAGTTTATGTCGGCCGAGGAAGCGCAAGAGTACCGCATCATCGACAAAGTCGTCAGCCGGATGGGCGCGTAGTCCTTCCGGGGGTGGCTGGGTTTCCGGGGGTGGCTGGGGACGGAGCGCAGCGCAGCCCCCAGTGGCGCGGCTTTTGGCGTTGATTCCCTGGGGGCTCCCGTTGGTCGTCCCAAGCCACCCGGTTTTGGGATCGACCTGCCCTAAAAGTCGCTCAGCGACCCGGGCGGCCACGCGGCGCGCAGCGCGTTGAGCACCGCGATCACGTCGATCACTTCCTGCGTCACGGCCCCGGCGACCGGCGGCAGGTATCCGGCCGAGGCCAGCAGCATGCCGACCACGCTGGCCGCCATGCCGCCCACGGCGCTCTGCATGGCAATGCGTCGCATGCGGCGGCTGATGTGCATGAACTCGTCGAGCTTTGCCAGCGAGCTGTCCATCACCACCACGCCGGCCGCTTCGGTGGTAACGTCGCTGCTTTGTCCGAAGGCGATCCCCACGGTCGCCGCCAGCAGCGCGGGGGCGTCGTTGATGCCGTCCCCCACAAAGATCGTGTCGGCCGCGGCCGTCTCGCTGCGCACGCGCTGGAGCTTCTGTTCGGGGCTCTGACTGGCGTAGATTTCGCTGACGCCCACCTCGTCGGCCAGGTACCGCACCTCCGATTCGCGATCGCCCGACAGCAGCATCACCCGGCTGACGGCGTGTCGCGGCCCGAGGTGTCCGATGAACCCCGCACCGTCGCGCCGCGGAGCGTCGCGGAATTGGTAAGTCGCCGCCAGTTGGTCGTCGACCAGGACGACGCACTCCATGCCGCCAACCGCCGGCGGCAAGTCGCGGCCCGCTGCGGGGTGCTCGGCGAGTAATCCCGCGCGACTGGTGATGCGCACTTTGCGTCCGGCGACCACGGCCGTTAGGCCGGCGCCGGGCGCCTCGCTGATCTCGCTGGCCTCGGCCAACGACACGTTTTGCTCGGCCCCGGCGCGACGAATGGCATCGGCGAGCGGGTGCTTGGAGTACCGCTCGACGCTGGCCGCCAGCGAAAGCACTTCGCCGGCGCCAAACCCCGCGGCCACTTTCTCGCCCACCAGCTGCGGAGCGCCGTAGGTGAGCGTGCCGGTCTTATCGAGAATAATCGTGCTGCAGCCGTCGGCCCGTTCCAACGCGGCCGGGTCGCGCACAATGATCGCCCGGCGGGCGGCCAACGAAATCGACCCGATGATCGCCACGGGAATCGCAATCAGCAGCGGGCAGGGGGTCGCCACTACCAACACGGCCAGAAAGCGAATCGCCTCGCCGCTGATCGCCCACGCGCCAATCGCGAGCACCAAGGCGATCGGCGTGTAGAAGGCGCCAAGCTGATCGCCAAGCCGCCGCAACTGCGGCCGCTGCTGCTGCGACGACTCCATCACCTGCATAATCTTGGCATAGCGCGAATCGACGGCCAACTTGTCGGCCCGAATCGTGAGGGCCGAATCGCCGTTGATCGCCCCCGACAGCACCTGCGACCCCGGCGTCTTGGCCATCTGGTACGGCTCGCCCGTGAGGTACGACTCGTCCATCACCCCATGGCCGTCAAGGACCGTGCCGTCGACGGGACATACTTCGTGCGGAAACACCAGCAGCACGTCGTTGATCGCCACGCCGTCCAGCGGCACGTCGACCAGGCGTCCGTCCGACTTACGATGCGCCGCCGAGGGCATGCGTTTGGCCAGCGCGGCGAGCACCGACGAGGCGCTGCGCACGGCGTAGTTCTCCAACGCCTCGCCCCCCGAGAGCATGAGCACCACGAGCGTGCCTGCGAGGTATTCGCCCAGCGCGACCGAGGCGACGATCGAGATGCCGGCCAGCAGGTCGGAGCCGAACTGACGCTGCAGCAGCTTCTGCAGCAGTTCCCACACCAACGGAACGCCGCCCAGGGCGAGCGCCGCCCACAATGGCCAGGGGGCGTAAACGGCCAACCGCTCGCTCACGCCGAAGCGCAAGACCAAGTGAACCATGATCGCCGCCAGCGCCAGCGCCGCGATGGCGGCTTGGCGGCGACTCCCGGAAGTGATGGCGAGCTTGGCGCTCATAGCGCCATTGTAGGCGTGCGGTGCGGGCCGCGCGAGGGGACTTGCGGCGAATCGCACGATTTACGCGCCCGCTGACGACCACGACGTCGCGTCGCGACAGCAGGCGCGGGTTGGCGCCTCGCTGGCGTTGGCAATTGCGCCTGCGTCGCACACTGTGTGTGCGAATTGCACGCGGCATGTCGTGCCGCGTGCAAACGACTTCGCAGACGAGCCCAATGCCGACGCCGCCTCAATGCAAACGATGCCCTGGCTTGGCTCCTTCGTCGGGCGTCAGCAGAAACGCCTCGCCGTCGCCCCCCGCGGCCACGACCATGCCTTCGCTGAGACCGAATTTCATTTGCCGCGGCTTGAGATTGGCGACGCACACGACCAGCCGGCCGACAAGATCCTCGGGCTTGTAGAACTTCTTGATGCCGGCGAAGACCTGTTTGTAAACGCCGCCCCCCAGGCTCAGCCGCAGTTTGAGCAACTTGTTCGCCTCAGGCACTTCGGCGGCTTCAACGATGCGGGCGACGCGGAGATCGACCTTCACGAAATCGTCGATGGTGCATTCCTCGGCCAGCGGCTCGGCGGCCAGCGGTTCGCCGCCGTCGCTGTACGCGTCGGTGATGGTTTCGTTCATGGCGCCGGCGTCAACCGGCGCCGCGGAAGCGGGCGTGTCGCCTTGTTTGCTCTCTTCGATCATCGCTTGCAGGTCCTTTTCTTCAACGCGCTTGAGCATGTGTTTGAACTTGGCGACCGGCGTGCCGACCAGCGGCGTCGCGGCCTGGTCCCAAGAGGTAATCGGATCATTCAAGAGTTCGCCCGTCTGCTGCGCAAGTTGCGGCAGCACCGGGGCCAGGTACACGGCAAGTTGCCGGAACAGATTGAGCGCCACCGTGCAGACGTCCTGCATGCGTTGCGCTTGCTCGGGGGCCTTGCGCAGTTCCCACGGCTTGTTCTCTTCGACATACGGATTCGCCCGGTCGGCCAGCGCCATAATCATTCGCATCGCCCGGCCGTAGTCGCACGCCTCGTAGGCCGCGGCGATCTCCTCGCCCTGGGCGGCGGCGTGGGCGAATTGCCCGCCATCGTCGGGATACTTGGCCGACAGACCAGTCTTCTCGACGAACTTGGCCGAGCGACTGGCGAGGTTCACCACTTTGCCGACCAAGTCCGTGTTGACCTTCGCCTGAAACTCCTCCAGCGAAAGATCAAGATCGTCGACCCGCGCGCTGAGCTTCGAGGCGTAGAAGTACCGCAGGTAACTGGGGTCGAGCCGGTCGAGATACGTGCGAGCCGCGACGAACGTGCCCTTGCTCTTGGACATCTTCTCGCCGTCAACGGTCAGGAAGCCGTGGATATGCACCTTGGTCGGCAGACTGTAGCCGGCCGTCTTGAGCATGCCGGGCCAGAACAGCGTGTGGAAGTACGTGATGTCCTTGCCGATGAAGTGGTGGATCTCGCAGTCGGGGCTCTTCCACCAATCGTCGAATCGCCCGCCCGTGCGGTCGCACCATTGGCGGGTGGAAGCCATGTAACCGATGGGAGCGTCGAACCAGACATACCAGTAGTTGCCCGGGCTGTCGGGAATCTCGAAGCCAAAGTACGGCGCCGGGCGCGAGATATCCCAATCGCGTAACGCGTCGCCCAGGAAGTGGCCCTGCAAGTAGTTGGCAATCTCCGGTTGAAGATGTTCGCCGCTCTGAGTCCAATCGTTCAAGAACTCGTGAAGCTGTTCCAGTTCGATGAACAGGTGCTTTGACGACTTCACAACCGGCGTGGCGCCGCTCAGTTTGCTCACCGGGTCGACCAGGTCGACCGGGCTGTAGTGATGCCCGCAGGCGCTGCAGTTGTCGCCGGGCTGGTCGGTGGCGCCGCATTTGGGGCAAGTCCCCCGGACGAAGCGGTCGGCCAAGAACGTGCCTGCCTCGGGGTCGAACAGCTGCTCGACGTCGGCCTCCTTCACCAATCCGGCGGCGCGAATCTTGCCCCAGATCTCCGCGCACAGGGCCCGGTTCTCGTCGCTGTGGGTGCTGCCGTAGTTGTCGAACT
>JAGQOU010000377.1 GCA_020427145.1 Planctomycetales bacterium | reverse complement strand
TCGTCGACCTTCGAGCCCTGCTGCTGGGCGTGCTCGCCGAGATTCTTCTGCAGCGCGTAGTGCAGGATGTGCGTGGCCGAGTGGGCCCGGCGAATCGCCTCGCGGCGGGCGTCGTTGACCACGGCCTTGACCGCGGCGCCCTCGTGAATGGTTCCCTTGAGCAGCCGACCGTGGTGAATGACCAGCGCGCCGTCTTTTTGCGCGTCGGTCACCTCGAACTCAAAGTCCTTGCCAATCAGCAACCCGGTGTCGCCCACCTGCCCGCCGCTCTCGCCGTAGAACGGTGTGCGATCGAGCACGATCCGCACCGGCGCGTCGCTCTTCACGCCGTCGTAGCTGTCGAGCAACTTATCGTCGGGTGCAGCGCCCACGACAATGCCCTTGACCACGGCCGCGGACGACGTGGTTTCGTAGCCGAGAAACTCAGTGGCATGCAGGGCGTGCTTGAGCGAGTCGATGGGGCCCTTGGCGCCCATCACGGTGTGCTGCGGCTTGCCCGACGCCTCGCCGTGCTCGTCCATCGCGTGCTGGTAGCCGTCCCAGTCGAACGCCAGGCCGTGTTCGGCGGCCAGGTTCTCAAACAGTTCCGGCGGCACGCCGTAGGTCTGGTAGAGTTCGGCCGCCACGGCTCCGTCGACCTTGGTGCGATTGCCGGTGCGCATGTCGTCGAACACGCGGTCGATACGGTTGAGCCCCGCGTCGATCGTGCCGAAGAAGTTGGCTTCCTCCTTGGCAATCACGCCCGCGACGCGCTTGGCCGTCTCGGCGAGTTCCGGGTAGGGAACCTTCATCGCCTCGACCACCGCGGGGACCAGCTTGCACAAGAACGGTTCGCGGAGCCCCATTTGATGGCCGTCGAGCACCGCACGGCGCAGCAGCCGTTTGACGACGTACTTTTCCTTGTTGGCGCCGGGGTACACGTTCTCGTGCACCGCAAAGGTGCAGGCCCGTACGTGGTCGGTGATCCGCCGCAGCCGCCGGCCGTCTTCGCTGTCCAGCGCGTACTTCACGCCGCACACTTCGGCCGCGGCCTGGACGATGGGAAACAGCGTGTCGATGTGATAGTTGGTCGGCACGCCCTGCAGCGTGGCGGCGGTGCGTTCCAGCCCCATACCGGTGTCGATGTTCTTGGAGGGCAGCGGCCGCAGATTGTCCGGCGGATCGCCCACGCGATTGAACTGCGTGAACACCAGATTCCAGATCTCGACGCTCTTGCCCTCGTCGGGGTGAAAGTAGATCTCGCTGCACGGCCCGCACACGCCGTCGGGGCCCTGGCTGGGCGCGCTGGCGGGCCAAAAGTTTTCGTCCTCCTCCATCCGCTCGATCCGTTTCACGGCGAGCCCGACGTCTTTCGCCCATATCCCCGCCGCCTCGTCGTCGTCCTTGTAGACGGTGACGCTCAGCCGCGCGGGGTCGATCCCCAGCCACTTCTTATCGGTGAGAAACTCCCACGCCCAATTGATCGCGTCGCGTTTGAAGTAGTCGCCAAAGGAAAAATTGCCGAGCATCTCGAAGAACGTATGGTGGCGCGGGGTGAAGCCGACGTTGTCGAGGTCGTTGTG
>JAGQOU010000376.1 GCA_020427145.1 Planctomycetales bacterium | reverse complement strand
GTGATACCGTTTGAACTCGATCGGGGTGGCTGGGGACGACCGTAGGAAGCCCCCAGTGGAATTCCTGGGGGCTTCGCTTCGCTACGTCCCCAGCCACCCAAATCCCCTGGGCAAACGGTATCACAACCAAATCGCTTTAGCCGACGTGCGGCGGAGCCTCGAAATGTTCGCCGCCATCGGGCGCATGAAAAGTCCAGCAGCGCTGACACTATCGCATGGTAGGCTGCCGGAGCCATGCAAGGAAGCGTGCCGGTTTGCAAGAAAACTCCTGAAAGACGCATGGCCGGTGCCAGACGATTCGCTGCCGATTCGTCGCCTACTTTGCTGTCAGAGTGGCGGACGCCGTCGGCAAGCCCTCCGCTTTGGCCCGGACCACGATTTCCCCAGGCTCGCCGGTCGAGCGCAGGACCACCAGCGCGCGGCCCTGATCCACTCTGCGGGGATTCGCCCGATACGATTCGGCCGATGCGAGATTCCCGCTACCGATGGCTGCAATCTCGGCCGGTCCGGTCACCGTGTACGCGACGGGCCCTGCGGCGTGCGGACAGGTTCGGCCGTGCTCGTCGACGATGGCCACGTTGATGAAGGCCAACGACTGGCGATCCGCGGCCACGTCGACCGATTCGGGCGTTAGCTGTATCCGCGCCGGCGGCCCTGTGGTCGTCAGCTCGAATCGCTCCGCTTCGTCGCCATCGCGCAATCCAATGACGGACAGGACGCCCGGTTGGTAGGGCGCCTCGAAAACGGCTCGAAACTGCTGGTCGCGCGTGGTCGGTTGCTCGCCGATGAGTTGGCCGTTGAGCAGCACGCGGACCGCGTCGTAGCGCGAGAACACTTCAACGGACAGCGACTCCCCCTCGCGGCCGGGCCACGTCCAGTGATCGGCCAGCGGCGGCGGCGACCATTGCGAGAGATTCCACGGCCCGCCCTCGGAGGGGACCTGCACGGCGGCGAAGAGCTTCTCGCCACGGTCCCACACGATGTTGCGGTAGTGCGAGTGGGGTCGCCGACGGCCGATCAGGTCGAGATCTCCGCACGCGCCGCCATGCCAAGGAAAGTGATTGCCCTGCCAATGAGGCAGCACGGACTCGTCGGCGGCGAACGTACGCCCGATACCCGCCTCGCCCAGGTAGTCCGCAGCGCTCCACACGCACGCGCCCAGCACGAACGGATGCGACACGGTCGTTTGCCAATCGGCGAACGCTTCGCTGGGAAATGTTTCGGAGCCGTAAATGAGCCGATTGGGCACGCGCTCGTGGTCGGCGGCGACCCGCGACAGCTCGTAGTTGTAGCCGGCCACGTCAAGCGCCGCGAACAGCGGATCCAGCTCGGTCCAATCGCGGTCGGGCCCCAGCCCGTTGACGGCCGCCGTGACGGGTCGCGTGGGATCGAGCTGATGCACGCGCTCGGCGATCGCCGCGGCAAGCTCCACGCCCCGCGGCTTGCCCCGTTCGTACATTTCGTTGCCGATGCTCCACATGATCACCGAGGGGTGATTGCGGTCGCGACGAACCAGGGCCGCGACGTCGTCGGGCCACCGCCGGGCAAACGAGTCGCCGCCGTCGTGCGGGGTCTTGCTCGCTTCCCATTCGTCGAACGCCTCGTCAATCACCAGCATGCCGAGCCGGTCGCACGCGTCGAGAAACGCCGGCGCGGGCGGATTGTGCGCGGTGCGAAGCGCGTTGAAACCCGCCGCCTTGAGCAGCTTTACGCGGCGCTGTTCCGCACCGTCGAACGGCGCGGCTCCCAGCGGTCCGAGGTCGCTGTGTACGTTGCCGCCGCAGAGCTGGATTGGCTCGCCGTTGAGCAGCAGGCCGTTCGCGGCGTCGACTTCCACGGTGCGAAGCCCAATGTTCAGGCGACATTCATCGCCCGCCTGCTGTGCGGCCCCGTCGCCGACAGTCCGCACCGACAATCGCGACAACTCGGGGTCCTCGGGCGACCACAAGCGCGGATGCTCCACGGCCAGCACGATCGCCAAAGTTTGCGATTCGCCGGGAGCGAAAGTCCGCACGGGGATGGAGCCGGTCGTCCGCGCGCCCGTGCTGTCCGTTAGCTCAACTTCCAACCCCACGACGGCGGCGGCGCTCGACTGGTTGACGACCTCGGCGTCGATCGCAACTTCCACCGACCCGGCTTGAGTCCGCCGCGTGCGCGCAACCACGCCGTCGGCAACCAGATGGACCTGCGGCTCGACCGACAACCAAACGTGCCGGTAGATTCCCGAGCCGGTGTACCAGCGAGCGTTGGGAACGGCCGAGTTGTCGACCCGCACGGCGATCGTGTTCTGCTCGCCCCACTTCAAGTGCTCCGTGAGATCGCACCGCAGCGGCATGAACCCGTTGAAGCGAACGCCGGCGGGCGCGCCGTTGCACCATACCTCGGCATCGCGATAGACGCCGTCGAAGGTGATGGCGACGCGGCGATCTTGCCATTCGCGGGGCACATCAAACGTGCGTCGATACCAGCCGACGCCGGCCGGGAAGTAGCCCAAAGCGCCGCCGCCCGGCGCCTCGGCCGCGCGCTCGCCCTCGATGCTCCAATCGTGCGGTAGATCGACCCGGCGCCACGACTGGTCGGCCACATCGGCGGCCGACCAGGCAGGATCGTCGCCCAATTGAAATCGCCACTGCGAATCGATGAGGGTCCGCTCGCCCGCCCGCGCCGCGGCTGCCAACGCTGCCGCCAATGCAGTCGTAGCGAGCATTTTTGCAATGAGTCGAGCGAACATGGATTGAATCCGTCGAGACGAGTGGCGGCGGGCGCCGCAGTGGCTATAACAAATCATAAGGCGCGGTCGCAATTATGCTCCGCGACTGCTAAGCTTATCATCCTTGTCTCGCGCATGTGTCGGCGTCAACGAATCTATGCTGCGGCACAATTCAATACGCCGTCCTGTGAGTTGTTGGGGCACATTCCTGCTGGCGGCGAGCCTGCTCGCCTTGCTCGCGCCACGGAGCCGAGGCGACGAGGTTGCTGATGCTTTCGCCAATCCGCCCGCCGCGGCGAAACCGTGGGTGTTTTGGTATTGGATGCACGGCTGCGTGTCTCGCGACGGAATCGATGCCGACCTGGACGCCATGCAACAGGCAGGGGTCGGCGGGGCGTACCTCATGCCGATCAAGGGCCCGCTGCAGGGTTCGCCCTGGCCCGAGCCCGTCGAGCAGCTTTCCCCCGAGTGGTGGGACTGCGTGCGGCACGCGACCAGCGAAGCCGAACGACGCGGCTTGAAAATCGCCATGCATCTCTGCGACGGATTCGCCACTGCCGGCGGGCCGTGGATCACGCCCGCGCAATCGATGCAGCGCGTCGTGTGGTCAAGCGTGGACGTCGCCGCCGGGACGACGGCACCCCTTGTGCTGCCGCAGCCGGAGACCAACGAGGGCTACTACCGCGATATCGCCGTGCTCGCCTTCCCCGTGCAAGTGGGCAGTGGCGAGACTTCTCGAAACACGCCGCCAAGCGTGACCACGAGTCTGGCGAACTTCGACGCGCAGTTCCTGGCCGAGGCGCCGGGCGAACGGCGACTTCGGCTGGATCAACCGGGTTGGATTCAATACGAATTCGAGGTTCCGTTCACCTGCCGGTCGGTGACCATCACGCCCGACGGCGGGAACTACCAGGCGCAGCGGCTCAAGCTGGAAGTCAGCGACGACGGATGGCACTTCCACGAGGTCGCGGCGTTGGAGCCGCCGCGGCATGGTTGGCAGAACGGCGACGGCACGGTCACCCACGCGATCCCGTCCGTCACCGCGAGAATTTTTCGGTTTCGCTTCGACAAGGCAGGTTCCGAGCCGGGCGCGGAGGATCTCGACTCGGCGAAGTGGTCGCCCGTGTTGAAAGTCCGCGCGATCGAGCTGGCGGCCACGGCGCGGGTGCATCAGTTTCGCGGCAAGTCGGGCGCCGTGTGGCGCGTCGGGCGGCCCACGCCGACGAAAGACTTGGCGGACGAATTCTGCGTGCCGGGCGACGCAATCATCGACCTGACCGATCGCCTGGGCGACGACGGACGGTTGAATTGGTCGCCGCCGGCCGGGCGCTGGACGGTGTTGCGGCTGGGGCACACCGCCACGGGCGCGCGCAACGCCACGGGCGGCGCCGGGCAAGGACTGGAATGCGACAAGCTCAACGCCGCAGCCGTGCGCGAGCAATTCGACAATTGGTTTGGCCGCGCGCTTGAAACGGTCGGACCGCAACTCGCGGCGACGACGCTCACCACGCTGCATGTCGACAGCTGGGAGTGCGGCAGCCAGAACTGGACCGCCGACCTCGTTGCGGAATTCACGCACCGCCGCGGCTACTCCCCCCTGCCCTTCCTGCCGGCGCTGGCCGGCATTCCCATCGACGACGCCGACGCGTCCGAACGCTTCTTGCACGACTTCCGCCAAACGCTGGCAGAGTTGCTGCAGGAACGATTCTTCGGCACGCTCGCCGAGTTGGCCCACCAGCACCACTGCCAGTTCTCGGCCGAGTGCGTGGCGCCGACGATGCTTAGCGCCGGCATGCAACACTTTGCCGCGGTCGACTTGCCGATGGGCGAGTTCTGGCTCCGCAGCCCCACGCACGACAAACCCAACGACATGCTCGACGCCATCTCGGCGGCCCATGTGTACGGCAAACCGATCGTGCAGGCCGAGGCGTTCACGCAGTTGCGCATTGCGTGGGACGAACACCCGGCGCTGCTCAAGCCGCTGGCCGATCGCGAACTGGCCCGCGGAGTCAACCGGCTGGTGTTTCATGTCATGGCCCACAACCCGTGGCTGGACCGTGCTCCGGGGATGACGCTCGACAGCATCGGCCTGTTGTTCCAGCGCGGACAAACGTGGTGGCCCGCCGCCCGGGCGTGGACCAACTACGTGCAGCGCTGCCAGGCGCTATTGCAGTTGGGCGTGCCGGTGGCCGACATTGCGGTCTTCGCTGGTGAGGAGATCCCCAACCGGGCCGTGCTGCCCGAGCGACTTGTGTCGTCGTTGCCGGGATTGATCGCCCCCGAGCGGATCGAGCGGGAGCGCCGGCGATTGGCGAACGAGGGCGCTCCGCTCCGCGAGGAGCCGCCGGGCGTTCGGCACTCTGCCAACATGGCCGACCCGCAGGAGTGGATTTCGCCGCTGGAAGGGTTCGCTTACGACTCGATGGGTCGCGACGCGTTGCTCGAACTCGCCACGGTGCACCAGGGACGGATCGAGTTGCCCGGCGGGGCGAGCTATCGCCTGCTGGTGATCCCCGCCGCGCGGCCGCTGCAACCCGCCGCCGGACGCATGTCGATTCCGGTCGCTCGCAAGCTGCTCGCGTTGGTGAAGGCGGGGGCCACGGTCGTGCTGTGCGAACGGCCGACGCAGACGCTCGGGCTGGCGGAGCTGCAAGACCAGCAGGCGTTCGCAGCCGTCGTCGACCAACTGTGGCCGATCGAGCGCACTCGACCGAGAGCGAAGAGTCCCTCGTCGACCGTCTCGCGCCTTGGCCAAGGCTGCATCGTGCGCGGACCGCTCACTCGCGAGGCGCTCGACAAACTGTCCCTCGTGCCCGATACGCAGATCACGGCGAACGGCGCCGACGCGACATCGGTGGTGGCGTGGACGCACCGGCGGGCCGACGACGCCGAGATCTACTTTCTGTCGAACCAAACGCCGACGGCACTCGACGGCAACGCCGTCCTGCGTTGTGCGGGCGGAACCGTGACGCAGTTCGATGCGGTGGCGGGGAGCATCATTCCGGCCGAATGGCAGCAACGCGACGACCAACGAACGGGCGTCCGCCTGCAACTCGCGCCGTTTGAGTCGGCGTTCGTGGTCGTTGCCAGCGGCGCTGCGGCGCCACGGCATCAATTCGACCGTCAGGCGACGCCAGCTCGACGGATCTTGACTCTCGACGGGCCGTGGCGCGTCTCGTTCGCCAGCGGCGAGGGAGCAACAGCGGCAACGCTCCGCTTCGAGCAACTGCAAGACTGGTCGCAGCACGACGACCCGGGGGTTCGCTATTTCTCAGGAACCGCCCAGTACAATTACGAATTCACCTGGCATCCCCAGGACAAGGCGAGGCCGGTGTGGCTGCGTCTGGGCCGTGTCGAGAACATGGCGCGCGTGACGCTCAACGGCGCCGAATGCGGGGTCGCTTGGACCGCGCCGTATCAGGTGGAGTTGACGCCGTACCTGCGCGACGGCGTCAACGAGTTGAGCATCGAAGTGACCAACACGTGGAAGAACCGCCTGATCGGCGAGGCCCGCGGGGCGGTTCCGCAGCAGGCCTGGACGCTTGCCAAGCCCCCCGCGACGGATGCTGCGCTCTTGCCGGCCGGGTTGTTGGGTCCGGTGGAAATCTGGAGCGAATAACCAGTGACGCGCGTCCGAACAACTCCCCGCACCGCACTGCCGACCCTTGCCGCGGCGGTTGGCGTGCTGCTCGCTGCCGCGTTGCCGCGAGCGCGCGCCGACGACGAGCAGGCCGACAAGTCGTTGGTCCGCCCGGCCCGACAACCGGCCGCAGAGTTTCGCGTGCCGGCTGACGAGATGCAGCAGATTTACGACGAAGTGAAAACGCCGTTTAAGTACGGCATCGTGCTCCGCCCGGCGCCCGGGCAGTTGGTGGATTGCCCAAACGTGTTTCGCGGCAGCGACGCCTGGTACATGGCGTACGTGGTGAACACAAACAAGGTGGGTTACGAAACCTGTCTCGCGCGAAGCGAGGACCTGCTGCACTGGGAACCGCTGGGGCCGATCCTGCCGTTTCGCAAAGAGACATGGGACTGCTGGCAAGCCGACGGCAGTTTGTCGTTGCTTGATCCCCAGTGGGGCGGCAGCAACCGCCTGCAATCGTACGACGGCAAGTATTGGATGAGCTACTTCGGCGGCGCGCTGCAGGGCTACGAGACCGACCCGCTGTCGCTGGGAATCGCTTGGACCACAACTCCCGAGAAGGCCGAACCGTGGCAGCGGCTGGCGGAGAACCCGGTGATGACGCCCAGCCAGCCCGACGCCCGCGCCTTCGAAAAGGCCACGCTCTATAAGAGCCATGTCCTCTGGGACAAAGCCGAGTCGCTTGGGTTCCCGTTTGTGATGTACTACAACGGCAAACAGCAGGGCCCCGGCATCGAACGGATCGGCATGGCCGTGTCACGTGATATGGTCCACTGGGAGCGCTTTGGCGAGGGGCCGGTGATCGACAACGAGCGGGGCATCTCGGGCGATCCGCAGGTGGTGCGGATCGGCGACATGTGGGTCATGTTCTACTTCGGGCTGAATTGGGGGCCCGGGGCGTTTGACACCTTTGCCTGCTCGCGCGACCTGGTGCATTGGACGCAGTGGGACGGCCCCGCCCTGATGCGTTCCACCGAACCGTGGGACAAGACGTTCGCCCACAAGCCGTGGATAATTAAGCACGACGGGGTCGTGTATCATTTTTACTGCGCCGTTGGCAACCAGGGACGAGCCATCGCATTGGCCACGGCGCGCGATCTGACGGCCAGCAACGCTCGTCCCGATGGCGACGCAGCGAAGTAGCGTCCCGTCGTCAACACGCTATCCCCCCGTGCGGGTTCTTACTATGCGATTTCGATCCCTGCGACAGTTCTCTCGATTGGCGGTCGTCGGCCTCGCGATCGCGCTCGTGGCGCCGCTGGCCAGCAGCGCCGACGTTGACAGCGTGATTTGGTTCGACGCCCCGGCCGGGCACTTCACCGAGTCGACGCCGCTGGGCAACGGGCGGTTGGGCGCCATGATCTTTGGCGGAGTCGATGAGGACGTGATCGCGCTGACCGAGAGCGGCATGTGGTCGGGTTCGCCGCAGGACGCCGACCGCGTCGGAGCGGCCGCCGCGCTGCCGGAGATTCGCCGGCTGCTGTTCGCCGGCGACGTGCTGGCGGCCGAACGCTTGATGAACCGGCAATTCACGTGCGCCGGCGCCGGCTCGGGCCTTGGCCGCAGTGCGAACCTCCCGTACGGTTCGTTTCAAACCCTCGGCAAGCTGCGGCTGAAGTTCCGCGGGGACAACTCGCAAGTGGACGCCGACGACTACCGCCGCCAGCTCGATCTCGACGACGCCGTGGCCGCGATCTCCTACCGCCAAGGCGGCGTCCAGTTCGCCAAGACGGCGTTGGTCAGTGCGCCGGACGAAGCGTTCGCGTATCGCATCGCGGCCGACGCGCCGGGCGCCGTGTCGTTCGACGTCCGGCTGGAACGCCCCGAGCGCGCTGACATCACGGTCGACTCCCACGGCGTCTTGCAGATGAGCGGGCAGCTCAATGACGGCCGCGACGGCGACAACGGCGTGCGGTACTGCGTGTGCGCTACCGTTGTCGTGGCAGGGGGCAGCGTCGCGGCCGGCGACGACTGCCTGCAAGTTCGCGACGCCGACGCGGCGACTGTGCTGGTGACTGCCGCCACAAAGATCGACACCTTTGCGGGACGCACCGTCGACGACCCGGTCGCGACGGCGCGCAAGGACCTGCAGGCGGCCGCCGCACGCACGTTCGACGAGCTACGAGCGCGGCACGTTGCCGACTATCAGCAGTATTACCGTCGCGCGGCAATCCAACTTGGCAACGCGGAAGAACGCAGCCCCTCCGCCGCTCTGCCGACCCCGCAGCGTCTGGCCGCGGCGTGGGAGAGCGCCGACGACCCCGACCTCGCGGCGCTCTATTTCAACTTTGGCCGCTACTTGCTGATCTCCTCCTCGCGGCCCGGCGGGTTGCCCGCGAACCTGCAGGGGATTTGGACCGAGACGATCCAAACGCCCTGGAACGGCGACTGGCACATGAACATCAACGTGCAGATGAACTACTGGCCCGCCGAGCCGTGCGGCCTTTCCGATTTGCACGAGCCGCTGTTCGCGCTGACCGAGTCGCTGGTGGAGCCCGGGCGGCGGACGGCCCGGGCTTACTACGACGCCGACGGCTGGGTGGCGCACGTGCTGGCCAATCCGTGGGGCTTCACCTCGCCGGGCGAATCGGCCAGTTGGGGCGCCACTTGCACGGGGGGCGCCTGGCTCTGCGAACATCTGTGGCAGCACTATCAGTTCACGCAAGATCGCGAGGACCTCGCCCGCGTCTATCCCGTGCTCCGCGCCGCGGCCGATTTCTTTCTCGACGTGCTGGTCGAAGACCCGCAGACGGGGCGACTCGTCACGGCGCCCTCCAACTCGCCGGAAAACTCGTATCTCACTGCCGACGGCGAGAAAGCGCACATTTGCATCGGCGCCACGATGGACATGCAGATCATTCGCGACCTGCTGCACGCCAGCAGCGACGCCGCCGAGATCCTGGGCGTGGATCAGGACTTTCAGCAGCAAGCCCGCGCGGCCGCCGCGCGACTGCTGCCCACTCGCATCGCCAGCGACGGGCGGATCATGGAGTGGAGCCAGGAGGTTCGCGAGGACGACCCCGCTCATCGGCACGTGTCGCACCTGTGGGGACTCTATCCGGCGCAGGAGATTGATCCGCGTCGCACCCCGGAGTTAGCGGCTGCGGCCCGCAAGTCGCTGACAGGCCGCGGCGACGACGGCACCGGCTGGAGCCTCGCCAACAAGATCGCCATGTGGGCGCGGCTGCACGACGGCGAGCGCGCTCACAAGCTGCTGCGACGGCACCTGATGCCGGTGTCAATTCGCGAGAAAGACATTGCCTGGCGGGGCGGTTCGTATCCCAACCTGTTCGACGCTCACCCGCCGTTTCAAATCGACGGCAACTTTGGCGGGACCGCCGCGATTGCCGAGATGCTGCTGCAGAGTCATCAAAGCGGCACGGCGCTCGCGCCCGAATTCGACCTGGAGCTATTGCCGGCGTTACCGGCGGCTTGGTCCGACGGATCGTTTCGCGGCCTCTGTGCGCGGGGCGACTTCGTCGTCGACGCGACCTGGGACGCCGGCCGCCTCCGCTCCGTGCGGATCGCCAGCGGCAGCGGTTTGCCGGCGATGGTTCGCTACGGCGACGCGACGGCGGATCTGCAACTGGCCGCCGGCGAAAGCGTGCTCTTGGACGGCCGGCTGCAGACGATCGCGGCCGAGGCGACCCCTGCAATCGACGGAGCGGACGAATGACCAGCGGCGACCGATCAGCGACGCCCGGCCGCTTTCGCCGGCGGCTCACGGCCGCGGTGCTGCTGGCGGGCGCCCTCGCGACGCCGGTGCGCGGCGAGGCGCCTGATTGGGAAAACGAGCAGGTTCTGCAGCGGAATCGCCTGCCGGCGCGGGCGACGTTCGTACCCTTTGCCACGGTCGACGACGCCCGCCGCGGACTACCGAGCGAGTCGCCCTTCTTTCTTTCGCTCAACGGCGACTGGCGGTTTCACTGGTCGCCGCGTCCCGAGCAGCGGCCCGCAGACTTCTTTGCGACTGACTTTGACGACAGCGCGTGGTCGACGATTCCCGTGCCTGCAAACTGGGAATGCCACGGTTACGGCACGCCCATTTACGTCAGCGCCGGGTACCCGTTTCGCATCGATCCGCCGCGGGTGACGAGCGAGCCGCCGGCCGATTGGACGGCGTTTGCGCAACGCAATCCCGTCGGCTCCTACCGACGCACGTTCACAACGCCAGAGTCGTGGCGCGATCGCCGCGTGGTGCTGCACTTCGCCGGCGTCGAGAGCGCGTTGACCGTGTGGGTCAACGGGCAACGGGTCGGCTACAGCCAAGGCAGCCGCACGCCCGCCGAGTTCGACGTCACGCGGTTCCTGCAGCCGGGCGAGAACCAGCTCGCGGTGGAGGTCTATCGCTGGTGCGACGGCAGTTACCTGGAAGACCAGGACATGTGGCGGCTGAGCGGCATCCCACGCGACGTGTTTCTCACCTGCACCGGCGGCGTCAGGATCAGCGACTTCGCCGTCCGCACCGAACTGGACGACGACTACCGCGACGCGGAGTTGGTGGTGGACGTCGAGATTGACGCCGCGAACGACGCAGACATCGAGAACTGGCAAGTGCAGGCGCAACTGTTCGACCCCGCGGGCGAAGCCGTTTGGCAGGCGCCCGTGGCGCACTCCGTCGAACCGATCGTCAATCGTGATTTTGACGCGCAGGTGCTCGTGCAGCGCACGCCGCAGCGCGGCATGCCGAAGTTTGGCTGGTTGCGCACGGTCGTGAAGAATCCGCAGAAGTGGACCGCCGAGACGCCCGCGCTCTACCGACTCGTGCTGTCGCTGCACGACGAGGCGGGCGCCGTGATGGAGACCGTGGCGTGCGACGTCGGGTTTCGAGAAGTCGAAATCCGCGCCGGTCGCCTGCTGATCAACGGACGGCCCGTCAAACTGCGGGGCGTCAACCGGCACGAACACGACCCAACCACCGGCCACGCCCTGTCGCACCAGCGAATGGAGCAGGACGTGTTGCTGATGAAACGGGCCAACATCAACGCGGTGCGCACGGCCCACTATCCGCACGATCCGTACTGGTACGACTTGTGCGATCGCTACGGATTGTACGTGCTCGACGAGGCGAACATCGAGACGCACGGCTTGCGCGGACGACTGGCCAACGAGCCGCGGTGGAGCGCCGCGTTTCTCGATCGCGTCGTACGCATGGCCGAGCGCGACAAGAACCATCCGGCAGTGATCATGTGGTCGCTGGGCAACGAATCGGGCT
>JAGQOU010000375.1 GCA_020427145.1 Planctomycetales bacterium | reverse complement strand
CCGCTGGACGATGGACGACTACTACTCCTTCACGGCGTTCTTCGCGCAGATCGCGCGGAAGCGGACCGAGGACTATCGCGAAATCCTGGTATTCAATCGGGGCGACGGCGAGTCGAATCACCCCGTCACCGGGCAGGCCATGCCGCCGAAGTTTCTCGGCGGCGAGACGCCGGACGTGAAGGGGCGCGATCGACGCGAGGTGGCGGCCGAGTGGATCGCCTCGCCGGAGAACCCCTATTTCGCCGCGAATTTGGCCAACCGCGCGTGGGCCCACATGTTCGGCGTGGGGATTGTCGATCCGGTCGACGACGTGCGCGTGAGCAACCCGCCGAGCAATCCCGAGTTGCTCGAAGCGTTGGCCGCTCGGTTGGTCGAGCACCACTTCGACATCCGCAAACTGTTGCGCGACATCGCCGTTAGCAACGCGTACCAACGCTCGACGACCACGAGCGCGTCGAACGCGGAGGATCAACGCAATTTCTCCCACGCGCTGGTGCGCCGCATTCCCGCCGAGGCGCTGCTGGATTGCCTGAGCCAGGCGACCGGCACGCCGGAACGGTTGCCGGGCGTGCCCTTGGGGGCGCGCGCCTTGGAAGTTCCCGACGGGCAGGCGGGCAACTATTTCCTGAACACCTTCGGCCGCTCGAAACGGACCACCGTTTGCGCGTGCGAAGCGACCGCCGAGCCGACGCTTTCCCAGGCTCTCCACATGCTCAACGGTCAGGCCGTGCATGGCAAGATCAAGCAGGGCAAGTTGGTCGAGCGATGGCTCGACGAAGGTCGCACGCCCGTCGACGTGATTGCCGCCATCTACGTCCGTTGCCTCGGTCGCGAGCCGGCCGCCGACGAGTCTCAGGCCCTGCTCGCCTTGTGTGGCGACAATCCGCGTCCGGTCGCCGAGTTGGAGGACGCCTTGTGGGCCGTGCTCAACTCCCGCGAATTCCTGTTTAACCATTAACGTCCCGATGGCGAGCGGAACGCGCGTCATTGCCGCGTGACAAGCGTTCCGAATTGCGCCGCAGCGAAATGATTGAGCGAAATGATTGACATGCTCAGCAATTGGTTGTCCCAAGTGCGGCCGCGTGCGCAGCGGTGGCGCGCACGATCGTTTCTCGGTGTTCTCGTCGCCCTTTGTGATGCAATCTGCGGCAATGGTGCTCAGGCCGCCGATGCGCAGGCCAAGGTGACGTACGCAGACCATGTGCGGCCGATCTTTCAGCAGCATTGCTTTGCCTGCCATTCGCAGGATGACAAGAACAGCGACCTGGCGCTCGACGACTTTGGGTCAGTGATGACTGGCGGGGCCGGGGGCGAGGTGGTCGCGGCCGGCGATCCGGGAAGCTCGCGCCTGTGGGCGCTGGTAACGCACGCCGACTCGCCGGAGATGCCTCCCGGCGGCGACAAACTGCCGGACGACCAGTTGGCTGTCATCCGGGCTTGGATTGAAGGCGGCCTGCTGGAGAACGCCGGGTCGAAACCGCGCAAGGGCCCGGCGATTGCGATGGAAGTGAAGCAGACGGCCGACAACCGCCCCGCGGGCGAGCCGGCGATGCCGCACGGCGTGCTTTGCGAGCCGCTGGTGGCGCCTGCGCAGCCCGCGGCGGTCGTGGCGATCGCCGCCAGCCCGTGGGCCCCGCTGACGGCCATTGGCGGGCCGCGGCAAGTCGCGCTTTACCACAGCGAATCGGGGCAGCTGCTCGGCATCCTGCCGTACGGCGAAGGCGATCCGCTGGTCGTTCGTTTCAGCCGGGACGGCAGTCGGCTGCTGGTTGCCGGCGGACGCCAAGGCGCGTTCGGCAACGCCGCGATCTACGACGTCGCCGCTGGCGTGCGCGTGGCGACGGTTGGCGAAGAGGTCGACGCGGTGCTCGCGGCCGATCTTTCGCCCGATCAATCGCTGTTGGCCGTGGGCGGCCCGAAGAAAGTGGTGCGCGTCTACCGCGTGGCCGATGGCAGCGTGGCGTATGAGATTCGCAAACACACCGACTGGGTGACGGCCATCGAGTTCAGTCCCGACGGCAAGCTGCTCGCCACGGCCGACCGTGCCGGCGGCGTCTATCTGTGGGATGCCGCGGCGGGCAACGAGGCGGCGAGCTTGAGCGGCCACAGCGAACACGTGACGGCTGTGTCGTGGCGGGCCGACTCGCACATGCTGGCCACCGCCAGCGAAGACGACACTGTGCGGCTGTGGACGCCCCAGGGGCAGCAGGTGAAGAACTGGAACGCACATGGCGGCGGCGTGTTGTCGGTGGAGTTTCACCGCAACGGCCAATTGCTCACCGCTGGTCGCGATCGCAAAGTGAAGGTGTGGGACGGCGGCGGCAAACACCTGGGCGATCTGGTGGAAACGCCCGATTTGGCGCTGGCGGCGCGATTCACCCATGCAGGCAAGTCGGCTGTCGCGGGCGACTGGCTCGGCGGTTGCCGCGTGGTGAGCGTCGAGGACCATCAAGTCCTCCGCCAGTTGCCGCCGAATCCGCCCCGGCTGGCGACTCGCTTGGAATTGGCCCAACAGGCAGCCGGCAGTGCGCGCGCGGCGCACGAAAAAGCCACGGCCGCACTGACAGCCGCCCAGGTCGAGCTCGCCGCGGCCGACGCCGCGCTGGCGCAACAAGACCAGCAGCGCAAACAAGCCAACGAGGTCGCCACGGCAACCAATCAAGAACGAGTGGCCGCCGCCAAACGCCTGGCCGACGGCGTGGCTGCATGGCGCCAAGCCACCGAAGCGGCCGCCGCGCAGGCCGACCACCTTGTGGAAGCCGAGCAGGCCGCGTGGCAGGCCCGGGCGGCGCTGGCAGACTGGCAGGCTCACGGCCAACCGGGCGGCGACGCGGCCGGCGCCGAAGTGCAGGCGGCAGTCGATCGGGCCGCAGCAGCGGTAGAAACCGCCAAGTCAGCCGCGACGAAGGCCGACGAAGAGCTGGCGGTTGCGCTCGCTGCCAAGGATAAATCCAACCAGCAGGCCGCCGCCGCGGCGGAAGCTCACCAGGCCGCTGCCGCCGAAGCGTCCGCCCGACGCCAAGCCGAGCCGGCCGCCGATCGCGCCGCCGCAACCGCGAAGCTAAGCCAATGCGAGCAGGATGCTTCCTCCGCGGCTTTGGTTCTTGCCGCCGCCGAGAGCGAACTCGCTCGCGCCGCCGAATTGTTGGAGGCGTATCGCACGGCCGAGGCTCGCTTCGCTCAGGAAATCGACGAAGCGAGCGCGACGGCCGCACAGCTGGCCGCCGTTGCGGCGGACCAGGAGGCCGCCAGTGCGCAGCGGCGGCGTCAGTTGGCCGAGCGTCAGGAGGCCGCCGCCGCCGTGGCCGCACAGCTCGCCGAGCTCAAGAAGAACCTCCAGGCGGCCCGCGATGCGGCGAAGCAGGCCCAAGCCGAGGCCGCGGCGGCCGAGCAAGCGTCGCACGATGCCGAGCTGCGGAAAGCCGCGGCAGCCGAGGTTGCCGAACTGGCCAAAGCCAAAGCGGCAGAGTTCAAGAAGGCCGAAGAGCTTCGCGCGACGGGGAACTAGGCTTGCTGCGTCAGAGCTTGGCGATGCATCTGGCGCTCCAGTTGCACTCGGCGCGGCGATCGAAGGCGTTGAACGCTGCGCTAGAATTGCTCGACGCTGCGATTGATGCGTTTGGCCTGTCCCCAGGCCGCCTTGGCCTCGGCGATCTTGCCTTGCTTCCGCAGCAAAAAGCTTCGCGCCGCGTAGATCATGTCAAGATTCGCGGCGCCTGGCGCGACCTCGTCGAGCGCGGCAAAGGCCTCGTCGAATTTTCCCTGGTAGCCCCAGCAGACGGCGCGTTTTGTCACCGCCAGGACGTACAGGTCGGGGTTAAGCCCGCCGGGCTGCAACGCCTCGTCGTACTTCTGGCAGGCCGCTTCGAAGTTGCCTTGAGCAAAGACGGTCTCCGCCTCGTCCAGGGCGGCTTTGCAATTGCGTCGCAGATCGGCATATTCTTCGCCCGGAGCCGCCCCGCAGCCCGCTGCAGCGGCGAGCACGACCAGGGCTAACAGCATTGCAAGCCAAGCAGCAGTGTTCGACATGGCGTTAGAGATCACTGTCTACGGTCTCACCGGCGTTGCGAGAGCCAATGGCACGCCAGACGCCGACATCCACGCCATCGGCAACAATCGCGGTATGACCGTCGCCGTACGCGACAACGACTGATCCGGGATGAGCGCTCCGGGCGGCAATGATCGCGTGTTCCTCGGCGGTGTCGGGTATGTAGCTATTTCGTCCGCAATCCTGGCCCTGCCAATTTGGCGGGGCAACGTGGTTATACTGCGTCGCGTCGTAGCCGGCAAAAGGCCAACCGTTGGAGAAATCTTCGCCTGGCAGCCACCGCCCGGCGGCGGTGAAGATGAGCGGTCCGGCCTGCGGATTTTGCCCCTTCTTCAGGCAGTCGTTGAACATTTGCTCAATGGTGTAGCCGTCGGTGATGTTGTTGCCCTTGCCAAGGCCGATGATGTCCCAGGAGGTCGGCGGCTCTGCGGCGGCATTGATGCCGCTGCCTTTGGTTCGTTCCGAGAAGAACGCGGTCTTTGAAAGTCCGTCAGTGTATTCTCCGGCGCGCAGGCCTTTTTCGCCGTAGCTGAAAGCGCCGTTGCCGCCGGCGACAAAACCGTCTGTCGAAACAACAGTGGCGTCAACAACGCCGGAGTTCGTGCCGGCAAACGGAGTCGAACCGCCGAAGTTCGATCGGTAATTGTTTTCCGAAATGATAACCCCGGTGTTGGGGTCGCTGGGACAAATGAAGAGGCCCTGGGCCGTTGCATACGCCTGGTAGTGAGGATTGATCGGCGCGCCCCCGGAAGTCATTTGTTTCGACTGGCCCTTTTCGAAGTCAATCAACTCGTACACGTTGTTGGCTTCCATGTACGGAAGGATCCAAATATGCACGGAGAAATTGTTGTAGCGCACATTGGGGTTGCCTGACCATGGGGGGTAGGCGCTCGGCGTCGGCTGCGCAATCCAGCCGGCGGCGGTGCGCCGCTCGTAGTCGGGATTGATCCGACCTGGCGGAAAGACGCCGTTGGCGCTTTCGTAGTTGGCAGACGCCAGCGCCATCTGTTTCACGTTGTTGACGCACTGCGTTCGACGAGCGGCTTCGCGCGCCGCTTGAATCGCCGGCAGCAGCAGTGCGACCAGCACGCCGATGATGGCGATCACTACCAGAAGTTCGACAAGCGTGAATCCGCGACGGTCTGGATGGCGCATATGGAAGCTACCTAACAGGGAGGGCGGGATGGAGCAAGCGACCCTGGCAACAATGTTCCTCGCACGGACGGCACGCGGCATGCGTTATTTCGTGCGTCTGCGGGGCCGATGCGCGTAAGGCGGGAAAGTGGAGTGCATCTTGGCAACTCGATCATGTTAGATCAGCTGGCGCGATTTGGAAACAATTCTTTCAGTGGATTCGAGAGGACGGGCTTCGCGACACGCCAGAAATCGTCACTTAGCGCAATTTGCAGACATCTCTGCTGCACTCCGAGACAGATTGGGCAATCTGGCTTATTGCTTCGGGTTAGGTCCTTCCGTTGTGGTTTCCACGTCAATCCAAACCAAGCGGTGGTCTGAGCTGGGGAACGGGTAAACGCCTGTGAGCGGGTACAGCGGGTCGTCGCTCGACGGCCAAAACACGCCGGACCGGACAATCCTTAGCCCCCTCGACGGCAGAACATAGTCGATGCGGAGATTCCCTGGGCCGGGGTCATCGGCTGGGTCGCACGTGTCGTTTGCCGCGTCTCCCTGGTGGCGGCGGTTCGCTCCCCCCTGGAGGCGCGCTTGCTCGGAACCTCCGGAACTCGCCGGGATTGGCGACGATTGCAGCTTCGGCGAGGCGAGCAGGATGCGGATTCCGTCCGGCCCGTCGCCATCCAGCGGGTCGCCATTAAGATCGCCGGCGATGACAAAACTTGCCCCGCTGAGCAGACCGCCTCGTTTCCCGGCATCGTCGTAAAGTGCTTTGGCTGCGGCAGTTCCCTCGACGTACTCCGACCAGAAGCGGATTTCGTCTTTGTTTCTCAGCCCATTGCGATCCTCCGGGCCATCGTATGTGGGCGGCGTCGGATGGCTCGCCAGCAGGTGGACGACTTGCTCGCCAATAACGATCGGCAGGTCCCAATGGCTCTTTGACGACAACGGAAAGTGCTGCATCGCGTCGGCGGGGTACCAGTCGCCGGGGCGGGTGGTTGCCGGGTCGTCGGGCACGTTGGCGGCGGGGAGGTCGCGCCAACGGAAGTGTTGAAAGGTGCGGATTTGATCCTCGTCGAACGGATACCGCGACAAAACCGCCATCCCGTATTGGCCCGGGAATTTCCCAAATCCCCAGCAGTCGCCTGCGTAGGCGTCGCTGCCCAAGGGGCCGCCGATGCGGCCGTCGCGATTGAGATCGAATCCCGAGGGCCGGCCCGTATTGACGGGCACTGAAAACCAATACGGGTAATCGATCGGGGCGGCTGGCCCGTCGGGAGCTCCACTGACGTCCTGTCCCTGCGCCAAATAGTTCTCGCGAAACGCCTGCAGAGCCGCCCCTGATTCGTCGTAGTCAAACTCACAAAGCAGCAGTACGTCCGGTCGCGTGCGCTGAATGATCTCGGCCAGGCAGCGTCCCTGTTGGTCGTCGGGATCGCGCAGGCGTTTTTGGATATCGCCGGCGTGGTTGCCGTAGAGCGAGACGTTGAAGGTGGCGAATCTCACTACGTCGTGCTGAGCCGCGAAACAGGGTCGTGTCAGAATCAAGCAGCTCGCAAGAATCAATGGCCTCAACGCAAGCTGCCGGCAGAAAACAGGTTGCGCTCTGCGGTCAGTTGGTGCGTTGCGCCGTGGGCAAAGCGGGATCGGCCGCCGACGGAAGTGAAGTGCAGCCATCACATTGGCGAAAAGTGGCGAAATGCGCAACGCAATCTCCCTCCTGCGCAGGCAAGGCGTCGGGCGGCGAAGCCGCAATGAAGCGGAAGGGATCATCAGCGGGGCACGACGTTGGACAGTTGTGATGGTTGGTGAAGATACGGCAAAGATTCTCGAAATCCGGCCATTAATTGCTTCTCATTGCCGGAGACTTCGTTTACCGTAACATGCGTGGCTGAATTGCCAAACTTTCCGTTCAGCCAACCCGCCTTTGAAAAGTCCGTTGACGGAACACGGGCTGCGCCGAGCCGCTGACGGACCGTCCCGCGTGCTGTGGCAGCAAGCCAATTCGCCACAGACAAAGCCCCACCTGCTGCGTCCCCCCCTCCGAGTCCGTCCCAAAAAATCCCTCGGCCGCATCTTTGTTAGCCGCCGCATTTGAGAAGTTTCGTCAGAGTGATCGTTGAGAAACGCTTCATCAAGTCGTCGAGTTATTGAGAAGCAACTGGTTAGATCAAGCCGCTTTTGAACTCGCTTTCGATAATGAATTTGATTGATGTAGGAAGAAAGGAAGGAACGACCTCATGAGGATACCTTACACGCGAGCGCTCGCCGGGCTGGCTCTCAGTACGGCGGTCGCCTTTGCGGCGACTGCGTTCGCAGCGCCGACGGGCGGATTTTTGGCCATCTTGAACGAAGGCAGCTCCTTTGGCGATTCGCCTCGGACCATTGGCTTCTACGACGCCGCGGATCTCTCCGGCGGCCCGCTGTTCTCGGTGTTCATTGGCTACGAGCGGCCGGGTAATTTCCGCGAATTGTCGGCCATCACATCGGACCCCGCGACGGGCGACGTTTATGTGCTTGGTTTCGACAGCGGCGTTCCGGGCTTCGTCGATGACATCGGCACCGTGGACACGAGCGACGACGACACCAATGGCGACTACGATCTCTATAAGATTGACTTTCAATCGCTCTATTCGCATTGGGAAACGAACTTCAAGGGCACTGACGCACGCACGTCGGCCCTTGTCGATGAATTCTCTCCCGCTCCCAATGTTCCTGGCAGCGCCACCGCGGCGTCGATGATGGATTACGTCACGTATGCGGCGCCGTCGTCCGACCCCAACTTCACGCACGCACCCGCGCATTCGAACGCCGTGGTGCTCAACAGTGCGATCTCGAAGATCGGCGAGGTGAATCACAATCAGAATTCAGACTCGACGTTTTATCAGGTCGATTTGGAGTACATCGGCGACGGGCAACTGCTGATGCTCGACGATTCCAATGAACTGACAAGCAATGACAACGCTGCCAACGACCATGCCTTTCGGTTGATTAACCGCGTGTCGTCTTCGCCTGGAGCGGCCACGTCGGACAATGATCAGGGCGGCTACAACAACACGACGACCGAATCTTGGGAGTCGCACCGCATCGGGCTGATCAATCTCGATACCGCCGATGGCGTGCCCGTGGGCCACAGCGAACCGCAAGACTCGGCATACTACTTGGACTCGGCAACGGGCGTCCGAGGCGCTTGGGTCGCCGAGAGCGACGGCGGCGGCGACGACATCGCGTTCTTTGAATTCGACGCGGCCGGGACGTCCTTGGGGTATCGCCCGTTTACGACCGGCAACACTGCATTTGCGTTGGATAACGATCCCTTCACCAATCCCGCTTCCAATGACGGACGCGCCGACAAGATTTTTGTCGACGCGGACACGGGCGACTTGATCATCATCGAGTCGAGCTTTTCGGATGCCGTGCCGACCGAGCCGGGCGTGATTCGCCGCGAGGTTGTCAGCTACGACAATGGCTCCGGGGAGATTCAGTTCGGCGCTTGGAGCGAGAAGGTCGTCCTCAATCCGGTGAAAGACCCGGCGAGCGAAGCGGGCGTGTTCTTCGAACGCGGCTACTTCTCGGCCTACGACAGCGTCAACGATCAGGTCTACTTCTACGAGCCGGGCAGTTCGCCCGACTTCGAGATGGACGTCTACGTGCTCGATCTCGCCACGGGCGTCACGACGTCGTACCTCGATGTTGACGAAAGCATCAACCTGTTCTTTGGCGGTTCGAATCCCAGTTTGGGCGACAAAGGCACGTTCTTCTTCCTCGGCGGCACGGAGTTCGACGTGGCTGACTTTGACGAGGACGGCGACGTCGATTCAGCTGACCTCGCCACCTGGAAGGCCAGCTTTGGCGTCAACGGCGGCGGCGACACGGATGCCGATGGCGACACCGACGGCGCTGATTTTCTGACCTGGCAACGGCACTACACGGGAGCGATCGCGCCCGTCGGCGCGGTGCCCGAGCCGGGCAGCGCGGTGTTGGCGCTTGCCAGCCTGTGCGGCCTTGCGTTTGCAGTTCGCCGTCGCCGCTAGTAATGCGACCGATTCGTTAGCAATTGTCAAAATGAGAAGTTCTTGATCCCGCAACCCAAGGAGAAGCCAATGTCTGTTACTCGATTTGCCGCCGCGATGGTCGCGGCTCTGGGGTGCCTTGTCGCCCAGGCCAACGCCAACCTGATTATCACGGGCGTGTTCGACGGCCCGCTGACCGGCGGCCTGCCGAAGGTCGTCGAGTTGTACGCCAAAGCCGATGTCGCCGATCTCTCGACCTACGGCGTTGGCGCTGCCAATAATGGCGGCGGCACCGATGGCGTCGAGTTGGTTTTGTCCGGCTCGGCATCGATGGGCGACTTTCTCTACGTCACCGATACTGGTAGTCCGTTCGACGGCACCATGTTCTCAAATTATTTCGGCGTGAGCCCGTCACTGCTGTTCGACGGCAATTTTGCCAACGGCGGCGCCGCCTCGATCAACGGCGACGACGCCGTTGAGTTGTTCTACGACGCCACCGGCGCGTTTGCCGGCAGCGAGACGGTGGTCGACGTTTTCGGCGATATCAACGTCGACGGATCCGGTTTGGCTTGGGATTATCTCGACGGTTGGGCCTATCGCAAGAATGGGACCGGTCCCGACGGATCGACGTTCGTGGAAAGCAACTGGACCTACAGCGGCATCAACGTCACTGACGGCGAAGTCTCGAACGGCACGGCCGCCACGCCGTTCCCGATCGGCTCGTACAGCATGGTCCCCGAGCCTGCGACTTGCCTGCTTGCCCTGTGCGGTTTGGGCGTCGTTGCCGCGGCCCGTCGCCGCTAGTCGCCGCCGCCGCTCGCTCGACTTTCAGCGGGCGGCACTTGGGTGACAACGCGTTCTCAAATCGACCCCGTCGACTTTTGGTCGGCGGGGTCGATCTATGATTTGATCTGGCTTCTGTCGCGCCCGATCTCGCGTAGAAGACATGCGCGGCGACTTCTCGGAACGGCACTACTATAGACTCCTTCAGAGGTTTCAAAGATGAGGCGCACAGAATCCCGCAACGACTCGACATGCCGGCTGATTTCCTCGGCGGTTCTGCTCGTTGCCGTGCTCGCCGCGACCGGCGCACGCGGACAGTTGGTCGTGACGGAGCTGATGTACGATCCGCTGGACCCCGGCGACACCGCCTGGGAATGGATCGAGGTCTACAACACCGGCGACGCCATCGATTTGGACGGATACTACGCGGGGCGGATCGGCGACTTGCCGCCGTTCAATCCGGCCGTGAACGGCACGCTCGCAACCAATACCGTAATTCCCGGCGGCTCCACGGCTGTGCTGTATCGCGGCAATCTCGGCGGCCCGGGCAACTATGACGACCAAGCGTTTCGCGACGCCTGGGGACTGTCGGCCAGCGTGCCGCTCGTTGCGGTGGAGAACTGGCCGGCGCTGACCAACACGGGCGGGGCGGCCGTCGGTTTTTGGCCGACGTCGGGCGTTCCTGCCGCCGCGACTGCCGACGACGGCATGGGCGTGTTTAAGATCGATAACTTTACCGACGCCGCGTTTAGCATTGACTATCGCACGGAGAACAACTTCCCCGTCAGCGGCAACGGCAACTCGATTGCGTGGTCGGGCAACGGCAGCAATCAGGACGGGTTGCAATGGTCGGTCAGCACCACCGCCGGCGGCGCCATCACGAGTTCCGCCGTCACGCAGGCTGGGGAGCAACTCAACGCGACCAGCGATGCCGGCAGCCCCGGCGTCGTCCCCGCCGGACCGGCGGCGAGCGGGTTGCTGATTTCCGAGATCATGTACAACCCGCGCTCGCCTGAACCTGGTTGGGAGTGGGTGGAAATCTACAACAACACGGGTGCGACGATCGATTTCAACAATAATTACGTGTTGCATGACACGACGACGACAGCGGATCTGACGGCGCCGAATATTGGCGCCGGCACAGTTGCCAACGGTCAGGCGGCCGTTCTGTATAACGCCGATGCATTGACGATGCAGAACATGATTGACGCCTGGGACCCCGGCGGTGCGTTGGGCGTGAACTTCATTGGGGTGACCAGTTTCCCGGCGCTGGGCAATGGCGGCGACACGGTCGCGATTTGGCCGTCGTTGGCAGCCTATGAATCGGATTCTACGGTCACGCCGCGAACGACAACCGCCGTTGCTGCGGTCCAAACGTATGACGACGACGGCGTCGTGTGGCCGACGGACAATGGCGATAGCTCAGTTTTCTTGCTCGACCTGAGCGCCGATGCCACCGATGGTTTCAATTGGTTGCTGCACACGGCCGGCGACTTTGCCGGCGGGCGCAACGCCGCCGCTGCGTTCGGTTCGGTGGAGATTCATCCCGGCGGCGACGTCGGCACGCCCGGCTCGTTCACGGCCGGGGGGAACGACGCGGACTTCGACGACGACGGCGACGTCGACGCGACCGACCTTGCCACGTGGGAAGCCGCCTTCGGCGGAGCGGCCACCGCCGCCACCGGCGATGCCGACGGCAACGGCGTGGCGGACGGCGCCGATTTTCTGCTCTGGCAGCGGCAGTACACCGGCGCCCTCCCGGCGGTCGGCGCCGTTCCCGAGCCCACGGCGGTGGCGCTGCTCTTGGCCGGTTTGGGAGCCGTAGCGACTGGCTTGGCTTCGCGCCGCAACTAGCCGTACTCTCGTCGCGAAAAGCTTGTTGCTTTGCTCGCGGCGAGGTTCAATTAATGAGGCCGCGCTTTCGTCGTGAGAGCGCGGCCTTTTTATGCGTGCTCGCGGCGCCCGGCCCGTTACGAACCGACGTCGCTTGGGACGGCCCGCGGCCCGCGGGGATCGACTTTATTGTGATAGGGCGCGATTGGTCCCGCAGCGAAACTTGGGCAGCGCGATTTCGCTTCGCCTAGTGTAGTGTAGAGATATGAATTTCCGTTCCCTTACCCTTGCAGCGCTGATCCTGGCGGGCGGAGTTGTTTCGTCGGCGCAGGCCCAGTTGCGGATCGTCACCTACAACACGGGCACGGGGCAATCCTCGGGGACGCAGACGGCTCGGTCGGGCATGGATATCGTGCTCCAGGCGATTGGCGCCGAGGTGATTGGCGGCATTGCCAAACCGATCGACGTGTTGTTGTTGCAGGAACAGTACTCGACCGCGGTGTCGACCCAATCGTTTGTCGACGTGCTCAACGGCATTTACGGGGCAGGCACGTATGCGCGATCGACGCTCAACGCCCTGACGAGCAGTCCCGACGGCGAGGCCGGCGGCCCGGCATTGGTGTACAACACGCAAACCGTTGATCTGATTGGCGAGCAGCGGTCTGGAACCGTGAACGGGTCGGCGCAGGCGCGGTCCACGATGCGGTACCAGTTGCGACCGGTCGGATACGACGCGGCGGCTGACTTCTATGTTTACAACGATCACTACAAGTCGGATACGGGGTCGGCCAACTCCGCTCGGCGGCTGATTGAAGCGACCAATATTCGCAACAATTCCGACGCGCTGGGTGAAGGGACGCACGCGATTTACGTCGGCGACTACAATATCCAAACCAGCAGCGAGGATATGTACCAGCACCTGCTATCGGCAGGCGCGGGGCAGGCGTTCGATCCGCTCAATTCGCCGGGATCGTGGAACAACAATTCGTCGTTTCGCGGGCTGTTCACGCAAAGTCCGGCGACCACGTCGCAGTATTCCGGGCAAACCTTGGGCGGCCTGGACGATCGCTTTGACTTCCAATTGGTAACGGGCGAATTGCTCGACGACGAGGGGTTGGCTTATATCCCCGGCTCGTACCACCCCTTTGGCAACAATGGTTCGGTTTCGTGTTGCAATAGCCCCATCACCAGCGGCAACGGCGCGTCGCCCACCGTTCTCAACGCGCTGATGACTGTGAGCGACCACCTGCCGGTGGTGGCCGACTATCAACTCCCCGCCAAGATGGACGTCGCCCTTGGCGCTTTGCCGTCGATGATTTCGGTGGGAGCGCCCGTCGCCCTGGACGTGTTTGTCCAAAATATCGCCAACGTCGTGGCGGCCAACGGAGCCGACGAGTTGGACTACACGCTGAGCGTCGCGGGCGATCTCTCCGGCGGCCTGTCGTCGACGGCCTTCGCGCTTGGAGGCGCCAACGCGCATCAGGTTTTCTTGGACACCAGCACGTCCGGGCTCAAAAGCGGAGTGATTACCGTCAGTTCGTCGAGCCAGGGCGCCGCGGGAGCGCTGTGGACGCTGCCGGTCAGCTGGAACGTAGGCGGCGGCGGCGCGGTCGTGTTCAAGACCATTGCGTCAGATGATTTCGACGCGCCGCTGAACCGCCTGAGTTTTTCCCAGACGCCTCTGGCCAACTCGGGCACTTACAACGAATCCACCGAAGGCTTCGGCGTCTACCAGGTGGGCGTGAGCGGGGCGATACCGTCGAATCTGCGGGATGATTCGAACAACGGCAGTCCCACCGACAGCATTGGCATTGTCGACACGGCGACCAAGACGGACGCGTGGTTTGGCGCCACGAACCTGGCCAACACGAACAACGCGACAGGCGAGGCGTCGGCGACGTGGGAGTTCGATATTGCCGGGGCGTCCGCGCTGCAGGTGTCGATTGACATGGCTGCGATGGGCGACTTCGAGGCCGGCGGCGGCATTCCCGACTTCTTCAATTGGACCTACCAAATCGACGGCGGCGGCGAGCAGCCGCTCTTCACGTCGTCGGTCGACGAGGCGGGGTCGGCCACTTACACGCTGGCGGACGGCGGTCTGCGCAGTGTCGCCGATCCGCTGTCGATGACCCCTGCAGGCGGCACAACGGTGGAACTTTCCAATGTTTTCCAAACGCTGACGGCTTTCTTGACCGGCGTGGGCGACGTGCTGACGTTGCATCTGATGGCATCGAACGATGGGCCGGAAGCCTATGCGTTTGACAACATCCTGGTGGAGGGATTGGTCAGCCTGGGAGTGGCCGGTGATTTCGACGGCGATCTGGACGTCGATGCCGCTGATCTGGCGATGTGGCAGACGAGTTTTGGCTTGAATGACGGCGGCGACGCCAACGACGACGGGGTGACCGACGGCGCCGATTTTCTGATTTGGCAGCGCAACTATACGGGTGCGTCTGCCGCTGCGTCGCAAGCAGCCGTGCCGGAGCCGACGGGTGCGATTCTCGTACTGCTTGGCGCCACGACGTGCTTGCTGTGTGGTCGCCGTCGGTGGCGTTAACCGTCGCCGCTGCTGGAATCGACCTCGAAGTCTTTCCACTTCATGGCCCGGCGGAACGGCTCGACGCGGAGCATCACCTCGCCGTTTTGGAACAGCCGCACCGTTCCGTTCGACTCGCTGACGGTGATGGCAATCGCGCTGGTGGCGCGGCTGATCGCGGCGGCGGCCCAGTGGCGGGCGCCCAGGCCCTTGCTGAGCGTGATGTCGGCCGCCGGGGCGGAAATGTGCTGGCACCCGGCGGACACCGTGCCGTCGGCGGTGATCACGAAGGCGCCATCGAGCTGGGCGACTTCTTTGATGGCCTCGCGGACCTTGCTGTCGTCGAGTTGGCGTTCCGACGCGTTGTAGCCCCGTACGGGATCGTAGCCCAGGGGATGGCAGTGCTTGAGCACCTTGCGATGGTCGCCCACGATCAGCAGCGTGCCGACCGGCTTGCCCTCGCGACCTTCGCGGCCGATCTCGACGGCTAAGTCCATGGCGGTTTTGAGCGTGTCGAGCGGTACGCGGGTTTCCAATTGCCGCAGGTCGCGCACCGTCAGGCGCCCCAAATGCTCGTCCAGGCGAATGACGCTGAGCGAGTCAATCAGCCCCGACTCGAAACCGCCGTAGAGCGCCACGACGCAACCGCCCGGCGGCAGCAGGTCGTCAGCCACGCTTTCGAGCAGGGCCTGGGCAAGCTTTCCCTGCACGGAGCTTTCGGGCAGCGAGACGCCGACGCAGGCAAATCCGTGGTCGGTCGCTCCGGCGCAATGCTTGTCGTTCTCAACCGCAAGCACGACGTTGAGACTCCCGGTTGCATCCCGCAGACGCTGCCAATCGAGCGCTCGCTCTAGAAAAATCAGCAGCGCATCAGCTTCCTCAAACTCAGCCAGCCGCACGGCCAATTGGCAGAACGCTTCGAGCTGTTCGGGAAACTTGGCGGCGGGAGCCATTTGAGGAGCCGGAGCGGAGGAACGCGGGCGTCAGGGCGGCGCTGATCGCGCAACAAGCAGTCTGCGGCGCTATCGTCCGTGCAATTTAGACGAGCCACTTGCGATCGGCAATGCCGCGTTGCGCCAAGGCGCCGAGTCGGCCGTTCGCCTGCGCCGCTCAGGTTCTGCGGCGGTCGTTCATGTCGCAGTTCTTATCGTCGGCTTGACCCGGGCCCCGAGGCAACCGAGTCGCCATTCGCTTCGTCAAACTGCTGGAAGTACAGCCGATCGTAGAGCACCAAGGCATGAATCGCGTGTCCCAGCGGCCCGGCTTCCCAGTCTCTGGTGCGATTGGTCCACATAATGTTCGCCAAGTAATTGACGGCGCGCACAGTGCGATTGTAGGTGAAGTGCTTTTCCTCGGCCGCGTAGAGCAGCCACTCCAGCGTGTGTCCGGTGGTCTTGAGCCGACGGTCGATGTCGGTCTCGTGGCCGGGGCCCCGAAACCATTCCGTGCTGAAGCTGCCGTCGGAGTTCTGCAGTCGGTAGGCATAGTTCTGATAGTTGCCGACGAATCGTTTGGCGGCCGCGAACTCGCCCGTGAGCGGACGGCCGGTCTTCTGATACTTCTTGTAGGCAAACGTCAGCCCGGACAGGCGATGCGTGCCGCCGCAGGCCGCGGTTCGCACGGGTTGGCGCATCTCCTCTCGGACCAGCGTGGCAAAGTCCCACTGCATGCCCTGGTCGTTGACCCAGCGGTCGTCGATATCGAGGTAGTTCTGCAGCCCGAGCAGCTTGAAGGTCAGTTCGGTGCGCGGATAGCAGGTCTTTTTCTCGACGTCCACGAGATCCGCAATCGTGAACTCCTTGCCTTCGACGCGAATGGGATAGGTGCTTTTCACACGGGCTTGCGCCAACAATGCCAGCAACTGTCCTTCGTGCCCCTGCAACGCGGGCCCCACGCGGACGCGCAGCTCGCCGTCGTTGTTGATGTGCAGCAGGTCGCGTCCGCGACACGGCTGATTGAAGCAGAGCCAACCGACGGCGGTAATCGGCTCGCCGTTGGCGCTGTGCTGGCGGATGTGGCTATGCACCTCGAAAGCGAGCATTTGGTGCATCACTTCCCACGGCCCGCGATTGCCCGTATGCAGCGGATGATCGTAGTAGTATTTCAATACGCGACGAACTTTGTCGCGGAGCGCCTGTTGGCTGCGCGACAGGGGCGGCACCCGCGCTGACCGCTCGTTCTGAATCGCCTGCGGTGCGTCGTCTTCGTCGGGATTGTCGGGCGACTGTTGCGCGGGAGTGCGAGTCGCGACGCGCAGGGGCTCGGCCGGGCCGGTCTGGGCAAGTTCTTGCTGATCAACTTCCGCCGGCTTCTGCGGACGGTGTTGAGCGTCGATTGCATCGTCCAGCGCGTCGCCAGAGAGGCCTTCCAGTGGATTGACTTGGTCATCCGCCAGCGGTTCGTCATCGACGACGTCCTCAGCGGTCGTTTCCTCTTCGGGGTGGTCGCCTGGCAGCGATCCCAGCAATTGAGGACCGGCGGGTTCGGCGGTCTGCGGCGACAACTGACCGTCCATTCGCGCCGACGCTTCCTTGCTGAGCGCGGAAAGTCGCGGACGCCATCCGCCGCGCACGGCGGGAACAGTGCGAACTTCGCCCGTTGCTGCGTCTTCCTGCGGCCGGACGAACACGGGGCGCAGGGCGCTCGTCATGATGCGAGCGCTGAACTCGGCGTTGCCGGTCGCCACGCTGGGGGCTAGCGTCGAAGGTTCGCGGAAGCCCTCGTCCCACGTGGCGGCGACAGCCGTCACAGCCCAACTGACGCTCCAAATTGATACCGCAACGCGCGCAGTCCAACGACGGCGCGCACTTTCCCAGCGCAACATTAAGACCCCCCTAACCGCTTCGTAGCGATGATCGTCCCAAGATGCAGGACGGATCGCGCGATGCGTGTACGAACCACAGGCAAGTTCGCGAGGCGCTCGACCGCCAGGCTACGCGACAAACCTGTCGGCGCGGCGTGGAGCATTTGAGCGCGATCGCGGACTGTCCGCCTGTGAGAGAGGTATCGGGCGCGCCGGGCGGAGAAGTTGACCCGGAAGCGAGAATTCACGACGGCCGTGCGAAGAGCCGCACAAACGCGCGAACTGCTAGCAGTCCGCGGGCCGCCGCCTGGCGAACGCCCGTGCTAGCGACCACGGACGTTGAGAGCTACGTGCGGCGCGGCCGCAATGCTCAATACGGCTTGCTCGAATCGGGTTGAGCCGCGACGGCGATTTCGCGGTTCTCGCCGGGCGCTTGCAGCGTGGCGGCGTATTGACGCCACGCTTGCACGTCGTTGCCCAGATCCTGCCCGCTAGCGCCGCGCATCGCTTGCACGCCGGCATACTGCATGGCCGGGTCGCGGTCCTTGAGCGCCGCAGCCAACGCGATCACGCTGGCCTCGGTCTTGATATTTCCCAAAGCGTCCACGGCCGCCATCCGGACGTCGAAGTCTTCGTCAGCCCGCACCAGTTGCGCGAGCTGATCGATCGCCGCGGTCTCGCCGCGACGGCCCAATTCGCGGCAGCAGGTCATTCGCACGCGACGATTCTCGTCCTGAAGTCCCGCGGTCAGGATCTGTGACGCGAGCGGCGCGTCGAGTCCCGCCACCGCTTCCTGAATGGCGCCACGAACGATGGGATCGGGTTCCGTTTGAATCTGCTGGGCCAGCTGCGCGCACACCGCCTGCTGTTCGTCGGGGCCTTCGTCGCGCGCTCGCGCACCGGCCTCGCGGACCGTCGCCATGCGCATCGCGGGCGTGATCATGGCGGTCCGATCGCGGTGGCGGAACGGCCAGCTCTGGCAGCCGGCCGTGCAGGCCAGGGCAAGACAGGGCAGGGCGGCCACCAGGGCGAAGAGCGGGCGAGTTTTTCCCGCGGCAGCGGAAGATTTTCGGCACATCGGCATTGGCTAAGAGCAGGACAAGCGGGGGCGAATCGCGGCGAGACGGTAGCAGAGCTCGCCCCAGGCGGCTACGTCACTTCCCGGGGCCGGACTGGGCGGGGTATCGTAGGAGGATGAACAGCAGTGGTCGCCATCTCCGCTCGCGCGTGCATTTGCTAGCATTCGCCATGCTGGCGTCCGCTGCGCTGCTGACGCTCACGTGCAGCGCTCGCGCTCACGGGCTGCTAGCGAACACAGTTCGGTTGGCGGCCATGGCGGCGGCGCTCGCTGTTCCGCTGGGCGCCGTTCTGGGCGTGGCACTGGCCAAGGCTGAATTCCCGGGCCGGCGCGCGTTGTTTGCCGCGACGCTCGCTGCCGTGTTCGTCCCGCTGCAAGTGTGGGCCGCTGCCTGGCAGACGATGCTGGGGTTCGACGGCTGGACCACCGGCGGCGGCCCGGCCGATCCCTGGCTCGACGGGGTTCGCGGCGCCGCGTGGGTGCATGGCTGGGCGGCCGTTCCCTGGGTGGCGCTGCTGACGGCCTGGGCCCTGAGCGCGGTCGAGCGTCGCCAGGAAGAAGAAGCTCTCCTGAACGCCTCGGCAGCGCGGGTGTTGTGGCGCGTGAGTCTGCGGCGCGCCGGCGGCGGGTTGCTGGCAGGGTTGTTGGCGACCGTGACATTGTGCGCCGCCGATATTGCCGTCACCGACCTGTTCCGAGTGCGCACCTTTGCCGAAGAGGTCTACACGCAAGCCGCATTCGGTTCGTTGCTGGCAGGC
>JAGQOU010000374.1 GCA_020427145.1 Planctomycetales bacterium | reverse complement strand
TGGCCGGTTTGATGTCGCGGTGAATCAGGCCCTGCTCGTGCGCTTCGGCCAGCGCGTCGCAAACCTGCCGCATCAGATGCACGATCCGCGCGGCCGGCAGCGGCCCGTGCAGCTCGACCAACTCGCCCAGGTTGTGCCCGGGAAGAAACTCCATGACGTAGTAAAACGTGCCGTCATCGGTGCGGCCGTAATCGTAAATGTCGATCGAGTTCCAATGCGACAACTTGGCGGTGGCGCGCACCTCGCGCTCAAACCGGGCGAGCACCTTGGGGTCGCCGGCCTTCTCGGGACGAATGACCTTGATCGCGCAGGGGCGCTTCATCATTTGGTGCTCGGCCAGATAGACCTCGCCCATGCCGCCGCTGCCCAGCAGCTTTTTCAGACGATATTGCCCGAGCTGCTTGGCGACGAACGCCTCGTGGCGCAGGGAGTTGATCGAGTGGACGCCGACCACGGCGACGACCACCGAAATCGCCATCATCAGCAGGTGCTCGGTGAGTAAGCCGCTGAACTCCTTGAGATGGGTCATGGCGGCGAACTGCGGCAGGCGAAAGTAAGCGACCGCCAGGACCGCGATGGGTGCAGCGCCCATCACGCCCAGGACGACCGCCGCGCGCCGCCAGCGGTTGGGCACCAACAGGGCGTAGCAGAAGATCAGCAGCGCCCAGGCGCCCACCACGTTGGGAATGTGCGCATGCCCGTCGGCCAAGATGGCGCACGCCTTGATCTTCTCGTAGTTGAGCATCACGAAGAACGCCGCGGGCACGCCGAACACGAGCGCCTCGGCCCCGCGCAACATGGGCAACGACATGTCGCACTTGGCGCACAGCTTGCGTGCGAGCAGGGCCAACATCAGCACAACGCCCACGTGGGACACAAACAGCGCCAGTCGCTGCTCTTTCACGTGCTCGGTGATGGGAAACGCGATCAGCGACCACAGCAGAAACACCGAAAAGCCGCCCAGCAGCAGGCAGGCCACGATGCGCAGCCGGCGACGCAACAGAGCGCGCGTCTCGGCGCTCATGTGCGGCGACGAACCCTCGACCAGCGCCACGCGGCGGCGGGCCGATTGGCGCAGCAGCGTATTGCTGCCGCTGCGGTCGGAACTGTCAGGGTCGGCAGCAGGGCGCTCCGTGGCAAACTCGGGTCCGTTGAGCCCGGTGAGTCGCTGCAGCGCGCCGGGCGGGGCCTCGACGGTTTCGGCGTTGGATAATACGGGGTCCGAGTCGTCCACGACCGGGTCCTCTCAGGGGAGGCGTCCCGGGGGCAAGGGGGCGGCGTGCGGGGGCCGCCACGCCGGGGCGCGATTTGCTCATTTTACGCAGAGAGGACCCCGCCGGGCAGTGGGAAGTTCGCCCCGCCGGAGGCCGAGTTTTCGGACCTTTCGGCCCCGACGGTGCGTGATCCAACTGAAATCGGGCCGCCGGGGGGCCACGGTTCGCGACGTCGCAGCAAGCCGGGCAGCGGCGATGGCCGCGTCCTCCGTCCGCGTTCAGAAACCGTTGACGACCTCGCCGCCGGCGATCGTCAGCAGGCTGCGAAATAGGTCCGGGTCGATGAAATTCGAAATGTATTGCACCGAGCCATCGCTGAACGCCACGTTGAAACCGCCGGGGTGCAGGTCGCGACCCCAGTCTGCCAGGGGATTGCCTTCCGGCGGCGCGTAATCCGCAGGCTTGGTCCACGGCACGGCCTGCTCGTCGTTGACCTGCACCACGGCGATGGTATTGGACGTGCCATCGCGAAATTGACGCAGGCTGTTGCCTTTGCCACTGGTGGCGAAGGCATAGCCGTCGCCGGCGACGCCCAGATAGTGGGTACGCCCCTGGGACGCATCCAGCGGGGAGCTCGGATCGAGATAGACCTCCGGCATCAAGGGGATCAACTGCTTGTTATGCTCGCTGTCCCACGGCTCGTCGAGGTGGAACTTCGCGTACAACGCTTGTTGTTCCAGATAGGGCAGAATGTGTACCCGCCAACTGAGCAGCGGCTTACCGTCGGCGTCGTAGTTTGCTTGCGCGGGAAAGGAACGCCTCGAGTCATGGTAGTTCAGCAGAGCCAGCATGATCTGCTTCATGTTGTTCACCGAGACATTCCGTCGCGCCGCTTCGCGCGCCGCCTGCACGGCCGGCAGCAGCAGGGCGACCAGGATGCCAATTGTCGCGATGTAGACCAACTGCGCGTCGGCGCCCGACTCGCTGGGGTCGACCCGAAACACGATCAACCGGTCGCCGTCGACCTGCAGTTGCAGGGCCTCGTCCCAGTGGGCCGTCATTCGCTGCATGTAGCGACCCTGAGCCCGTTGAACTGGATCGCCGCTGGCAGCCAGCTTGGCTGTCTGCTCGGCCACCTTTTGTCGCACCTGATCCTTCAACCCATCGACAATATCGACGATCGCTTGCGCGTCGTCGGCGCTGTTGGCCGTTGCCACCAGTTCAGTCACGCCGGGGTTGGAAAGATTGACGCGCAGCTCGGCTCGCTTCACGAGATTCGGGAGATCAAGCAGCGCGTGCAGTTCCGGCGGCGCCTCGACTTGCGCCAGGCCCATATTGATCAGCGGCCGCAGCGTTTCCACGTCGACCACCGCGAACAGGTCGTCCGTCTTGGCCGCGGCGGCGACCTCGGCCGCCAGCGGGCCCAGCGGCGGCGTGTCGGCCGACACGAGTTGTCGCAGCGTTGCGTCGGGCGTCAGCAGCACGCCGCGATCGTTTGGCTGGTACACGCTCGGCTCCATCGCCCCAGGGGAGCGGCGGTACGTGCGGCCGGCGAATTCGGCTTCCTCGGTGTTCCGCTCCAACTGAGCGGAATGCAGTTTTGCGGGTGCGGAGAACTCGCCGTACACGGCGTAGGTCGGCGGGCCCTGAATCGGCGGCGCCGCCGAAATCACCACCTGATCGAGCGTCAGCACGTCGACGTTGAACTCCTGCTGCGCCGCCGCTTGCATCACCTCGATTGGCATCAACTCCAACATGGGGGAGCGGAAAATCTGCGCCGGGCGCGCCGCGACGACGACGCACGCGTTGGGCAGCGTATACCGTAAATTCAAATCAGCCGGCGCGACGGCCGGGTCGGCCAGCAGCGTTGTGTCGCCAACCGGCGCGTCCTGAGCCGCTCCGATCGCCGCCGAGGGTCCGCTCGGCTGGCGTTCCTGGGCCGCCAACGGCAGCGCCGGTCCGCACGCCATGAGCGCGGCGAGAAATCCGCACAGGTATCGGTGGGAAAACGCCGTCGGTCGCAGAAGAGTGCCCATCGCTGCCTCGAAGCTCAGAAGTGAGAAGCCGGCGGCCGCGCCGCCACTCCCCACAGGCTAGCGATTCGCAGAGGGAAGTCAAATTCCCGGGGCGTCGCAACCAACAACCACGGCGAGCGGGGGGCGTCAGCCCCCTGTTACTTCGCACCAACAGAGGGCTGACGCCCTCCGCTCGCAGCAGACGCGAACCGCCTACGCCGCGGCGCGCAGCGGAGCGGCTTTCGCGCCGCTGGGCAGCATCGGAATGATCGACCGCAATTCGGCGAGCACGGCCCCGCGCGGTTCGTCGGCCGTGGCGACCAGTCGCGCGAGATTGCTGTGAGCTTGCAGCAAGCTGAGCGGTTGACTGGCGGCGACCATGATCTTGGGGTGCGCGGTCGGCTGGTTCGCCTCGCTGTCGCCGTAGAGCTCTTCGTAGAGTTTTTCGCCGGGGCGCAGGCCCGTGAATTTGATCTCCACGTCTTCGCCGACGCGCAGCCCCGACAGGCGAATCATGTCGGCGGCCAGGTCGACGATCCGCACCGGTTCGCCCATGTCGAGCACGAAAATCTCGCCCCCCTGGCCCATGGCGCCGGCCTGAATGACCAGCTGCGCCGCCTCGGGGATGAGCATGAAGTACCGCACCATGTCGGGGTGAGTCACCGTGACCGGACCGCCCGCGGCAATCTGCTCGCGGAAGATCGGCACGACGCTGCCGGCCGAATCCAACACGTTGCCGAACCGCACGGTCACGAAGCGACAATCGCTGCTCGCGGCGCGGGCTTGCACGTACTGCTCGGCCACTCGCTTGCAGGCGCCCATCACGCTGGTGGGGTTGACCGCCTTGTCGGTCGAGATCATCACAAACGCTTCGGCGCCGTACTCGTCGGCCAGGTCCGCCAGGTTGCGCGTCGCGGCGGCGATGTTCTTGACCGCCTCGCCCGGGTGCTGCTCCATGAGCGGCACGTGTTTGTACGCCGCGGCGTGAAACACGATGTCGGGCTGAGCGTCGGCAAACACGCGATTGAGGCGCTCGGCGTCGGTCAGATCGGCCAACGTGACGATGACTTCGGTTCCGGCCGCAAGGGTTCGCAACTCTCGCTCCAGAAAGAACTGCCCCGTCTCCGAACGATCCACCAGCACCAACCGGGCCGGCTTCAACTGCAGCAGTTGTCGGCAAATCTCCGAGCCGATGCTGCCGGCCGAACCGGTGACCAACACGGTCTTGCCGCCGAGCCACTGTTGGGCGTGTTCGGCGTCGAGATTGACCGAAGCACGGCGCAAGAGATCGCCGATCGCCACGGGGCGCGGCTTTAAGGCGACGTTGTCGTTGAGAAGTTGTTCGTAGCTGGGCAGCACTTTCACGCGAAAGGCCCCATCGGCGGCGGAGTCCATCAAATCGCGAACCATTCGCCCCGGCAGCACGCCGGCGATGATGAGCACCTCTTCGACGCCATGCGTTTCAATCAAGTCTGGCAGTTCGTCAAATCCGCCGAGCACGGGCACGCCGGCGATCAACAGGCCGCGGGTGCGCGGGCGGTCGTCGACGAAGCCAACCGGCGCATAGCTGAGCTTGTCGTTGCCGCGCATGCCGCGCAACAACGCCTCGCCGGCGTCATTGGCGCCGACGATCAACACGCGGACCGCGTCGGGACCGGTCGCATGCCGGGACCGCGCGTCGCGAATAAACCTGGGCAGTCCGCGCCACGCCCCGAGCAACACCACCGAGGTTCCCCAGTCGAGCACGACTACGCTGCGCGGAATGACGACGTGCGCCGCGAGCATGGCGTCGCACAACATCAGGGCGACGGTCGCCGCGGTGGCGGCTTTCACCAGATTCACCCCGTCATGCAGAGTGATATACCGCGTCGTGACATGGTGCAGTCGAAAGCAACCCGCGGCCGCCACTTTGACGACCACGGCGAACAGCAGCGTGTCGCTCAGGGCCGCCCACCCCAACTCGGTGATCTCGCCGGCAAATCGCAACAGGTAGGCCGCCACGTACGACGCCCCGCCCAGCGCTGCAAACAGAGCAAGGCGAAGGATCGGCAGGTGACGGTGGACGGCTTGGTTCATGGAAGTCGGCGAAACGGTTCAAGGGAACTTTGAAGGATGATGGTTTGGAATGCGGCGACCGCGGAGGCGTTTAGCGGCGCACGGTCGCCTCCTCGGCGGTGATCGACTCGGCAATGCGGACCTTGCGGATCAATTTGAGGTGATTCTGCACGGAGCCGTCGGTCGGATTCCGCGCCAAGCACCACGACAGATGCGATTCGGCTTCGTCGTATTGGTTGATCTCGAACAACGCCAGCGCCAGTGCACGGCGTGCAACGACGTCGTTGGGATTTGCTTGAGTGGCCCGCCGCAACGTCGCAATTGCGGCTTCTGGCTGATTGCAGTCGCGTTGCATGCTGGCCAACGTCCGCCACGCGTAACCGGCTGCCCAGGGCGGATAGTCGCGGCAGTCGCGGTCTGCACACTCCTGAGCGTAGGCGAGCATCACCGCCCGTTGCCCGTCGTCGACCAACGGAGCCGCCGTCTGCCAGAACGCCGGCAGCGTGTCCCAGCCCGGCTGAAGCCATTCAATCCAGGCCGTCGGAGCCATCCGACCTGCGACCATTTGGGCGATGCGACGGCGATGCGGACCGCGAATGGCGAAACTTCGTCGCCATGTCTCCAGCGCCCGGTCGGTTTCGCCGCGCGCCGCCAACTCCGCCCCAACCGTCAGCAGGACGTCGCCGTCGTACGGACGCACGCGAACCGCCTGATCCAACGCGGCGTGGACCGCGGTCTCCGGCAGCCCGTGGAGAAAGGCCAGGTCGGCCAGCCGCAGGTACGCGTCGCCCTCCAACGGCGACAGCGCGACCGCGGCGCAGGCATGACGGTCGGCGATCACCAACAACCCGGCTTGCTCGCCGAACGCGGTTCGCAACCACCCGAGGAGTTCCGTCGACGAAGTAAACTGCGATGCGATTGCCGCATCGCGAATCTCAGACACCGGCATCGGATTGTCGGATTGAACCTGTCGCAACTCGAACAGTTGCTGGCAACGGTTGGCCAGCTGCCGGTGGGCGTCGGCGAATTGCGGTCGCAACCGCACGACGGCCGTCAACTCGTCGAGCATCGCAGCGAGCGCCGCCTGCTGACCGCGGCGAGTTTCCTGCAACTGCTCGGGAGTCGGCGGAGCGGTCGACGCCATCAGCGCCGCGGAGGCGTGTCGCTGCGACCTCGAAATTCGCAAGTAACTGTCCCAATGGGGCGCGGCGCGAGCCGGTCCCAGCAGCTCGGCGACGACCAAGGTGGAAAGCAGGGTGGCGACAATCGCAAATTGCCAAGCGAAGCGAAACGCCCTGCCGTCAACTTGCGGACTGGCTTGGCGGTAGCGATCGGCGACATTCGACTCGCGGACCGAACCCTCTCCCGACAGCTGCACCAACCGCAACAACGACGCGCCCTGCAAGAGAGCAAACGACATGCAGGCGGGAATATGCCATACAAAGTCAAACGTCGCGTGCGTCAAACTCGCCGTCACCGCAGCGGCGCTGCCGACAGCCAGCAACGACTCCGTCTTTGTCGGCTCGATCCGGTAACCGCGTACGATCCACGAGCCGGCCAGCAGTACGCCGCCCAACAACAGTGCAGCGCCGACCCAACCGGTTTCGGTCACGATCTGCAGAACACTGCTCTCGGCATGCGTGTATTCCGTGGACGGCGGATCGGGCAGAAACACGCGATAGATCTCGCGATGTGATCCCGCGCCGGCGCCCAGCGCTCCGCCATGCTGAATCGCTTCCCAATTGGCCATCCAGATTTTGCGACGCCCAGCGTCGGCGTCAACCTCGTCCAATTCTGTCGAGACCACAGTCGCCAAGCGATCCGCCGTCGAGTCGGGGATGATCACAATGGCCGCAAGCACGACGCCAACGATCAGCGCCACGACGCCGGCCACGCCGGTTTTGCGCAATTGGCCGGAGCGCCACACGGCAGGCGCCAGGGCCACAGCGGCCACCGCCAGGGCGACGACGCCGCCGCGCGATCCCGAGATGAGTACGGTGACAACGGCGAGCACAAACATCACGGCCGGAGCCAGCGCGATTGCTCTTTGAATCACATGAGTTGCGTCGTGGGCGTGTTGCCGATTAGCCGGCGTGGCCGGATTGGGACGTCCTGACGACGCCTGGCGCGTTTGCAGCGTCCACGCCGCCAGCGACGTGATTCCCAAGACGAGAAACTGTCCGAGATGATTTCGATTGGCAAACGCGCCGCAGACATTCGTGGCAACGTTCGTAGGATGCGAGTAGACCCACAGGTAACAGCCGTTCGGTATTGCAAACTGCACCAGTGCGAGCGCAGCCATCGCCCCGACCGAAACACCCAACCAGCGCTGCAGTCGCTGAACGTCGGTCGTCGTCCTCAGCCGCTGACATGCCGTCGTGAACAACAGGCCATACGCCAAAACCATGGCCAGCGAATGTCGCGTCGCCTCCGGGCTCAATGACGCCGCACGGTGCGGCGCCAAGCCAAAAGCGGCAGCCGTCGATTCCCACGAGCTAAGCAGTTCACCGTGCAACGGCGCGAGAGTCGACAGCCATGCCGCGGGCAACGGAACCAGTTGCAGCACTAACACCGCGGCCGCAGCGACAAAAAGCGGCGTCGCCAGCGTGCGTCGGCCAACAGATGCGCCCGATACGACCCGATGCACGGCCCAGCTGACCGCCGTCAGCGCAACGAACGCCGCGAACAGAAAGCGGCCGATGTCATGACGCCCGCCTAGAAACAGCGGCGCCACGAACACCACGCCCGCGAGCCCCGCATCGGTGGCCGCCAGCGCTTGCGCAGCGAGCCGCTCGGAGGCGCTCTCGCTTCCGCGCGAAGCTCTTCGGCTCTTCTTTCGGTTTGGCGCCGCCCAGCCGCTCATTCAAGACCCAGGACAGGATGAAATGTTCGTTTATGCCGCCCGCCGCGGTCGAATCGGCGAATCTTCGTCAGCCGCGTCGCGCGAATCGAGATCGTTGACATACGCGACGGTCGACGCAGGCTCGTCATCGAGGTACTCGTCGTCGTCGTGACCGTAGCCATAGCCGTAGCCATAGCCGTAGCCGTAACCGCTGTCATCGGCGGTGATGCCGTTGGCGACGACGCCAAACACGTGACATCCCGCGGTGGCGAAATTTTCGACGGCGCGAATGACCATCCGGCGGTGGTTCTTTTCCGGACGAACCACCAGCACGGCTCCATCAACCAGCCGGCCCACGATCTGTGCGTCGCTTACGGCCAGCACGGGCGGGCAGTCCACCAGGACCTGGTCGTAGTTGGCTTCGGCCCAGGCAAGCAACTCCGCAAACCGCGCGCTGCCAAGCAACTCGGCGGGGTTCTGACGACGCAGTCCCGTGGGCAAGACGTCAAGCCCGGGAACTTCCGTGTGCAGACGCCGGCGCTCCGCCTCGTCCGCCACCGGGCCGTCGGCGAGCAACACGTCGGCGACGCCCAACTCGCGTTTCAGATTGAGTCGCGTCGTCAGCCCCGGCTTGCGCAGGTCGGCGTCGATAATCAGCGTGCGACGACCTGCCTGGGCAAATGCGACGGCCAGATTGGAGGCCACTGTCGTCTTGCCGTCGCCCGGTTCCGAACTGGAAATCAACAACCGCTCGCTGGGGTGCGCACTCAGGGTGATCGCGGTGCGCAACGTGCGGAACGACTCGGTCTCGGGCTTGTTCGGCATCATGTGGGTGTGCACCGCGTCGAATCCCTCGCCAGGCAGCGCCTCCAACTCGCCGACCATCGCCAGGACGCCGACTCCCAACTGCGCGGACATCTCCTCGGGCGAACCAAACCGATCGTCGAGCACGTCTTGGACGTAGATGACCAGACATCCGAGGAACAACCCCGCCGCAACGCTGCCGACGACAGTCATCTTAAGTCGCGGCGAGACAGGCTTGAGATTAGGCAGCGGTTCGCGGACGACCGTCGCCTGAATCGGCGCCTGGCCTTGGCGAAAGTCCACCGTGGCGATGCGATCCAGAATCGAGTCCCTCAGTTTCTTGGTCCACTCGACTTCGCCTTCCAGTCGTTGCATTTCCACAATCTGGCCGCTATGGTCCGCCGCCACCTGCCGGGCTTCCGCGAACGTGGCGGCCAGTTGTTGTTCCCTGCGAACCGATTCCGTCACGGCTTGCTGGAGCATTGTGGCAACGGCCTGCGTCGTGGCCGCGTCCTGAGCGCCGCCCAGCCGTTGCCCCATGTTCTTGCGATAGTCTTGAATGTAAGCCGCAAGCGTCGCTTCCTGACGCTGCAACTCGGTGATTTTGGGGTGGTTCGGACCGTAGTAGTTGACCGCGTCCCGGAGTTCTTCCTGCGTCGCCAGCAGTTTCTGCTCCTGATCGGCCAACAACGACATTTGCTGCGGACTGATTCCCAACGACATCTGAAAGACCTGCTTGCCGACCGATTCCTCCAGGCCGGCGAGATGCTGAAACACGTCGCTGCCGTCGGCGATCGCATCCTGCACCGCCGCGTAGGTGGCCTGCAGTTGCAGCCGCCGTTGCTGAGCGTCCATCAGCGACTCGTTGAGCCGCAACGCGCGCTGCACAATCGGATCCGTGACGCCCTCGTCAGAAGACGACGCCAGATGCCCGACCTGCTGTCGCAACACTTGCAGGCGTCGTTCTAACTCGCCCAGATCGCGTTCTCGTTTGGCAAGTTCGTCAGTCAGCACGCCCTTGAGTTCGCCGGCGGCGCCCTGGTGCTTTTCGCGCACCCACTCGAGATACGAGTCGATCACGGCGCGCACGACGGCGGCGGCAGACTCCGGGTGCCGGGAACGGCAGCTCACGTCGATCAGATTTGTGCGCCGCGTAATCGACGCGCTGGTTAGCGACGCCAGTTCCTCGACCCACTCGTTGGGAGGCACGTCGACCAGATCAATGCGGTGCTCGGGGGCCAACCGCTCGATGGCTCCCGTCAACACAACGGGACTGATCACGATCTCGCGCTGCGTCGCCATGGTCGTGTCCGACCCGTCGGCATCGCCCACCGACGCCAACTGATCGTTCTTCTGCTCAATCACCAGCAATTTGGCGGTCGAAGCGTAATAGCGAGGCGCCGCGATGTAGATCGCCGCGCCAATCGAGCACGCGACGGCCAACGCCGCAATGACAATGTGGCGACGACGACGCACTAAGCGCAGAAATCGCATTAGCGTCGGCACCAGATCGCTTGCAGGAGCCGCTTCAAGAACGCCAGGCGGCGTGATCATTTGATCGCCATTCATTCGTACAATACGCCGCAGGGGCTCAGTCGTTTCAGGTAAGTCCGAATCCAATTTGCTAAAAGAGCGTCGACGTGCGTGCGATGCCAAAACTCATGCGAAACAGCTGCCGAAACGTGTCGACGACTGCCGTGGCAGGGGTTTGCTCGATGCTCACCGCATCTCCAGGAGCCAACACCAGGTTCTCCGAGCCGACGCGTTTGGCCGCCGCCACGCTGCAACGAATCGGCATCGGTTCGGGCCGCCCCGGTACGTTGCGCACAACGAGAACTCGGTCGGCCACCGGCGAGTCGAGCCCGCCCGCCATCGCAATCGCGTCTAACAACCGCACGTCGCGGTCAACAGGCATCTCGAATTGACCAGGCTTCTTCACCAGCCCGGCCACGTAAATCATCTCCTTGTCGCGAGGCTTCACAACGACCACATCGCGATCGCCAAGCGTGCAACTGGGCGCCGCGGACGCGTTGGCCAGGTCAATCCGCTGCGTCTGCGGCGAAGCAACGAGCGAGCCGCCCGGCTGGCCGCCCGCTCGGTAGCTGGCTTGCTGGACTCCGTCGCCGGCGGGGACTTGGGCCGTGAGTTGCGGCTGACGGACGATCTCGACGACCGTGCCGGCGTCGTCATTCAAACCGCCAGCGGACGCCAACGCCGCGACGAGGTTGGAGTTGGCTCGCGAGACCTCATGCACGCCGGGTTCGCCCACGGCGCCCAGCACGGTAATCCGATTGACGGCCTTGGTTTTGATCTCCACCGCCACGTGCGGTCGCCGGAAAATACCGCGTTCGACCGAGGCGCGGGTGATTTCCAACTCGGCCGCGGTCGCCTCCAGTCCCGCCACCTGCACGGCGCCCACCAGCGGCACGTCGACGGCGCCGTCGTCGGCGACCCGTGCCAGCGTCGGCTTGAGACCTTCGCCTTCGCGGCCGCTAGCGAGAGTGATCTCCAGGAGGTCGCCCGCGGCAATCTGCGAATCGGCGATGCCCGGCGTCGCGACGCTGGCCAGGTTGAGTTGACTGCGATTGGTTCGCGAAGGGGCGAGAAGATTCGGCGGCAACCGGCTCGGCCTCACCCCCGGAGCGCCGCAGCCTGCCAGCATTGCGACGGTCGCCAAAGCGCACGCGCACCTTCGCGTCGAGAGAGCCGCAAAACGTGGCGACTGGCGAGAAATCCTGATTCGAAGCATGGGCCGTTGCTCGGTGCTGTCGTCCAGTTTGCAAAGAGGCACAGGGCGAATCCAAACCGGCGGCAGACCGGCTGGGGCGGAATAACTATCCGCTGAGCCTGCCAGGGGCAAGGGCACTTGACGCCGCCTACTGGGTGCAGCCCATGGTTTGACCTTGACGGAGATCGATTTTAGGCACGCGGCGGCGACATTCATCCTGGTGGTTCAGGTCAAACGGGAAACCCAAAGACAACCAAGCCATCAGCACCCTCGCCGCCTCATCTCGATGCCAGTTGATCGCCCGGGCGAATCCACCGCCCCATCCTCGCCCCTGCGGCAACAGACTTTACGCTAGAGCTCGACGATAAAGTCTTGCCAGCAGACCTGGTACGCAAACCGCGGGCGGCGCCCCCGCTCGCCCCGACGGGCAATTTGCAATTGAGGCGAAAAAGCCCCCTGGATATAGTCC
>JAGQOU010000373.1 GCA_020427145.1 Planctomycetales bacterium | reverse complement strand
TAGACGCCGCGCACGTACTCGCGCCACCCGAGGACTTGGCGAATGAAGCCCTCCACGGCCGCGAGCGGCGCGTCGCCGGCGCGATACGCCGCCTCGGCCTTGGCGATCACCTCGCGCGGGTCGAGCAGCTTGAGGTTGAGCGCCACGCTCAGTCGCGAGTGGTACAGCCACGGCCGGTCGGTCCACATGGCGTCCTGGTACTTGCCGAACAGCGGCAACCGATGCGCGACGAAATCGTCCAACGCCCCACGGGCTTGCTCGGGGGTGACGGGCCAATCGAAATCGTCGAGCTCGCCGGGATGCTCGGCGAACCGCTCCTGGACCAGCCGCAGCACCTCGTCGACGACCTGGTCGGTGCGAAACGACCGCGGCGCCTTGATCTCGCCGGGGCCGGACCGGCCGAATGCGCCGCGATTCTTTTCGTCGTAGTTCCATTTGCCGCCGACCGGCGCGCCCTCCTCCAGCAACACGCCGTGCTTCTTGCGCAGCTCGCGATAGAAGTACTCCTGCCGCAACTGCTTGCGCCCCTGGGCGTGCGCATTGAACTCGTCGAGTGTCGAGAGAAAGTGCTCGTCGGTGCGCACCTCCAGCGGAACGTCGCACCGGCCGGCGAGCGTGCGCAAGGCGTGCAGCACGCGGTAGGCGCCCGGCTCGACGACAACGAGCTTCTCAGGTTGCAGCTCGTCGATCGCTGCGGCGAACTCAGCGGAGAGCGTCCCCCGGTTTGCGGGATCGTCGAGCTGCGTGTACCGCACTTGGTAGCCGGCGCCGGCGAGCCAATCGCGGTAGTGCCGCATGGCGGACAGAAACAACGCGATCCGCGCCTTGTGAGACCAGACATGCGTCGCCTCGTCGGCAACTTCGGCCATGCCGACCACGTCGCGCTGGCGATCAAAGTCGCGCAGCGCGGCGGAACGGCGATCGAGTTGATCGCCGAGCACAATCACCAAGTGGCGACAACGGGGGGCGGACATCGGTTTTCCCTGAGCGCGGCAGTTGTTTGAATTGCTGCGTTAACCGCCGTTTCGCTGCAGCCGTCACGGCCGGCGCGCCGATGTTCTCTTGATGGGGTCTGGGGCATTTGGTAACAGCCTTGGTCCCCATTCGCCGAGAACGACCACCACGGAGCGCAATCCGGCCCCCCACTCTGCAATCACAGGAACCGTAACCATGGTCTGGCGAGGACTTTGGTGGCTGCTGGTACGAGGCGTCTGCGGCGCCGCGTACGCCGTGGCGTCAGGCGCCAGCCTGTCGTAAGCCGCCGCTGACCAATCCGAGTTTGCTCCGCCGCCGGCGGAGCCGCCGCCCCGAATTCATTGGCCGGGGCCGGGTTGAGGGTCCAGACTCGCCCCCCGCGTCTCCCCGCGCAAAGCGCCAACGCCGGCGCCGCGGCAACATGCGTAGCGCTCAACCCGAGGCGCGGATTCTTTGACCGCGGTAGTAGATCTCGGCGGTCGGTCGATAGCGTTTGGCGAGTTCGGGCAGTTCGTCGCGATGCCCCAAGAGAATCACGCAATCGCCGGCCGCCAGCGCACAATCGCCGGGCGGATCGACCACCACTTCGCCGTCGGCGCGACGCACGCCGACGATGAGAAAGCCGCGGTTGCCCTTCATCTCGATATCGCTGATCGCGTGTCCGTCCAACGGCGAGCCGACCTCGATCGCCAGCTCGTCGATTTGCAGCCCGATGTGCGAAAGCTCGTGCTGCAGCGACTCGCCCCCGGCGTTGTCGGCCAGCATTCGTTCGGCGCTGGGGCGGGTGATGAGCTGCGCCATCCGCTGCCCGCCAATCACGTGCGGCAGCACCACCTGGTTGGCGCCGCTGCGCAGCAGCTTCTTTTCGGTCGACGGATTCTCGCCACGGGCGATGATCTCCATCTCGGCGTTCAGCCCGCGCGCGGTGAGCGTGATGAACACGTTGGCCGCGTCGTTGGGCAGCACGGTGGCGAGCACGCGGGCCCGCTCGACGCCCACGGCCAGCAGGATTTCCTCTTCGGTCGCGTCGCCCTGCATGACCAGAAAGCCTTGCTCCTCGGCCTCGGACAGCTTCCTTTCATCCTGATCGAGCACGACAAAAGGGATCTTCGCCAGCGCCAACTGCTGGGCGAGAATGCGCCCGCTACGGCCGTATCCGCACACAATGGCGTGGCCCGTGAGTTGCTCGATGCCGCGGGTCATCTTGCGTTTGTTCAGCGCGCGGTTGATTTCCCCTTCGGTGACCATTTGGACGAATCCTCCGACGATGTAGATGGCCGTGCCGTAGCCGGCGATGATTAGCGAGATGGTGAGCACGCGCAAGCCGGGCGATTGCACGGGCTGCACTTCGCCGTAGCCGACGCCAAAGATGGTGATGATCA
>JAGQOU010000372.1 GCA_020427145.1 Planctomycetales bacterium | reverse complement strand
ATCAGTTAACGGAGTAATACTAGGAATTGCGCACATTCCGTTGGGGCTGATCTCTGCTTGGTCGCTGGGCCGCAACGGGGGGAATCGTGGATCTCAGGCTCCGCGCCCCGTGCACGGAACCGCTTGCGAATCGCCCGCACCAACCGAGCGGTGCAATCCACCTGCTCGCAATCTGATCGTTGGCGGAGCCCTCATCCAACTTCAACAGGATCCGGCAGCGACAGCCCTCCCGCGTCGCCGCGTCCCCAAGCGTGCTGGCCGCCACAAACACTCACGCAATGGCCAGCCCAGACGAACAATGTGCGGCTTCATCCCGCTGCATCAAGAAGCGGAAATGATTTCAGGAAGGACGTTGTTGCGTACTGTTAGGCGAAGCGCCCCGGGCAGGATTCGAACCTGCAACCCTCGGTTTCGAAGACCGATATTCTATCCAGTTGAACTACCAGGGCGTGGCGTGGCTGCGGTCAACCTCACCAGCATACGAACTGCCCCAACGGCCGGCAAGCAACCCGCGGGCGAATTGCCAATCGCGGCTGCCGGCGTTTTCGTCAGGCAAGCCATTGCAGCAGCGAGATCAGCGCCATGAACAGGCCCATAAACACGACGATCCACACGGCGAATCGCGCCGCATGCGACAGAATGGGCTGCATGAATTCCTGCCGCGTCGCCGCGCAGACAAGGCTTACCGCGACGACCAACGGCGCGGAGTACCAGAGCATCGCCGCGGCGAACATCACGGGCAAGTAGGCGGGAATCTGCATGGCGGAGGAAGGTCTTGAGAGTTTGAGAGTACTTGCGGCGGACCACAGCGCGCCGCGGCGCGGTCAGGCAGTGGCGACATTGGGCTCGTCGTTGTCGTCTCCGTCTGCTTTGCCGCGAATCACGAGCGGCCCCGCGTAGGCGTCGCAGATCACCAGAACGTTCAGCAGCCCGGCGATCATGGTATAGACGGTGCCGATCTCGAAGTACGGATTGTGATCGACGACCCACCGAGACAGCTCGTTTGGCTGCCGCGATCGGTTACCCGAGTCGTCGATGGTGCTCACTTGTTCGTTTCGCGGCGGTGCATACCAAGCGCGGTCGTCGTCTTCAGGATCCTGGCCGATCGGCAGTCGGTCGTCCATCACGCGGCTGCGCTGCACGATAGCTGGGAAGGCGGCGCCGCCCACGCCGAGCTGACAGTAGTATTGCCACCGCAACTCCTGCCCTGGCGTCGAGGCGTACACGACGTGCCCGTCGCCCAGGTACATGCCGTAGAAAAAAGCGCCCATGATGCAGACGAAAAACAGCAGTCCTTTCCCAGTTCGGCCCTGGTACAGATGACCCAGACCCGGCACGAGCCATGCGAGCAAAGCCGCCAGCCACGGCTGCTTCAACTCGATCTCGAGCGGTTCGTCGCGGGCGACGTGATTGTATTCGGGGGGGAGGATGGCAGTGGCCATGGGCGGTCGCGCTCGGATCGGGAGACGCCTTGCGGCGAAGATATACGTCGATAGCCACAATATTGTAGGGGCCCGCGGCGGTTTGCCCCAGACGAACCGCCGTGATTTGGGGGAATGCCCGGGCCGACCCGAGCGTCGCCGCGGCGCCGCCACACGACGAATTCGGCCGTCGCATTCGCCCGCTGCGCGCCGTTTGTGCTTGTATTTCGCTGAAATCCCGCCAGTCTTGGCGGCTTATTAGCGAGTGAATCTCCACACCGCCCACGCAATCGCCGCCAGTCCGGCGCCGCCTGCCAGCACCCCCAGGACCTTGCGATTCGGCCCCCTCGGCGCGTCGCCGACAGACTGAAGTCGCTGCGTCAGATTGGGAGATTCTTGCTCGTTCGATGGTGCGGATTTCGCCGCGGCCTCCGGGATTTCGTCAGGGTTGGTCAGAATCTGGTCCAATCGCGCGGCGACCTCCGCGCCCGTGGCCGGCCGGTCGCCGGGGGCTTTCTCCAGCATCCAGGCGACCAAGTCGGCCAGCGCCTTGGGGGTGGCAGGCGCGAGCGCATCGACTCGCATTGGCGCAACCTCCAAATGCTGATCGAAGATGGCGGCGAAGTTGGGGCCATCGAAAGGCACCCGACCGGCGAGCATTTCAAACAGGATGCATCCCAGCGCGTAGAGATCCAACCGACCGTCGATGTCGTCGGCGCCGGTGATCTGTTCGGGGGGCATGTATCGCCAAGTGCCGACGGTTTGTCCCTGAACGGTGAGCCGTGAATTGGTCAAGTCGCGCGCCAAGCCCAGGTCGCCGATTTTCACTTGCCCGTCGCTCGACAGGTACAGATTCGCCGGCTTGAGGTCGCGATGCACGCAGCCGAGTGCATGGGCGTGATCCAGCCCCAGGGCCACTTGGCGGGCGACTTCCGCCGCATCGCGCCAGTGCAGACTGCCGCGCTGGGCGAGCACCTCTTTCAGCGACCCGCACTCGACGAGTTCCATCGCGCAATACAGCGAATCCTCATGCAGCCCGCACTCGTAGTGCTTCACAATGTGCGGGTCGTTGAGTCGCTGCAGGATGGCGATCTCGCGAACGAACCGGTTTTGTACTTCCGGTTCCATCTCTTTCGTGGCGTGCAACAGTTTCACGGCAGCTCGGTGGCCGGTGTCGTTATGCGTCGCTTCGAACACAGCTCCGAAGGCGCCCGTGCCAAGTGAACGGCCGAGCGTATAGGGTCCCACTTGATCGCCGGCGGCAGGCATCATTGCACCTTGCAGTTGAGATTTGATCCCGTGCCCCGCCCGGCGCCTGGGACAGACTCTTCGATCGACGCATTGTACCGTTGTCAACCGCTGGTTTTATAGCGTTTTCGAGGCGTTGTGACCCCCCTCAACACGCGGTAAAATTAGCAGTTTGGAGTCGCCGCTGGCGGCCTCGGCGGGGGCGCTGCTGCTGGCCCCCCTGCGGATTGTACAACGGGTCGGGGCCGCGCTTGCCTGCCGACCGCAGAAAGGACTTGTTGCCGTGTCGACGGATACCCCTGACGAATCAGGCGAAACTCCCGAAGGTCCTCAGGGCAACGGCCCGACCGGCGAGGACCCGCAGGTGCAGGCGATTGCCGCCCGGCTGATCGATCTGCCGATCGAGGACGAACTGAAGGAAAGCTATCTCACGTACGCGATGAGCGTGATTGTGAGCCGCGCTCTGCCGGACGTCCGCGACGGGCTCAAGCCTTCGCAGCGGCGCATTCTGGTCGCCATGAACGACCTGAACCTCTCGCCAGGGGCGGGACGGGTGAAGTGCGCTAAAATCTCCGGCGACACCAGCGGCAACTACCACCCGCACGGCGAAAGCGTCATCTACCCCACCCTGGTCCGCATGGCCCAGGAGTGGAACATGCGGGCGATGCTCATCGACAAGCAGGGAAACTTCGGCTCGATCGCCGGGCTGCCGCCGGCCGCCATGCGGTATACCGAAGCCCGGCTGTCGCCCTTCGCGGCGCTGATGCTCGACGACCTCAAGCTCGACACGGTCGACTTCGTCCCCACCTACGACGAGCGCCATCTTGAGCCGACGGTGCTGCCGGCGAAGTTTCCCAACCTACTGGTCAACGGTTCGGGCGGCATCGCCGTCGGCATGGCCACCAGCATCCCGCCGCACAACTTGGCGGAGATCTGCCGCGGCGTGATCGCCCTGATCGACGAGCCGCTGACGTCGATTCACGAGTTGATGGAGTTGATCCCCGGCCCCGACTTCCCCACCGGCGGCATTATTTGCGGCCGCTCGGGCATCATCAAGGGCTACCAAACCGGCCGCAGCACGGTGGTGGTTCGCGCTCGCACGAGCGTCGAGGAGGGCAAGAAAAATCGCACGCGGATCATTGTCCACGAAATCCCCTACCAACAGTCGCGCGATCCGGTGATCAAGAAGATCGCGGGACTCGCCAGCGAGGGCAAGATCCCCGGCATTGCCGACGTGCGCGACGAGAGCGATCTCAAGGAACCGGTGCGGTTGGTCATCGACCTGAAACGCGACGCCGATCCCGATATCGTGCTGAACCAGCTCTACAAGTTCTCGCCGCTGCAGGACTCGTTTTCGATCATCCTGCTGGCGCTGGTCGACGGCAAACCGCGGGTCCTCACGCTCAAAGAAATGCTCGAGGAGTTCCTCCGGCATCGCCAGACGGTCATCCGCCGGCGCACGCAGTTCCTGTTGGCCCGGGCTCGCAAGCGCAAGCACACGGTGCAGGGCCTGCT
>JAGQOU010000371.1 GCA_020427145.1 Planctomycetales bacterium | reverse complement strand
CCCGACGAGGACGGCGTCGCTCATCGCACGCGGGGCCCCGTGGTGATGGCGGCCGCGCCGACCTGGCTGCGCAGCGAGCCCGCGCCGGCGCCGATGTGGCCTGCCGCGACCGGCGGCGCCGTCTTCCTTGCGCTGTTGGCCGCGATGTGGTACATTCTGATTCGTTCGCACCGCCGCGACCGCCGCTTGCCAAGGGCGTGAGTCGGGCGCAGTGCGGCCCAGGAGTCTTTGTCGGCGCGCCGGCGACCAAATTCGGTCGCGGCTTCACATGGCTGGTAGCGTCTGCCCCGTTCCCCACGACCATTGCACGTTGTCCGCACTCTCCCAACGATTGCAGGCGCCCGCTCGCGAGCGCGTCGTTAAGAATCCCCAACCGTGGTACACGCCCCGGTTCTGGCACGGCATGCGCGCTTCGACCTGGGTGAAGCAGCTCGCGGCGAACCGTTTTGCGGTGTCGCCAAGTCGGTGGGGATTGGCGCTGACCGTCTCGGGCGTCTCGGCAGTGAACTCCGCGCTGGCTGCGATCGACGACGCCATGAACGGCCGTCGCGTCGCGAAGGTCGAGCTTGCCGAGCCGCCGCTGTTCATCCTGGGGCATTGGCGGGCCGGCACCACGCTGCTGCACGAACTGCTGATTCGCGACCCCCGGCACACGTACCCCAGCACGTATCAGTGCTTTGTGCCGCACCATTTTCTGGTGTCGCAGTCGCTGCTGGCTCCGCTCACCTCGGTGCTGCTGCCGAAGCGCCGGCCGATGGACAACATGGTCGCCGGGTGGGAGCGTCCGCAGGAGGACGAGTTCGCCCTGGAGAACATGGGCGTGCCGACGCCGTACCTGTCGATGATGTTTCCCAATCGCGGTCCGGTGCACGACGACTACCTCACGCTGCACGATCTGCCGCCGGCGGCGCGACAACGGTGGTGCGACGAGTTGGTGAGGTTTTTCCGCCGCGTGGCGCTCCACGACAATCGGCGCATTGTGGTCAAGTCGCCCGGGCACACCGCGCGGGTGGCGGTGCTGGCCGAGTTGTTTCCCGGCGCGCGGTTCGTGCATATTGCGCGCGAACCGTGTGCGTTGTACGCCTCCAGCGTGGCGTTGTGGCGCTCGCTGAACGCCCTGCAGTCGATGCAGGCGATCGGCGACGAAACGTGGATCGAGGCCCATGTGCGGGCGTCGCTAAAACGCATGTACGAGGCCTACTTCGCCGATCGCAACGCGCTGGCGCCCAACCAACTCGTGGAGTTGCGGTACGAGGACTTGGTCGCCCACCCCAAGGCGGGAATAAAAACAGTCTACGAGCAACTCGAGCTCGGTGACTTCGACGCGGCAGAGCCGAACATCGACGCCCATCTGGCGGAAGTGAAAAACTATCGCCCGAATCTTCGTGCGACGGACGAGGCCCTCGCGGCAGACCTGCGCGAGGAGTGGGGCGACTATTTTCGGGAATTTGGCTACGACCGCTGATCGACCGCTAAATCTTCTGTCCAAATGCTGACGCGGACGCGTCGGTCGCCATTGAGACTTGCTCTTTGGTCGTTCGCAGCACGTCTTTGCGGCAACGCCCTGGGGGCTCCGCTTCGCTGCGTCCCCAGCCACCCTTTCCGATTGCGGGCCAGAGGCCTGCGGTTTACAGTTGGGCGAACGATCCTACGCCGCGTCCAACGTCGGCATGGGCTTGCCCTTGAGCTTGTAGACGTACGCCAGCACCTCGGCCACAGCCGCGTAGCTTTGATCGGGCACGGGGCGGCCGACGTCGACTTCTTTGTACAGCAGTTGGGCGAGCGGCTTGCGCTCGACCACGGGGATGTTGTTCTCCAACGCCAGCCGGCGAATCCGCTGGGCCAGCACGCCGGCGCCTTTGGCCACGACCACCGGGGCGGCCATTGTCTGCGGATCGTACTGAATCGCGATGGCAAGTTCCGTCGGGTTGGTGACCACGACGTCGGCCTTGGGCACCTTGTCGCCGATGCGGTTGAGCGCCATCTGCCGCTGGATTTGCCGACGCCGAGCGACAATCTGCGGGTCCCCCTGCAGGCTTTTCATTTCTTCGCGCACCTCCTGGTGCGTCATCTTCATGTCCTGCTCCTGCTTCCACCACTGAAATCCGTAGTCGAGAATCGCCAGGATGAACAGCGCGCCGCCCACCCACAAGGCCGTGGACAGCGTCACGTCGACCGTGAACTTGGCGATGGCCGGCAAGGACATCTCACTGGCGAGCAGCACTTCGTAGCGGCGGTTGTAAAGGATGACCCCCGCGACGATCGACACGATGGCCACCTTAAACATCCCGAAACCCAGCCGCACGGCGCCCTGCAGCGACACGATGCGTTTGAGCCCCGCGAGCGGACTGAGCCGCGACCAGTCGAGTTGCAACTTCTCGGGCAAAAAGAGAAACCCAAATTGCAGCACGCTCGACAGGACGCCGGCAAGCAACAGCACGCCCAGAATCGGCAGCAGCCAGACCGCCATCTGCTTCAACAATGCGTGCGAGTGTTCGACAAAGGCGCCCGGGTCGGCCTGAGCCTGGTTGGCGGTGCGCAGTTGATGCGCAAGAAAAGCCGTCGCCCCCTCGCACAGGCCACGACCCCAAATCATCAACACCGCAGCGCCCACCAACAGCAGGGCCGCCGACCCCAAGTCTTGGCTGAACGCAACCTGCCCCTGCTCGCGGGCCTGCTGCCTGCGATGCGGCGTTGCATCGTAGTTTTTTTCGCCGGATTGCTCGGGCATGGGCGGTTAGTCGTCAGTTGTCGCTAGCGGCGCCGCCGCGCGGATCGCCGCGGCGGTTGTCCTCAAACTCCATTGCCGGCGGCAATCGCGTCGCGGATGACGGTGATGGCGTCGACGGCCCGTTGCGGGAACGTCAGCGCGATCGCGCCGATCGACACCACCAGGCAGGCCAAGGTGGTGAACGCGTTCACGCTAAAGCCGACCGCCAGCACGTTGATCTGCGGCATGGTTCGTCCGATCAGCCCCAGCACGAGCGTGGCCAGCAGCAGGGCGGTCATCGCCGGCGCCGCGGCGCGGATCCCCAACAGAAAACTCTGCGAGAGCAACGTGACGGCCGCATCCGTGTAAGTCGCGCCCCACCCCGCACGTCCCGGCGGCAGCCACTTGTAGGTTTCCAGCAAGGCCTCGATGATCATCTCGTGCCCGTCCAGCAGCACGAACATGACCAACGCCAAGAAGTAGAACAGCTGCGAGTAGATCGGCACGCTTTCGTCGAGCGAGGGGTCAAACGACTCGCTGATGGCGGTGCCGCCGAGCTGGCTGATGATCTGACCGGTGAGCTGGATGCCGGAGAGCAGGATCGTCACCCCCAATCCCAGCAGCGAGCCCAACAGGGCCTCGCTCGCCAGGTGCCAGCCGAACGCGGCCGAGTCGAGAACGCTCACGGGGGGCGCGGCGCCAAACAGCGGGGCGACCATCAGCGACAGGGCCACAGCCAGCACCACCCGCACATGCATAGGCGCCGCCTTGGTGCTCAACAGCGGAGCCGTTGCCACGACCGCCCCCACGCGGGCCAGCACCAGCACAAACGCGCCGAATTGATTGAGCAAAAGCGTTTCGAGCATGGCGAAAGAGAGCCGTGACCACAGCGAACCCAGAGCCCCCGGAGCAATGACGAATGACGAAATCCGAATGACGAAGGGATTGGTTGATCGCCCTTCATTCGGGGATCGGATGTCGCCGTCTCCATCTCTGTGGACTCCGTGGCCTCCGTGGTGAAAATCAAGAGTTCGAGGATTTTAAAGCGTTTGCGGGATGTTCTTGATCAGCGTCTCCGAGTATTCCAACAGCCGGGAGAGGATCCATGGCAGGGCGAATGCCAGGGCGACAACCATCGCCACCAGCTTGGGGACGAAGGCGACAGTTTGTTCCTGAATCTGCGTGAGCGCCTGCAGCAGGCCGACGATCAGCCCCACGACCATCCCGGCAACCAGCACGGGCGCCGCGATGAGCGTGGCGATCAACAAGGCCTCGCGGGCGAGATCGATGGCGGATTCAGGAGTCATAGCGAAATGTCTAGCGTCTGATGTTGAGTTTTGACGTGCGGCGGAATTGAACGTTGGGTGCACGGCCGGCGGCGGCTCGTGATGACAGATCAACGAGCAGACACGCGCTTCTCACCGTCGCGTCACGTAAATACCGTGAAGCTCTCCAGCAGCATTTCGACGACCAGCTTCCAACCGTCGACCAACACGAACAGCAAGAGCTTGAACGGCAGCGAGATCAACACGGGCGGCAGCATGAGCATGCCCATGGAGATGGTGACGCTGGCCACGACGATATCGAGGATCACGAACGGCAGATAGATTTGAAAGCCAATCAGGAAGGCGGTCTTCAATTCGCTCAGCATGAACGCCGGCAGCAGCGCCTGCAACGGCACGTTGCGTTCGTCGGGGCCTGCGCCAAAGTAAACGTAATTGTCGGGCAACTCGCCCGTTTGGGGGTCGCGTTCGGCCGGCATGTAGGCGAGAAACAGATGGACCGAGTCGTCGTTGTTGGTGCGGCGAATCTGCTCGGCCATAAACTGGCGCACCGGCTGGGAGCCGCGATCCCAGGCCTCCTCCAGCGAGATCTCCTTGTCCGTGTACGGTTTGATGCCGTCGGTGTAGACCTTGTTCCAAACCGGCGTCATCAACAGCGCCGTCATGAACAGCGCAATCGAGGTGAGCACCTGGCTGGGAGGCAACTGCTGGACGCCGAGCGCCTGACGCAACAGCCCCATCACGACCAGGATTCGCACAAAGCTGGTCGTCATCAGCAAAATCGCCGGAGCGAGGCTGATGACTGTCAGCAGCAACATCACTTTCAGCGCCGACGACATCCCCTCGGGACTGGTCCACTGCTGCGGTCCGCCCAGTCCGGCGAGCCCGCCCAGCGCACTGGGCGCGGGCGTGGAGGGGGAAGCGGCGGTTTGCGCGGCAGCCAGGGCGGGCGCGAACGCCACACAGAGAACCACGGAGACGCGGAGCACGCTGAAGAGTATGGCCGCGCGACCATGACGCATTGACCAACGGCGCGCGGCGCAGGGCGCGCTGCCGGCTTCGGTCTGTGGTGCTTGATCGTTGGTCATGGCACATTTACCGTCGCGCGGTTTCGCGGCCGAGGAAGCCGCGGGCCGGCTCTTTGGCGAGCTGGGCGAGCACTTGCTGGAACTCGGCGGTCGGGCCGTGCAAGCCGCCGGCGACGCACAGGCCGCTCAAACGGTCGACCTCCGCGGGGTCGGTCACTTCGGCCAACGTTTGCACGCCGTCCGGGGCGATCGCCAAGAGGACGAGTTTGTTGCCGAGACGAATCAGGTGAGCCACGTTGCGCCCGGCAAGCGGCGCCACGCCCAACAACGCAAACGCCTCGCTGGGCAGGACGCCCGGCTGCTGCGGTCCGGTGCGACGAAACAGCCACGCGCAAACCAGGAACAAGGCGACCACGGCGGCAAGCCCTCCTAGCGCCGTGGTCAGCGACTCGGCCGCAGGGAAGGAGAATGGCAGCTTCGGTTTTTTGGCCGCGGCTCCGGCGTCGCCGTTGGACGACAGGACGGCCGACGCGGCCCGCGGAGCAAGGCGCCGAAAATCGTCGTCCTCGGCGCCGCTCGCCGAAGCGGCGTCGCTGGTAAACGACGCCAAACTGGCGGACCCGTGGCTGGTCGTCGACGGAGAAATTGGAGGAAATTGAGGAATCGGCTGCGCGGCAGTCGTCGTCTCGTCGGCAACGGGCGGCTCCGCGATCGGCATGGCGTGGGTCGTCGGCGCGGCGACTGCCGAGGGCGCGGCGGGCGCGGTCGACTGCTGTGCTGCAACGTGCGCGGCGGGCCAGACGGAGCGATCGACGCGCAGCGGATTGACGGGGTCGGCCGCGTCGCGCGCCGCGCTTGGCGGTTCCGACGGCTGAGCCGGTTCGTCGCGATGGTACGACAGCAACACCTCGCCGTCCTGGCCCCAGCAGGGCGCAGCGGGACTCAAGAGAGTCGCCGAAGCAACGGCAATGAGCAGACAGAGGGTGAGGCGGCGCGGCGAGAACATCGCCGGGGCTTATAGGAAAGGGCCCGGCTGTGCGCCTAGATCGGTTGTGCCGTTGCTAGCAAGCAGCGCGACTTACTTCTTGCGCAGATCCCACGCTTCAAGCCACGTTTCGGCCACCGGCTGCATGTCGAAGTCCTCGATCAGCCGCTCGTGCATGTCCGACAAGTGGCCGGCGCCGTAGAACACCGCCATGCGAGCCGTGCCGTGGTCAAGCTGGTCTCGCAGCACGGCCAGGGCGGCCTTGTTGCGTTCGGTGATGAGCGTGGAGCCATCGGGCCCCGAGAAGCCCACCAGCAGCGACTCCATGCCCTCAAACTGCTTGGCCATGGCCATCTTCAGTCGCCGCGGGCGATCCTCGGACACCAACGCTAGCAGCATTTCCATCTCGGGCGATTCGCCGCTGGATTGATTGACGGTTTGCTGGGCGATCGAGGCGCCAACCATCCGCAGATACATCTTGACGAACCCGTCGTCGCGATCCTCCATCGACTGCATGAACTGATCGGGCGTCATGTCGGCGTGGACGAAGTTGGCGGCCGTGTAGTCGATCTGCTCGAGCTGATGCTCCAGTTCCAACGCCGACTTCATCATGTTCTGCATGGCGCCCAACGGATGGGCGTTGGACGTGCCGCGGCCGCGCTCGACCACGGTTCCCTCCGGGGCGACCAGCTCGTAGAGCACGGCGTCGTAACCGCGAAAGCGCTCGTTGAGCTCGTCGTAGTAATCCTTGTCGGCAATGTGTACGGCGCCCACAAGGTCGACGAATCGCGGGTAGTCGCCGGGGTCGCGGTTCGCGTCAAAGTCGGCGCGGGGCACGTAGCGCACGATGGCCGTCTCCATGGCGACGGGGTCGGACTCGCCGTCTTCGGCGAGCAAGCGGACCCAATGTTCCCCCACGTCTTCCGGAACAGCTCCGGCCACGGAAGCGATGGCAGCTTCTTGGGCCTGACATCCACCGGCCCACAAGGGCGCCAGCAGCCAGCAGAGCAGGGCGACCGGCGTCGGCCGGCGGAGGGGAAAGCGGTGAATCATGGCGCAGGCGCCTCGGCAAATGAGTGGTGCGGACGTGTGGGAAGTATACGGCCTGGAGCCGGCCGGGGGCAGAGTCGCGCCCGCTGCGACCTGGATCGCAAAACCCCGCGAGAAACGGCCGATTCGCGGGAAAGCCCGCGGTTTTGGCGACACGGCGACCGGTGCGAGCAGCCCCGCCGACGTGTCAATGGTGGCGGGAAACGAGGCCCACGGCTCCACCGGCGCCTGGAGACCTCCTGCCGCGAGACATCTTGGCGTTGCGGCCCATTTACCGCGCGACGGGCACGCAGTGGCACCGGCCGCTAGCTGGCACTTCCGGCATTTTCGTCACTGTTTACCAATCTTACTCA
>JAGQOU010000017.1 GCA_020427145.1 Planctomycetales bacterium | reverse complement strand
AGAAGGAACCACGACGACACAACGAACACGACGGAAAATCACAAGTGTTGGTCGTCGTGCCCGTCGTTCCGTCGTGGTTCAATTCTCTTGTTGCTAAGCGAGCTTGGCGGCTCAAATCAGAACTTTGCAGTTCTCCCTCCCGTTGCCTGTAGCGCCCTGCAGGGGGCCGGCGGGGTCGCTATACTGGAACGCTTTGGCCGCTCGCCGCGGCCCCGCGATCTGTATTGCCGCACCTGTTCTCTCGCCGCTCTCGCCGTCTATGAAACCGATTCGCCGTCTGCTCGCCGCCAACCGCAGCGAGATTGCCATTCGCGTCTTCCGCAGCGCCCACGAGTTGGGCATTCGCACCGTGGCGATGTACTCGCACGAGGACCGCTACGCCCTGCACCGGTTTAAGGCCGACGAAGCCTACCCGATCGGCGAGCCGGGCAAGCCGCTGGCGTCGTATCTCAACGTCGACGCGATCATCGAACTGGCCAAGCATCGCGAGATCGACGCCATCCACCCCGGCTACGGGTTCTTGTCGGAAAACCCAAGCTTTGCCCGGGCGTGTCGCGACGCGGGGATCGTGTTTGTCGGGCCGCGCACGGAGTTGCTGGAGCAGTTGGGCGACAAGCTGTCGGCGCGCCAAGTGGCCGTGCAAGCCGGCGTGCCCGTGCTGGGCGGCAGCGACACGCCGATTGCCGACGCGGCCAGCGGATTGGCGACCGTCGAGAAACTGAAGTTTCCCATTATCCTCAAGGCGGCCCACGGCGGCGGCGGGCGCGGCATGCGCGTCGTGAACCGCGCCGAAGATTTCGCCGACGCCTTCGAGGCCGCCCGCCGCGAGTCGCTCACCGCGTTCGGCAGCGACGAAATCTTCATCGAGAAGTTCATCTCCCGCGCCCGGCATATCGAAGTGCAGTTGTTGGGCGACAGCCACGGCAACCTGGTTCACCTGTACGAGCGCGACTGCTCGGTGCAGCGGCGGCATCAAAAGGTCGTGGAGATCGCCCCCGCGCCGAACCTGCCCGCGGGGGTGCGCAAGAAAATTTGCGACGCCGCGGTCGCCATCGGCCGGGCCGTGGGCTACGACAACGCCGGCACGGTCGAGTTTCTCGTGGACGCCGACGCGAACGAGGTCTACTTCATCGAGGTGAACCCGCGGATCCAGGTCGAGCACACCGTGACCGAGGAAGTCACGGGCGTGGACGTGGTGCGATCGCAAATTCTGGTGGCCCAGGGCGAGCGGCTCGACGGTCCGCTGATCAACCTGCCGTCGCAGGACAAGATCGCCACGAGCGGCTATGCCATCCAGTGCCGCGTGACGACCGAGGACCCGGGCAACAAGTTCATGCCCGACTACGGCAAGCTGACGCACTACCGCTCGGCGGGCGGCATGGGCGTGCGGCTCGACGGCGGCACGGCGTTTTCCGGGGCGGTTGTTTACCCCTTCTACGATTCGCTGCTGGTGAAGGTGACCTGCTGGGGCCGCAGCTTCGTCGAAGCGGCCGGTCGCACCGAACGCTGCCTGCAGGAGTTCCGCGTGCGCGGGGTGAAAACGAACATCCCGTTTCTCATCCGGCTGACGACCGACGACACCTTCCTCGCCGGCGGCTGCACGACGCGCTTCATCGACGAGACGCCGGAGTTGTTCGAGTTCGCTTTCCGGCAGAACCGAGCGACCAAGCTGCTGGAGTTCATCGCCGACGTGATCGTCAACGGCAATCCGATTGTCAAAGACAAGCCGGTGAGCGCCCGGCGCGAGCCGGCGCTTGTGCCCGCCGTGGACGACAACGCCCCGCTGCCGCTCGGCACGCGCGACCGATTGCAGGAGTTGGGCGTCGAGAAATTCTGCGCGTGGGTGAAAGAGCAGAAACCGCTGCTGTGGACCGACACTACGATGCGCGACGCGCACCAGTCGCTGCTGGCCACACGGGTGCGGACCTACGATCTGCTGGCGATCGCCGACGCCTACGCCCGCAATTGCAGCGACCTGTTCTCGTTGGAGATGTGGGGCGGCGCCACGTTCGACACCTCGATGCGGTTTCTCAAAGAATCGCCCTGGCAACGTCTCGAACAGCTGCGCGAGCGGGTCCCCAACATCCTGTTTCAGATGCTGCTGCGGGCGTCCAGCGCCATGGGGTACGCCAATTATCCCGATAATCTGGTGCGCGAGTGCGTCCGCGAGGCGGCCGCGGCGGGGATCGACGTGTTCCGCATCTTCGACGCGCTCAACTGGGTTCCCAACATGCGGGTCGCGATCGAAGCGACGCGCGAAGCGGGGGCGATTTGCGAAGCCGCCATCTGCTACACCGGCGACATCCTCGACCCGCGGCGCAGCAAGTACAGCCTCGACTACTACGTCAAACTCGCCAAAGAGTTGGAACAACTCGGCGCCAACATCCTGGCAATCAAGGACATGGCCGGGTTGTGCAAGCCTCACGCCGCGGCCGTGCTGGTCAAGGCGCTGCGCGACGCGGTCGATCTGCCGATGCACTTGCACACGCATGACACGGGCGGAGTGCAAGCGGCGGCCATTCTCAACGCGGCCGGCGCGGGACTCGACATTGCCGACGCAGCGATGGCCGCCATGTCGGGCGGCACCTCGCAACCGAACCTCAACACGTTGGTCGAGGGACTGCGCAACACGCCGCGCGAGAGCCCGCTGTCCGGCGCAGCGCTCGACGAGATCAGCGAATACTGGCGCGAGGCCCGCGAGTTCTACACGGCGTTCGAAAGCCCGGTTCTCGCTGCGGGCAGCGACCTGTACCAACACGAAATGCCGGGCGGGCAGTACACCAACCTGTTTCAGCAGGCCCAATCGCTGGGGCTGTCGTCGCGGTGGCCCGAAGTGTGCCGGGTGTACGCCGACGTGAACCAGCTGTTCGGCGATATCGTGAAAGTGACGCCCACGTCCAAGGCGGTGGGCGACATGGCGCTGTTCCTGGTGGCCAATGATCTCAGCACGGCGGACCTGATGGCCGGCAGCCGCGAGTTGGCGTATCCGCGTTCGGTGCTCGATTTGTTGGGCGGGCGGATGGGCCAGGTCGAGGGCGGATTTCCCGCAGACATTCGCGACAAGATTCTCCGCGACGAGAAGCCGCTGGAAGGGCGCCCCGGCGAAAGCATCCCTCCGGCCGACCTGCCTGCCACGCGCACCAAAGTCGCCGAGATGGTCGAAGGCGACGCGACGGGCCAGGACGTGGTGAGCTACCTCATGTACCCGCAGGTGTTCGAGCAATTCGCTGCGCACCAACGGCAATACTCCGATGTGGGCGTGTTGCCGACCCCGGTGTTTTTGCACGGCATGAGCCCCGGCGAGGAGATTGCGGTCGACATCGAGCCGGGCAAGACGCTGATCGTCAAGTTCATGACCGTGGGGGACGCGCACCACGACGGCACGCGCAGCGTGTTCTTCGAACTGAACGGCCAGCCGCGCGAGGTGACCGTCGCCGATCACTCGCTGGAAGGCGACATCGTGCAGCGGACCAAAGCCGACCCGAAGAACCCCAAGCACGTCGGCGCCAGCATGCCGGGCCTGGTCGTGATCGTCGCCACCCAGGCCGGCGAGCAAATCGCCGCGGGCCAAAAGCTGCTCACGCTCGAGGCGATGAAGATGGAAACCACCGTCCTGGCGGAGTCCGACGGCAAGATTGCCGAGGTCCACGTCGCCGCAGGCACGCAGGTTGAGGCGGGCGATCTGCTGATCACGCTGGAGTGACGATCGCGATGGCCCGGGCGCGCCAAGCGCCTGCCGTTTGGAGCCCCCCGTTTGCCCGCCCCTTGTGTCGCCAGGAGCGCCAGCGGCGCGGTGTTTTTCAACCAGCTCGGAACCGGCGGCGAACCGGACGCCGGCGGCGGCATTCTGCTCGCCAGCCGGGACGCCAATCGGGCGTTCAAGACTGTTGAACGGCCGCGACACGCCCCTCGGCAACGGGAAAGCCACTGCTGGCGCCGGGTGCGAACGCGCCACCGCCTTACTCTCGGCCGTCTTTCCACGGCGTTTCTACCCCGAGCGACTAAATCTTTGTCAGACGTGACGACAAGCTCTACACTAATCCGGTTTGAATCACGGCGTAATTTTGCCGCCCGCGGCAGCCGGTCGTCGCTCGACTCGTCCGGCGCTCCCAGCGACAATTTGCCGCCACTCACGACCGCACCGGGATTTTGGACAACGGAATGACAATCAAATGCCGCCACAATCGTCCGCCCGCTTTCGTCGCAACAACTCGGCGTTTCGCCGCTTGCAGTTCGAACCCTTGGAGTGTCGGCTGGCGCTGACGGCCGACGCGTTTGGCTCGACCGGCGACCTGCTGGCGCCCCTCGATCCGCTTGCCGAGGCGGCGTGGAGCCAGCGCGAAGCGACCGTGCAAGCGGCCATGGCTGCCATCACGTCGACGGCCCCGGTCGACGCGATCGCCACGGTCATTGATCCTGCGCCGATTTTTCCGAACGCGTATGAGGTTCCGGGGATCGCCCTCACGAATGCCGGGCCGCTGATAGGACTGACCGCATTTCAAAATGACCCGCGTTTCGCAGGGGTTGACGGAACGGGCTACTCAGTCGTCGTCATCGACACCGGCATCGATCTCGACCATCCGTTCTTCGGACCCGACGCTGACGGCAATGGCATCGCGGATCGTATCGTCTATCAAGCCGAATTCATTGGCAGCGGCGGCGATGCCAATGATGACAGTAGTCTTGGACACGGCACGCACGTGTCAAGTATCATTGCATCGCAGGATGCAACTTACGGCGGCATGGCGCCAGGCCTCAACATCATCGCCCTGAAGGTCTTCGGCGCCTCCGGATTCGGCACTGCGGAGGGGTTGGAATCGGCGCTGCAATGGGCGGCAACCCATGTTGACGAGTACAACATCGTCGGCGTGAATATGTCGCTGGGGTTCGGCGACAATAGCAGCTCTCCTACCGCGCGCCCTGAATTAGGCCTGTCTGACGAATTGGCCGCCTTGGCCGCGCAAGACGTCATCGTCGTTTCCTCGTCGGGCAACACTTTCTTTTCGAAGAGCAGCGTACCGGGCGTTGCTTATCCCTCCTCAGATCCAAATTCGCTTTCGATCGGCGCTGTTTGGTCTGCCGACGCGGGCGGTCCCTATAGCTGGTCGGACGGCGCCAGCGACGTTTCGACCGGCGCCGACCGCATTGTCTCGTTTAGCCAGCGACATCCTGCCGTCACGACCGTCATGGCGCCTGGCGCTGCGATCACAGCGGCGGCCATTGGTGGCGGAACAGCGGTTCTCAGCGGGACGAGCATGGCTGCTCCGATGGTCACTGGCGTGGCGGCGCTCATGCAGCAGCTCTCCGTTCAGACTACGGGAGAGCGCCTGACGCGCGAGCAATTCGCTACGTACGTCGCGGATACGGGAACGCCGATCTTCGATGGAGACGATGAAGACGACAATGTGACGAACACCCTGCAATGGTATCGCCGGATTGACATTCAGGCCCTCGCCGACGCGGTGGCTTCAGGCGGACTTGCCAATCTGACTGTTCCCGGCGGCGTCGACGTTCTCGACAGGGCCATTCTCGCTGGCGGAACGGCGCGAATTGACTTCACAATTGCTAATCAAGGCGTCGCCAACACCGGCGCATTTGTCACGCGAGTCTATCTGTCAGCTGACCCGCAACTGGACGACTCTGACACGCCGCTCATCGATCTGACCGACAATCTCGCATCCGGCGAATTGATTCAACGTTCGCGCCTCGCGGTTCCGATTCCCACCGGCCTAACCCCGGGAACCTATTACCTTATCGTTGCCGCGGACGATCAGGCCGCAGTCGCCGAAGGTAACGAATACAACAATCTTGCCATTCAAGAGATCACAGTGTCTGCCGGTGATTTCGCGCAGATTCTTCTTGTCGACGCCGCGACGGACGAACTGTTGACGAATGGCTCGGTCCTGCTTGACTTCGGGCAAATCTTTCAGGGCTCGCTGGACGCCGTCAAGACTCTGCGATTGTTCAACGACGGAAACGTCGAGCTCGTTACAACGCCGCTTGACGTGCCGGCGGGATATTCCGCATCAGGGTTTGTGACGAACGTCGCACCGGGAGCGTCCAACGAGTTTTCCGTCAGCCTAGTCAGTTCGAGCGATCTCGGCGATTACTCCGGCGAGATTTCGTTTCAGTCGAACGACGCCGACCAGAGTCCCTATTCTCTCTCCGTCATAGGATCAGTACTTGAGCCCGACGATCATGGCAACGACGCCGGGCACGCTACGGCGGTCACTGTGGAGTCGATCACCAACGGACGCATCTTGCGCACCGGCGACTCGGATTGGTTTAGTTTCCAGGTCGTGACCGGTGCTCAGTATCATTTCGCGACGATTTTGCAGACGCTTGCCGATTCGGAGTTGCAACTGTTTGCCTCGGACGGAGTCACCGTGCTGGCGGGTAACGACGACGGCCCGGACGGCCCCGCGTCAGCCCTTGACTGGATCGCTCCGAACGAAGGCGTTTACTATTTGGAAGTGAAGGGGGTCGGTGCGTTTGAAGGCGATTACCAACTCGCGATTACCGTTGACGACGATCACGGTGACGACGCCGCATCGTCCACGTTCGCGTCGGACCCCAGCTCAACCCCAGGCAGAATCGAATCGGTCGGCGATTGGGATTGGTTCGCGTTCGATGCAGTCGCCGGAGAGGCGTACTCCTTCACCGCGTTGACGAGTTCGCTGTCCGCTGCCAACCTGCGGCTCTATGACATCGACGGAGCGACCGAATTGCCGACGGTCAACAACGGCCCAGGCGATTCCGACGCATTTCTGTCGTGGACGCCGATCGCGGCGGGAACATACTACGTGGTCGTTGCGGCGGCCCAGCCGGAAAAACTCGGTTCGTACCAACTCTCAATCACCGGTAACGATGATTTTGGCGACAATTCCGCCAATGCCGCATCGTTGGCGGCGCCCGGCACGGTGGCGGGCGCCCTTGAACAGCCGTCCGACGCCGACTGGTTCGCGTTTGTCGCCGTCGCCGGAGCGCGCTATCGGTTTGATCTATCTGTAGACTCCGCGCCGACTGTCGGATTGCGACTCATTGATCGCGACGGACTGGCACAACACGCGGCCGACGTCGCCAAACCCGAATCGCCGGCCTCGATCGAGTGGAGCGCCCCGACAGGCGGCGTATTTTATATCGAAGCTAGCAGCCTCTTGGGATCGACAGGCGCCTACGACCTTGAAATCGTCGTTGTCGACGATCACGGCGACGACGTCGGCGGCGCAACTCTGATATCGGACCCGACTTCGTCCCCAGGCGCAATCGAGTTGCCCGGCGATCGGGACTGGTTCGCTTTTGACGCCGAAGCAGGCGTCGTATATCACATCGAATTCGAACCTCGGGCTTTGGCGGCAGCCCGAGTTCGCCTCATTGACAGCGACGGAACAACGGAGCTTGAAACCAGTGGTGGACCGAACGAGTCCCCTGCCATTGATTGGACCGCTCCAGGCAGCGGCGTCTTTTTTATCGAAGTCGCGTCGCTTCTAGAAACCGACGTGGGCGACTATCGCCTCCTCCTCGCGGGCGCCGACGACCACGGCGACAACGCCCAAAACGCCACGCGACTGACGGTTCCGCTGAGCGTCTCCGGCGAACTCGATCCCAATGGCGACGCCGACTGGTTCGTCGTCCGCGCGGTGGCGGGGATTGAGTACCGCGTGGAAACGACCGTCGACACGCTCCCGGGAGCCCGGTTGCGGCTGGTGGGGCCGGACGGCTCGACGGAGATCTCCACGGCCTTCGGCGCCGACGGGGCGCCCGCCGGCATCCATTGGACGCCGACGACCACCGCCGATTACTACTTCGAGATCGTGGAAGCGTCCTTCGCCGCCGCGGCGAACTCCGCCGCACCCAGCCCGACCACCGGCGCTGCCGCCGGCGGCAGTTACCAAATCGCGGTCACGCCTGTCTCGCGTCTGCCGGGCGACTACAACGGCGATCTGGTGGTCAACGGCGCCGATTTCCTCGCCTGGCAACGCCAATACGGGGGCAACACTCCGGCCACGACGTCCACGCTCGACACCGAGGGTTTCGAGCAATTCTCCGAAACGCTGCTCAACGGGCAGTTTGAGTGGAAACGCCTCGGACCCGCCGCGGGAACGGCCACGGTGCAATCGACCATCGTGCCGACCGGCAGTCGCGCCGTGCAGATTGATCGCGCCGCGGCGGTCGACAATTGGTGGGGCGTGCCGCTGGCAGAGCAGGCCCCGAGCGGCGAGTTCGTGTTCGTGGAGTGGGACATGCGGGCCAGCGCCACCGGCGCCGTGAACGGCGGCCTCGGGCCCTTCCTGGGCGTGCAGGCGTACGACGACGCGGGAGGGTTCGGCCTGCTCGGTTCGCTGGGCGTCGACGCTACGACGCTGGACGTCGTCTATCAACGCCAGGGCGACGGCGTCATTGTCGAGACGGGCCGCAAGATTTCCGCCGACACATGGTACCGCTACGGCATCCTGTTCAACTTCGTCACGGATCAGTTCACCGTTTACTTCGAACGGCAGCCGCTGGTCACCAATGATTTCGTCGATTTGAACGTGCCGGGCGCCAACCTCGACCGGCTGACCGACGCCGATCTCGTGGCGTTGGCGTCGCAGGGCGATCCCGCGTCGCAGACGATGACCGGCACGTCGTATGTCGACAATTTCCGCATCTACCAGGCCGCGACGGCCTACCCCTTCCCGGCCGACGGGAATCAGGACGGAACAGTCGACGGGCTGGACCTGGTTCCTTGGCAACAGACGTTCGGCGTGAATTACGCCAGCCCCGGCAGTCCCCTCGCCGCCAGTGCAATCGCTGCGTCGATCCCGTCCGCGGAGCAAGAAGTCGTCGAGGAGACCCCGCCGGCGGTTGCGGACGCTGCGTTCGCCCTGTGGGATGCTCCGTTCCCGCTGGACATCGCGCGGACGGCAAACGGCGCAACGACCGAGCGACTGACGGCGTCCCCGTCGCCGCACTCATGGCGTCCGCAATTCCTCGCGGCGCCCACGGAGAACCACGCGTCGTTCGCGACGGCACGGGACGAAGCGCTGGTCGATGGCGATCAACTGCCCACGCTGTCCCGACGCGCCGCTCAAGTCGGCAGCGACTCCAGCGGCGAGGAGACTGACGAGCGGATCGACGCCAACGGCGCCTGGACCCCGGACTGGGACCGCCTGTAGCCGTCGTCGCGTTACGACTTCACGTCGGCGAACGCGGCCTTCAGCGCCTGCAAGCCAGCGTCGCCTTGGGCGCTGTCGACCACCACGTTCACGCGCATCTCGCTCGTGTTGATCATCTCGACGTTGACCTTCGCTTCGGCCAGCGCGGCGAACATCCGCACGCCCACGCCGACATGGCTGCGGATGCCGATGCCGAAGACGCTGAGGATGGCGATGGCCGGTTCCGATTCGATGGGGCCGCAGTTGAGATCGCGCGTCGCGTCCTCGACCACCTGCACGGCCTTGGTCACTACGTCGCGCGGCACGGTGAAACTGAGATCGGCCAGCCCGTCGGTCCCGGCTCCCTGCACGATCATGTCGACCAGCAGGTTCTCGGCGGCGACCGCTTCGAAGATTTGCGCCGCAATCCCCGGCTCGTCGGGAATGTCGGTCACCGTGATGCGACCCTGCGATTGGTCGAGCGTGACGTTATCAATCGTCAGGTCTTCCATTCGCTGCAATCGGGCCACGATGTCGGCGGGGCTGGATTGTTCGAGCCGGCCGTGGTCTTCGGAAAAATCGCTCCGCGCCGCCGGCGGCTTCTCTAATTCGAACTCGCGATGCACGGCGCGCAGCGCCTTCTGGCCGTCGGCTTTGTCGACCAACACCGAGATCTTGATTTGGCTGGTGGTGATCGCCTTGATATTCACGCCATCGTCAGCAAGCGCCCGAAACATGCGATCGGCCACGCCGGTTTGCGTGGCCATTCCCAGGCCGACGACGGAGACCTTGGAGAGGCCCTCCTCGCACTGCACCTCGACGTTGCCGAAGTCGGAAGCCACCTTCTTGACCGCTTTGAGCGTGGCGGCCAGGTCGCCTTCCATCACCGTGAAAGCGATATCCGCCAGGCCGTCGGCGCCCACGTCCTGCACGATCATATCGACTGCGACATGGGCGGCTCCAATGACGCCAAACACTTGGTGCATGGTGCCAGGCTGATCGGGCACGCCAATCAGGCTGATGCGCGCCTCGCTCTTAGTGAGTGCGCAGCCGCTCACCGGACGGTCGGCGCTCTCCGAATCGGGGCCAATCACGGTCCCCGGTTCGTCGGTGAAACTGCCGCTGTTGCGCACATGGATCGGCACGTTGAACTTCTTGCCGAACTCGATCGATCGGCTGTGCATGACGCCGGCGCCCAGGCTGGCGAGTTCGAGCATTTCGTTGTGACTCACGCGATCCATCTTGCGCGCCTGGGCCACCATGCGCGGGTCGGTCGTGAAGACGCCGTCCACGTCGGTGTAAATCTGGCACTCGTCGGCCTGCAACACGGCGGCCAACGCCACGGCGGTGGTGTCGCTGCCGCCACGACCCAGCGTGGTGATGTTCCCCTCGTCGTCGGCGCCCTGAAAGCCGGCGGCGATCACGATGTGCCCGTCGTCGAGCAGCGTCTGCATCCGGTCGGTGGAGATCGACTGAATGCGAGCCTTGGTATGGCTGTTGTCGGTCTTGATGCCGATCTGCCCGCCGGTGAGGCTGGTCGCCTTGCCACCCAGTTCGTGGATGGCCATCGCCACCAGCGCGACGCTCACCTGCTCGCCGGTGGACAGCAGCATGTCCATCTCGCGAGCGCTGGGGCCGCTGCACACGGCATTGGCCAGATCGACCAGCATGTCGGTGTTCTTGCCCATGGCGCTCACCACCATGACCACCTGGTGACCCTGCTGCTGGGCGCGAATCGCCTTGCGAGCCGCTTCCGTGATCTTCTCAGGAGTGGCAACGCTGGTGCCGCCGAATTTTTGAACGATTAAGGACATGGAATTCTTAAGTCTGCTTTGATTGAACCGCCAAGGACGCCAAGTTCGCCAAGGGGAACAGAGGGAAATACCTAACTCAGGATGATGCGGTCAATGCCTTGTCGCATTTGTTCAACATTGAAGTTCAGTAGCAGGCCCAGTTGAAATCCTGTTGCCCGCAAATAGTTAATCACTTGAGCTTGATGGATGGGATGGATTCGTTCAACGGCTTTGAGCTCGACGACCAATTCTCCGCCAACGAGTAGGTCCAGTCTCGCTTCGCCGACTTTTTGATCTTTGTAGGTCAATGCAATCGGCTTTTGGCGCTCGAAGGGAATGCCGCGCAGCGCCAACTCCACGCACAATGCTTCCTCGTAGACCGACTCAAGGAAACCGGCGCCCAGCACTTTGTGGACTTCGATGGCGGCCCCGATCACGGCTCTCGCCAACTCGTCGACCCGTTCGCTTGGTTCAACAACTGCCATTACTCCCCCTTGGCGCTCTTGGCGTCCTTGGCGGTTCAGCGTTTCCCGACAAACCACCCCATCGCGCGCCAGCCTTCGTCGAACGCCAAGTCGCTGGCGGCGGCGGTTGGGTCGTCGTAGCTGGTGAACTTGTCGGGGGCGATGCCCGTGCCGGCCATGGCGACCGGCACATTGCCGTGGGTGTGGGTCTTGGTGGCAAGGTACGTCGGGTGATCGGGGCTGATCATCATCCGCCAATCGCCGCGGTTCGCCAAGGCCTCGGCCAGGGGGGCGACGACGTGGCGGTCGATTTCCTCGATCGCCTTGACCTTTTCGGCCGCGTTCCCTTCATGAGAGGCCTCGTCGGGCGCCTCGACGTGGACGCACACCAGATCGTGATCGTCCAAGGCGTCGATCGCGTAGCGGCCCTTGGCGGCGTAGTCCGTGTCGAGATACCCCGTGGCGCCGGGCACCTCGATCCGCGGCCAGCCGACCAACGCGGCCAAGCCCCGCAGCAAGTCGACCGCGGTGATCATGGCGCCGCGGGGGCCGTAAGCCTCGGCAAAGGGGGCGAGCGTGGGGGTCTTGCCGATGCCCCACAGCCAGACGTTGGTGGCGGGGAGTTTGCCGGCGGCGATGCGCCGCTTGTTGACCGGATGATCGGCGAACACGTCGACCGACGCGGCCATGAGTTCATGCAACACGTCGCTGCCCGGGCCGCGGGGGAAGTCGTTCTTCACCGACTTGTCAGTGAGATCGTGCGGCGGGGTGGCCCGCAGGTCCATGGTGAACGGCGCCGGTCGCTCGGCCCCGCGCCACAGCAGCAGGTTGCGGTAGCTCACGCCCGGGACGAACTGCAGTCCGTCGCCGCCGAGCGCCTCGTTGGCGGCGGCCAGCAACTCGGTCGCTTCCTCGGTGCTGATGTGATCGGCCGTGAAGTCGCGCATCACCTGATCTTGGACCGTGACCAGATTGCAGCGAATGGCCCAGTCCTCGGGGGCGAGTTGAATCCCCTGGGCCGCGGCTTCGATCGGAGCGCGGCCGGTGAAGTTGGTCAGCGGGTCGTAGCCCAAGAGGCTCATGTTGCCCACTTCCGACCCCGCCGGCAGCGACTTCGGCGTATGGCACGCGGTGGCGATAACGCCTTGCTTAACAATGGCGTCCATCGCCGGCGTGGCAGCGGCCTCGAGCGGCGTCTTGCCGCCCAGCAAGTCCTGCGGTTCGTCAGCGGCGCCGTCGGGGATGATGATCACGTATTTCATGATTGCTATGTTCTTGATTTGAACCACGACGACACGACGGGCGCGACGGCCTTCGCGGCGGGGCGATATCGCCTAGTGAACTACAGGACGATGCGTTTGATGCCTTGTTTCAGAAGCGGCACATTGAAATTCACCAGAAAGCCAAGTCTCTTGTTCGTCAAACGCAGGTAGGTCAACAGCTGCGCCTCGTGAATTGGCAATAGCGCTTCGATTGCCTTCAGTTCGATCACGACTTCTTCCGCAATGAGCAAGTCCAGCCGTAATCCATCGTCGATGATCAACTCTCGATAGCGGATTGGCACGACCAGCTGCCGCTGATAGGGCAATCCGATTCGATCCATTTCGTAACACAGACACGTTTCGTAGACCGACTCCAGCAATCCTGGCCCAAGTTGCCGATGCACTTCAAACGCCGTATCAAAGAACCGTCGAGCAATCGCTTCGGTTGCGTCAGAAATCGGCTCGTACATCATTCCGTCGTGCCCGTCGTGCCGTCGTGGTTCAGTAATTCCCCCTCAATCGCGCACCCACATCTTCACGGGTTCGCTGCGGCAAGACTTCATCGCGGCGATCGTGGCGCAGGCTTTGTCGATGGCTGCTTCGCTGGCGGCGTGGGTCATCACCACCAGCGGCACGACGTCTTCCCCGGCGAGCGGTTCCTTTTGCAGGACGCTGGCGATGGAGATCCCCTCGTCGCCGAACGCCTTGGTCACTCCCGCCAGCACGCCGGGGTGGTCGTCGACCATCAGCCGCACGTAGCGACGCCCCGTGGAGTCGGCGAAGTCGGCTTGATCGACGCCTTTCACCGCATCCGACCATAATTCCAGCGTGCGGAAGGTGATCGCCGTGCGGCCTGCGGCGCTGTCGATCAGGTCGGCGGCGACCGCCGAGGCGGTCGGCATTTGCCCGGCGCCCTGGCCGTGGAAGAACAGCGGCCCCACCGCGTCCCCCTTCACCAGCACCGCGTTGAAGGGGCCGTTCACTTCGCCCAGCGGGCTGCCGGCCTTCACCAGGGCAGGAGTTACTTCGCAGTCGAGCCCGCGGTCTTTCAGGTCGGCGATCGCCAGCAGACGCACGTGGTAGCCCATCTGCTTGGCGTACTGGATATCGACGGGGTCGACCTTATCGATGCCCACTCGCGGAATATCGCGCCAATTGAGCCGGGCGCCGAACGCCAGATGGGCGAGGATCGCCAGCTTCTGCGCCGCGTCGGACCCGTCGACGTCCATCGTGGGGTCGGCCTCGGCGTAGCCGAGTCGCTGGGCGTCGGCCACCGCGGCCGCGTAGTCGCCGCCCCCCTCTTCGTGCATCTTGCACAGGATGTAGTTGCTGGTGCCGTTGAGGATGCCGTGCAGCGACGTGATTTGATTTGCGCTGAGGCACTGGCTGATGTTGGTGATGATGGGGATGCCCCCGGCGACCGCCGCCTCGAACGCAATCGACCGGCCTAGCTCCCGGGCCCGGTCGAACAGCTCCGGACCGTGCTCGGCGAGCAACGCCTTGTTGGCCGTGACGATATCCTTGCCGGCCTCCAGCAACCGCAGCATGATCGTTCGGGCCGGTTCCAATCCGCCGACGAGCTGCGCCACCAGCGTGATCTCGGGGTCGTTGATCACGTCGTCGACGTTGTCGGTCAGCACGCCCGCGGGCAAATCGCAGTCGCGGGCCTTGGCCAGATCGCGGACCACGGCCTTTTCCAACCACAGCGTGCGTCCCGCATGGCGGCCCGTGCGATCGCCGTGATCCAGCAAAATACGGGCGACGCCGCTGCCGACGGTGCCCAGTCCGATGATGGCGACCTTGGTTTTTTCCATAGCGAAGGCAACGCGATTGATTTGGTGGTGTGAAAAAGTCGTGCGAACCGCCAGCGAGCGGGGGGCGTCAGCCCCCTGTTGGATGGCGTCTTGCGAGGGTTCAAGCAAACAGGGGGCTGACGCCCCCCGCTCGCCCGGGCTGGCGCGACCGCGAACCCGCTATGGTACCCAGCCAATTCCAGCAACGTCAAAGGGCGCCGAGGTTTGCGCCGACGGAGAACCGCAGTAAGATCACCGACGCCGCCCTGGCGAACTCCGCGGCGGCGGCTCACCCCCTCTTCTCGTCTCAAATCCCCGGGAGTCTCGCCGTGTTCCGTCTCAAAATCGCCATGGTGGTCCTGGGCGGCATGCTCGCCTGGTTCGGGATCAAGGAGTTTCGCGTCAGCAACGGAACCACGGACGAACCGGTCGACGTGGCGCTCGCCGAAGTGGAAGCGGGCACGGTTCCCGAGAACAACCATTGGCGACTGGGCGAGCATGTGGCGCTCTACAACGCCTGCGTGTATGAGTACGAGGAAGAACGGGGCGGCGGCGGCGACCCGGGCCCCGGCGCGAAGGTCAACTACTGCTACTACCCGGTGCTCTCCTACGACCATCCGGTAATGGTTCAACTCGCCAAGTTGACCCAAGAGAACGGCGACATTGATAACGTGCCCGACGCCGAATTGCCGTCGTTGGAAGATTTCGCCGTGTTGGTGAAATCGAAGAAATTCAAAACCGTGGGCGCCATTCCCAACGACTGGGGGTCGGTCGACTCATTGCAAGGACTGGTGATCAACACGATTGGTTCGCTGGGGAGCGAGGAAGCCGAGATGTTTCGCGAAAGCTTCCCGGGGCTCGACACCGACAAGCTGGTGATTCTGGAAGAAGGCCGCACGCCCGCGTCGGGCCTGAAAAGCGGCGGCATGATCGGCGGCGGGCTGCTGGTGGCGATTGCCGGCGGCCTGTGGATGCTCGCCGGACGCAGTACGGGCTGATTTTGGCCGGCGGGCCGCAATCTGGCCCATTTCCCCGCCGTTCTCGCCGGGCGTCGTCGCGGTTACAATTGTCGCCCTTGCGCTGCCGGTGCGCTTGCTGAGCACTCGGCGAGCCCGCCCGTCGCGGCCTGGCGACTCTGACCTCCGACCTCTCACCACTGACCTCTCCGCACGATGCCTCGCTACAACCCCGCGACGATTGAACCGAAGTGGCAAGCCTTTTGGGACGAGCACGGCACGTTTGCCGCGCCCGCGCTGCCGCAGGGGGAGAAGCTGTACGTGCTGGACATGTTCCCCTACCCCAGCGGCGACGGGCTGCACGTGGGGCA